>CAJXMR010000001.1 GCA_913056305.1 uncultured Ralstonia sp.
CCGGCAAAACCACCACGACCGAGCGCATCCTGTTCTACACCGGGGTCAATCACAAAATTGGCGAGGTGCATGACGGCGCGGCCACCATGGACTGGATGGAGCAGGAGCAGGAGCGCGGCATCACCATTACGTCGGCGGCCACGCACTGCATGTGGCGCGGCATGGCGGGCAACTATCCGGAACACCGCATCAACATCATCGACACCCCGGGCCACGTCGACTTCACCATCGAGGTGGAGCGCTCCATGCGCGTGCTCGACGGCGCGTGCATGGTGTACGACTCGGTGGGCGGCGTGCAGCCGCAGTCGGAAACCGTCTGGCGCCAGGCCAACAAGTACGGCGTGCCGCGCATTGCGTTCGTCAACAAAATGGACCGCGTGGGCGCGGATTTCTTCCGCGTCGAGCGGCAAATGCGCGACCGCCTCAAGGGCAACCCGGTGCCGATCCAGGTTCCCGTCGGCGCGGAGGATCACTTCCGCGGCGTGGTCGACCTCGTCAAGATGAAGGCCATCGTGTGGGATGACGCATCGCAAGGCGTGAAGTTCGAGTACGTCGACATCCCCGAAGAGCTCAAGGCCACCGCGCAGGAATGGCACGACAAGATGGTCGAGGCCGCCGCCGAAGCCGATGAAACCCTGCTGAACAAGTACCTCAGCGGCGAAGCATTGACCGAGGCCGAGATCAAGCACGGCCTGCGCCTGCGCACCATCGCCGGCGCGATCGTGCCGATGCTGTGCGGCTCGGCATTCAAGAACAAGGGCGTGCAAGCCATGCTCGACGCGGTGGTGGACTACCTGCCCTCACCGGTGGACATTCCCGCCATCGAAGGCCATGGTGAGAAAGACGAGCCGCTGGAACGCCACCCCAACGACGACGAGCCCTTCTCCGCGCTCGCCTTCAAGATCATGACCGACCCGTTCGTCGGCCAACTAATCTTCTTCCGCGTGTATTCCGGTTCCATCTACTCGGGCGATACGGTCTACAACCCGATCAAGCAGAAGAAGGAGCGCCTGGGCCGCATTCTGCAGATGCACGCCAATCAGCGCGTCGAGATCAAGGACGTGCATGCCGGCGACATTGCGGCCGCGGTCGGCCTGAAGGACGCGACCACCGGCGATACGCTGTGCGACCCGAACAACATCATCATTCTGGAACGCATGGAGTTTCCGGAGCCGGTGATCTCGCAGGCGGTCGAGCCCAAGACCAAGGCCGACCAGGAGAAGATGGGCCTGGCGCTCAACCGCCTGGCGCAGGAAGACCCGTCGTTCCGCGTGAAGACCGACGAGGAGTCCGGCCAGACCATCATCTCTGGCATGGGCGAGCTGCACCTGGAAATCCTGGTCGACCGCATGAAGCGCGAGTTCGGTGTGGAGGCCACCGTCGGCAAGCCGCAGGTGGCCTACCGCGAGACCATCAACAAGACCGCCGAAGACGTCGAAGGCAAGTTCGTCAAGCAGTCGGGCGGGCGCGGCCAGTACGGCCATGCCGTCATTACGCTGGAACCGAACCCGGGCAAGGGCTACGAGTTCCTTGACGAGATCAAGGGCGGCGTGATCCCGCGCGAGTTCATCCCGGCGGTGGACAAGGGCATCCGCGATACGTTGAACACGGGCGTGCTGGCCGGTTACCCGGTGGTGGACGTGAAGGTGCACCTGACCTTCGGCTCGTACCACGACGTAGACTCGAACGAAAACGCGTTCCGCATGGCCGGCTCGATGGCCTTCAAGGATGCGATGCGCCGTGCCGGCCCTGTGCTGCTGGAGCCGATGATGGCGGTGGAAGTGGAAACGCCTGAAGACTACATGGGCAACGTGATCGGCGACCTGTCGTCGCGGCGCGGCATGGTACAGGGCACGGAAGACATCCCGGGTGGCGGCGGCAAGGTCGTGCACGCTGAGGTGCCGCTCGCCGAGATGTTCGGCTACTCCACCAACCTGCGCTCGCTCAGCCAAGGCCGCGCGACGTACACGATGGAGTTCAAGCACTACGCCGAGGCGCCGCGCAATGTGTCGGAGGCGATCATCTCGGCCAAGAAGGTCTGAGGCAACAACCTGCGCATAAGATTGCGGCCACCTTCAGGTGGCCGTTTTTGTTTAGCGTAGGCAGGTCAGCCACGCGTACACCACTCCGGCGGCCACGGCCAGGAACGGCAGCGAATACGCGTGGAACACCAGCCATGCACGCTTGTCCCGCGCCATCCGCAACGCAATCAGGTTGGCCAGTGAACCAACCAGAAAGCCGAATCCGCCCACGCTCACCGCAAACGCCATCAGCGGCCAGTCGTGCGAATACTCGGCCAGCAGGATTGCCGCCGGCACATTGCTGATGAGCTGCGACAGACCGATGCCGGCCCAATACAGGTGACTAGGTTCAGACAGCGATAGCGCATCGAGCGCCTGCCGCACCGGTCCGAGCTGCGCCACCAGCCGCAGATCGATGAACATCAGCACGAACACAAGCAGCAGCCCCCAGTCAGTGCGCGCAAGCACGTAGCGCGCACCCGCCAGGTACAGCACCACCAAACCGGCCAGCGCAGCCAGCGGATACCCACGATCGGTCAGCAACAGGAACGGGACATAGAGGGCCAGCGCCGGCAGCAGCAGCCGCTTGTGCAGCTCCACCGCTTCGACCTCGGCATGCACGTGAATGGTCAGTGACGGAAACGCAAACCACGTGCACACCAGCAACAGCAGCATCAGCACCGCCACCATCGGCGCCATCTGCCAGACAA
The DNA here is from genome assembly GCA_913056305.1 of uncultured Ralstonia sp. Classification (GTDB taxonomy): domain Bacteria; phylum Pseudomonadota; class Gammaproteobacteria; order Burkholderiales; family Burkholderiaceae; genus Ralstonia. Next base: position 2,732 of record CAJXMR010000001.1, read on the forward strand.
AGGCACCGAACGACAGCCCCGACTGATGCCACAGGAACAGGTTCTGCGGATTGCCAATCGGCGTGAGCGCCGAGCCCGCATTGACGGCCAGCGCCTCGAACACGATCAGCCGCGTCACCGGCAGCCGGGCCACATGCCGCAGCCCGACCGTGAGCGGCACGATCACGAACAGCGCGACATCGTTGGTCAGCAGCGTCGACAGGGCCGCCGACGCCCCCACCAGCGCGAGGGCGAGCACGCGTTCGCTCTCTACGGCGTCGATCAGCCGCTGGCCGAGCAACTGGAGCATGCCGCTCGATTCCACCGCCTTGGTGAGGATCAGCAGCCCGGCCAGCGCGGCGATGGTGTGCCAATCGACCAGCTGCGGATACTGCGCAATGCGCTGCGGCGCCATGACGGAAAACACGCCGCAGACGGCGAGCAACAGCCAGAAGAACGGATCGTGCTTCAGCCCCTGCCAGAACGGCGGGTGGATGGCGTGATGCGGCAAGTGTGGGCCGGGTGTGGCTGGCGGGGAGCCAAGCGACGGCACAGCGGAACCGTCGCGTGTTTGAGGGGAATCGCCGTGCATGCAGCAGAGAATGGGGAATCAAACGTTGGCGCGCATTGTAAGCGCGCAACGTAACGGCCGGGCAGTCGTTACCGGGCGCGGCAGCAGACGCGCCCGGAAGAATCACTGCGCCGGCGAGCCACCACGGTGGTGGCGTCGCTCAGGATTCGCGCGAGCCGGAACCGGAGCCCGGACGGTCGGAACCGCCGGTCGAGCCCGTACCGCCGGCGGCCGGACGATCGCCCGAGCCCCCCATGCGGGAACGGTCATCGGTGCCAGCGCCGCCGGCACTGCCAGGATGGTAGGCCGACTGCGGCGTGCGCTCCGGCCCGCGATACTGACCCGACAGACCGTGGCCGCCGGTCGAGCCGCCCATCGAGCCGGGCTGGCTGGCCTCAGCGCCCGGCGCAGCGCCGGACAGCGGCTGGGTCGGATGGCTGGCGATCACGCGTTCGATTTCGGCCACCGCTTCGCGTGGGGCAAGCACGACTTCCAGCCCCAGCGCGCCGGCCACCGCCATCAGCGTCGACAGGCGCGGATCGGCACGGCCGGATTCCGCGCGCAGATACGCCTCGCGGGAGATGCCGGCCATCTTGGCGACGTCTTCCTGTTTGAGCTTGCGCGACTTGCGCAGACTGTGCAACTGCTTGAAGGGCTGTTCCATCTGTTCGCTCCTGCACCTGAGATGGGAAACATCGATGGGCCGAGACCCGCTCGATGCGGCTGAAAACATGCGGACGGTGGAGCCAAACGCCTCCAGGTCCGCGATAACACGCACGTACGGCAGCGGCATGACCGGTGTTACGTAACACGCCGTTCCACACGTTTCGGGTGGCGGCCTCCTGATGTGTTTCTTACAGAGTAGACGTAATTTCGACTGCACCCAATGTTGACGCGTGATGAAAGCGCATCCCGTCATACCTGTTTACCGTGACAAGCCAGGCGGGGGACGGTTCCCCAAGGAAATGCCGTTATCTTCGCTTGGCCCACCATGCCTGTGATTGATGCTGCGCAAATCGTCACACCCGGTCATCGTTTCGTCGATCCGCGCTTGCCCTATCCGCCAATCGGAGGGGGGACCCCAACAAGAATGCAACCAGCTGCATTCCATTGGCGACCCGCGGACGGCGCGCGCCTTACGTCACGCAAATGGCGTGCCGGGACGTGGCGTGGCCGCCAGCCGACAGGGGCGATCAGTGGAAATCGCGGCTGGAGGCCGCCAGACGCCCAAGGAGCGGGGTCAGGTCCACCAGGTGTTGCGCGACCAGATGCCGCGTCTCGCGCTCGCACTGCCATTTGCCATACACGCCCAATAGACGTGCATGCAGCACCTCACGGCGCTGGCGCTCGATCAGGCGCGGCCAGAGGATGACGTTGATGGGGCCGGTTTCGTCTTCGATGGTCACAAAAATAGTGCCCTTGGCCGTGCCCGGCCGCTGCCGCACGGTGACGATGCCGCAAGCGCGCGCCAGTTGCCCATTGCGGTAGCCGGCCAGCATGGCGGCCGTGGCAAAGCGCATGCCTTCAAGACGGGGCCGCAGCAAGCTCACGGGGTGACGCTGCAGAGACAACCCGAGGCTGTCGTAATCGGCGACCACCTCTTCGCCGATGGGCGGCGCGGGCAGGATAAGGGGCGCCTCCACTGGCCGGGCCGGACGCAACAAGGCGTGGTCGTGGCCGGGCTCCTGCAGCGCAAGCGTTTGCCAGAGCGCTTGGCGGCGATGGCCGGCCAGCGGCTGCAGCGCATTGGCGGCGGCCAGCACGTTCAGGTCGTGACGATCCAGCGCAGCGCGGTGCGCCAGATCTTCCACGCTGGCAAACGGCGCCTGCACACGCGCGGCCTCGATGCGCTCGGCGGCCGGCTGGCGCATGCCGCGAATGCGGTTGAAACCGAGCCGGATGTCGGGTTGGGCCATCCCATCGCTCTGCCTGCCCTGCCCGTCCAAGCGTTCATGCAGCGTGCAGTCCCACACGCTGGCCGTCACGTCCACCGGCAGCACGCGCACCTGGCTGCGCCGCGCCTCCTGCACCAGCTGCGATGGCGAATAGAACCCCATCGGCTGGCTGTTGAGCAGCGCCGCAAAGAACGCTGCCGGCTCGTGGCATTTCAGGTAGCTGCTGACGTAGGCCAGCTTGGCGAAACCCGCCGCGTGGCTCTCGGGGAAGCCGTATTCGGCAAACCCCTCCATCTGCCTGCACAGCGCCTCGACGAAGATCGGGTCGTAATTCCGCTCCTCGACCATCACCTTCATCAGCCGCTCCTGATGCTGGGTGAGATTGCCCTTGCGCTTCCAGGCTGCCATATCGCGGCGCAGGCGATCGGCGTCGTCGGCAGAGAATCCGCCGGCCTTCATGGCGATCTCCATCACCTGCTCCTGGAAGATCGGCACGCCCAGCGTGCGTTCAAGCACCGCACGCACCTCCGGGCCGGGATACGTCACGCAATCGGGGTTGCCGTTGCGCACGGCTTCGCGCCGCTGCAGGTACGGATGCACCATGCCGCCCTGGATCGGCCCCGGGCGCACGATGGCCACCTGGATCACCAGGTCGTAATACCGGCGCGGGCGCAGGCGCGGCAGCATCGACTGCTGCGCGCGCGATTCGATCTGGAACACGCCGACGGTGTCTGCGCGGCAGATCATGTCGTAGGTTTCCTCGTCCCCATCGGGCAGATCCTGCATGGCGAGCCGGCCGGTCGCGCCATAGTGTGCACGGCGGCCGGGCAGTGCATCCACCATGTCGAGCGTGCGGCGGATGGCGGTGAGCATGCCCAGCGCCAGCACATCCACCTTCAGCAGGCGCAGCGATTCGAGATCGTCCTTGTCCCATTGGATGACGCGACGGTTCTCCATAGCCGCGTTCTCGATCGGCACCAGCCGCGAGAGCTTGCCCTGCGCAATGACGAAGCCGCCCACGTGCTGCGACAGGTGGCGCGGGAAGCCGCGCAGTTCGTCCACCAGTTCGGCCCAGCGCTGCACCAGCGGCGACGCCGGATCGAGCCCCTGCTGGCCGGCGCGCTCGGCAAACTCCTTGCGGCTGTCCCACCACGCCTGCCCCTTGGCCACCTGCTCGATCATCCCAAGGTCGATGCCGAGTGCGCGGCCGACGTCGCGCAACGCGCTGCGCGTGCGGTAGGTGATGAGCGCGGCGGCCAGCGCGGTGCGTGTCACGCCGTACTTGTTGTAGATGTACTGGATGACCTCTTCGCGGCGCTGGTGCTCGAAGTCGACGTCGATGTCGGGCGGCTCATTGCGCGCGCGGGAGAGAAAGCGTGCGAACAGCGTGTTGCCGCTGTCCGGATTCACTTCGGTGATGCCCAGGCAGTAGCACACCGCCGAGTTGGCCGCCGAGCCGCGCCCCTGGCAGAGGATGGCCTGGCTGCGGGCAAACTTCACCACGTCGTAGACGGTCAGGAAGAATGGCTCATAGCGCAGTTCGGCGATCAGCTCGAGTTCTTCTTCGATCTGCTTGCACACCTTGGCCGGCGTGCCCATCGGGTAGCGCCGCACGGCACCGGCCATCACCTCAGCGCGCAGGTAGTCGGCGGGCGTCATGCCTTCAGGCACCACCTCGCTCGGATATTCGTATTCGATCTCGTCCAGCGAGAACGTGCACAGGCCGGCCAGCTCTACCGTGCGCTGCAAGGCCTTGGCACCGCGCTCCCCCTGATAGAAAAACGCGAGCTGCATGCGTGTGCGCATCGCCTGCTCGGCGCTGGGCGCCAGTTCCAGCCCGCATTCGGCCATCGACTTCGACAGGCGGATGGCGGTCAGCACGTCGTGCAGCGGCTTGCGCTGGCGCGAGTGCATCTGCACGCCACCGGTGGCGACCATGGGCACGTCGGCCTGCTCGGAGACGGCCGCCACCGTGCCGCGATGGCGGTCATCAGCATGGCGCAGCGGCAGCTCCAGCGCGATCGACAGCCGGTCGCCGAACACCTGCTGGCACCACGTTGCCTGCGCCAGCAGGTGCTGCGGATCGGGGTCGTAGTCGGGCAGCAGGATCGCCAGGCAATTGGGCGCGCCGCGCAGGTGGGCGAGGCCCCCTGTGGGTGCGGCCAGGTCGTCGGCCAGCAAACGGTATTCGCCCTTGGGCGCCGCCAATCGCGCCTGCGTGATGATCTCGCTCAGGTTGCCGTAGCCATCGATGTTCTGCGCCAGCAGCACCAGCCGCAGCCACGGCTCGCCCCGCGCATCACGCACGGTGAAGTGGCTGCCGATGATCAGCTTCAGGTCGCACTCCTTGGCCGCCACCAGGGCACGCGCGGTGCCGGCCACAGAGCATTCGTCGGTGAGCGCGAGCGCCTGGTAGCCGTATTGCTTGGCGCGCTCCACCAATTCCTGCGGATGCGAGGCGCCGGTCAGAAACGTGAAGTTGCTGATGCAATGCAGCTCGGCGTATTCAGGCAGACCGATGGAGATTGACGCGGTTGTCGCCATGGCAACCCTAGCCGAACAAGCCGTGCAGATACCAGCGCGCGTCGTCTTCGCCGGCCGATGCCGAGACGCGATCGCGGTAGACCCAGTAGCGCACCGCAGATTCACCTGCACCCGCGCCTTCAGCGATGAAGTAGTCGCGCTTGATGAGCGCGTCGTCCCACCAGCCGGATTCAATGCGCTCGGGCAGCGACACCAGCCGCAGCGGCCCGCGATAGTACGGATAGTGCTGGCGCGTGAGCAGCGGGATCGGTTTTTCCAGCAGCCACAGCGGGCGCTCGGGCTGCTGGGCGTGCCACTGTGCCAGCGCCTGGCGCGCGGCGGCGCGGCTGTGCGCCGTGGTGGCGGCGTTCACCTCGACCCAGTGGTTGGCACGTTCGGGGCGATGGTCGGCGCAGGGCTGCGGGTGCAGCACGTTGGCCGCGCCCAGGCGAGCAATGAGGGTGTCGATCAGGCGTGCGGCATCCTCGGCGCGGCCACCGGGCTCGGGAAACAAAGATTCAGTGGGCGGTGCAAGCGGTGTGGCGTCAGTCACCGTCAGCCGCAGTTCGACCACCGGGGCGATCAGCGTGACCCGATGCACGCGCTCGCGCAGCACGCGCGACAGATGCGCCAGCGTGCGCACCGGCTGCGCGAGCAAGATATCGACCGGGGTGGACGAAGCGGCGTCCTGCGTGTCGCGGCCGCGCCGGCGCTCGTGCTCCAGCGTCAGCCGGTAGCCCTTGGCGCCCAGCTGGTGCGCGGCCAGCCAGCCGACCAGCTGCAGCAGCAACTGTTCGGACGCGGCCAGCACGCCTTCTGCGCTGTCGATGCGGCCGGGCAGCTCCAGCGGCACGTCAAAGCGTAGTGGCGCGGCAAACCAGGTGTAGCTTTCGTGCGCCTCGCCATAGGCGGCGTCGAGCGTGTCGACCAGCAGCGGGCCGCAACGCCGGCGCAGGCCAGCACGCGGCAGGCCACGCAGATCGGCCAGCGTGCGGCAGCCGAGGCCTTCGAGCCAATCCGGCCGCGTCAGGCGCGCCACGGCGTCAATGGACAAGCGGTCGAGCAGCACAGCCATGCGCTCGGGCCGCACCGCGCGACGCACACACCGAATATGCATCGGCGGCGCGCGACGCTCCCCCATCGGCCGGCCACTGGCCAGCCATGCCGCACCGCGCCCGGTGGTGCCCGTGCCGATCTGCGACGCCAGCCCCAAGCCGCGCGCGCAACGCCGCACGGCTCGACACAACGCGCGATGACCGCGAAACAGGCGCAGACTGGCCTCCACCTCCAGCAGCACGGTGGCCTCGTCGGCCAAGTCCAGCGTGACGTGCGGCGTGAAGGCCAACAGCGTCAGCGCGAGTGCCTGGAGCAGCCGCGCTTCGGCGGCCGGGTCGCGCTCCAGTTGCAACGCATGCGGCACCAGCGCTTGCGCGCCCGCCCGGCGCAAGCCTACGTGCACGCCCTCGCGCGCCGCCAGGCGGTTGGCCGACACCACGCGCTCCTGCTCCAGCACCATCACCGGCAAGGGCAGCGCGGCCGGATCAGACCACTGGGGACGAAGCGCGTCGAGCGGCAGGCGAGGCAGATGCACCGCGATCCAGAACGGCATGGTCGGAAGTGTCCGGTACAACACCGGACGCAGAAGAAGACGACAGCGACGCCAGCAGCGCCGCCGTGGCCGGGTCGACGACAAACGGCTCGGCGGGCAGCACCGGCAGCGGCCGGACCGAGGCGCGGCCGGCTTGCAGCGGATCGGCCAGTGGCAACACCAGCGGTGTATCGCGCAGCGGCCCGCGCCGCTTGTGGAAGAGGATGGACAGCACATCGCCAGCATGGCCCACGGCAGGCGCCAGCCCCAGCCGCAGCACCGCCGGCGACGACTCGCGCAGCGCCTGTGCCGGCCGGAACACCCAGATTGCGCTCTCCCCGGCCTGGGCCAGCACCTGCAGCCGGCGCAGCACGCCGGGGCGCGCCTGGTCCAGCCAGATCAGCACGCCGCCAAAGGCCTGGCTGCGCACGATCTGCTCGGCGGCCCACAGCAGGTCGGCCGGCTTGGCGGCGCGCACCCAGACGATCTGATCAGGAGAGAAATCCCAGCCGACCAGCCGCACCGCATTGGGCAGATGCGGCGGCCCGACCAGGGCAATGCGTCCGGCATCGGCGCACAGCGTGGACAGCGCCGGCCGCAGCAGCCGGCATTCCCCGATGCCGGGGTGCGGGCACAGCAGCTCGGTCAGCCCGCCCAGCGGCCAGCCGCCGCCAGGCAGTTCGGCATCCAGCGCGTCATAGCCGGTCGCCAGCACCCGCCCGGCGCTGCGCGCCAGGCTGCCGGCGCGCCATAAGGCCGGATGCAGCTGCTCGGGCGACGGCACCGTTCGCGTGCGCGGATGCGGATGCGGCCCGCAGGCCGCCGGACCGATGACCGGGCCAGCGGCGACGGGGCGTTCCGCCACATCTTCGGCGAAAGAAAGAGACGGGGACTGCGCAAACATGGCGGAACCGCAAGGCTGGGCGCTCGAATACTGTATGAATATACAGTATCACAGCTTTTGCCTCGTCGTTCCGTTTTTTCAGGCGGCGCAAGCCCGCTACACCAGTTGACGGCGCATCAGTCGTGCTCAGAGATAAAACTCCCTGCAAATTGCCGTTGAATCCCCCCCCGGTTGGCAGACCGCCCGCGCCTGCGGCGTGCCCTGCCAGCTCGAAATGCATGCAGCCCGACAGCACGTATTCCACCTCCAGCGTGCCTACCTGGGCTCGGCCACCAACGCGCTGCACACATTGGCGACGTTCGCCAGCACTCGGGGCATCGGCTGGCCGGCGTGAAGCCCCGAGTGACTTGCTCATGGCCTGCGCCTATGTCGAACCGGCCGACGACGACCGCCACCCAGGGAGGGATACCGACTAACCCTTAATCTGAAATACAGTTCGCGCAGACTCGCGCACACAGCAAAACTGTACTCTTCCGGGCCGGTTGGGTTTGTGCTTATTGCGATCGGCACTGTGCTCCTACTCTTCCCACCATCGAACGCGCATGGGGCAAGCCCTGGCGCAGGAACCTGGTGATGCACAGTGATGGGAGACAAGGTCGTGCAAAGCGCAACATCGAACGGAAGACGTGAAGCTGTACCGCTCGGATGCCCCTCGCACGGGAGCGTCCGATGAAGCTCTATGAGAAGTTCGCGGACGACCTCGAGAAGCTGATCCGGCAAGGGGTCTACCGCCACGGCGACCGCGTCCCATCGGTGCGCCAGGCCAGCCAGCAGCACCGCATCAGCATCACCACGGTGATCCACGCCTACCTGCTGCTTGAGAGCCGTGGCTTGCTGGCGAGCCGCCCCCAGTCGGGCTATTTCGTGAACCTGCAGCTCAGCAATGGCGAACGGCAGTTGCGCGATCTGCAGCCGTCGAAGCCGGTCGCCATCTCGTCGTCGGTCGACGTGAGCCGGCTGGTGCTCTCGACGCTGCGCGCGATCGGCACCGACGATGCCATCCCGCTTGGCTCGCCGTATCCCGACCCCAGCCTGTTCCCGTTTGAGAAGCTCAATCGCTACGCCTATACGGCCGGCCGCGAAAAGGCGCTGTGGGGCGTGACTGCCGCGCTGCCGCCCGGCAATCCGAGGCTCGTGCGCCAGATTGCGCGCCGCTACCTCGAGAACGGCATGCCGGTCGACCCCAACGAGATCATCGTCACCGTGGGCGCAACGGAGGCCATCAACCTGTGCCTGCAGGCGGTCGCCAAGCCTGGCGACGTGATTGCCGTCGAGTCGCCGACGTTCTACGCCATGCTGCACGCAATCGAGCGCATGGGCATGAAGGCGATCGAGGTGTCGACGCATCCGGAATACGGCATCGACATCGCGGCGCTGGAAGCCATCGTGAAATCGCAGCGGATTGCCGCGTGCATGGTCATGCCCAACTTCCAGAACCCGCTGGGCTTCCAGATGCCCGATGAGCGCAAGCGCGAGCTGGTCGAATTCCTGACCAAGGTGGACATTCCCATCATCGAAAACGGCGTCTACAACGAGCTGTACTACGGCAACGCACACCCGAGCAGCCTGAAGTCCTATGACAAGAAGGGGCTGGTGCTGCACTGCTCGTCGTTCTCGAAAAGCCTGACGGCGGCGTACCGCATCGGCTGGGCGCTGCCGGGCCGCTATCGGGATCAGGTGGAGAAGCTCAAGTTCCTGAACACACTGACAACGCCGACGATCCCGCAGCTCGCCATCGCGGAATTCCTGGAGCACGACGGTTACGAGCATCACCTGCGGCGCGTGCGCAAGGCCTACGCGCAGCAGGCCAACCTGATGCGGGCGATGGTGTCGCGGTTCTTTCCCGAAGGCACGCGCATGTCCAGCCCGGCCGGCGGCTACGTGCTGTGGGTCGAGCTGCCGCCCAAGGTGGACGCAATGCGCCTCTACCAGCTCGCACTGGAGCGCGGCATCACCATCGGGCCCGGCTACATGTTCTCGATCTCGGACACGTACCGGCATTGCATCCGGCTCAACTACAGCAGCGCGTGGTCGAGCGAGATCGAGCAGGCGGTGATCACCGTCGGCAAGCTCGTCGCGATGTGCAACCGCTAGCGGACCGCATGCACGCCCCTCGGGGCTAAGCCGGCTCCGAGCGCAGCACGCGCACCGGCACGGATTTGTAGGACGGCGTGCCGCTCTCCTTGTCGATGTAGTCGAGCGGCACCAGCACGTTCGCCTCCGGGTAGTACGCCCCGACTGAGCCGCGCGCAATGCTGTAGGCGATGGCGGTGAGCTTCTCCAGCCGCATCGTCCTGCCCGACACGATCGTCTCGATGTCGACCAGATCGCCGTGCTCCAGCCCGCGCGCGGTCATGTCGGCTTCGTTCATAAACAGCATGTCGCGCCGCCCGAACACACCGCGATAGCGATCATCCAGCGCATAGATCGTCGTGTTGTACTGGTCGTGGCTGCGCAGCGTGATGAGCCGCAGCACATGTTCGCCGCCGAACACATCGGCGTCTTCCTTCACCCCGCCGTACACCGAGAACATCGCCTTGCCTGATGCCGTCGGCCATTGGCGCTCGGTCGGCGGCAGCGGCAGGCGGAAGCCGCCGGGCGTGCGGATACGTGTGTTGAACTGCTCAAATCCGGGCACGGTCTTTTCGATCAGGTCGCGGATCCGGTCGTAGTCGGCCACCAGCTCCGCCCACGGCACCTTGCTGTTCGGCAGCGTCGCCTGGGCCATGCCCGCGACGATTGCAGGTTCGGAGCGCAGGTGCTCCGACGCGGGTGTGAGCCTCCCGGCCGACGCGTGGACCATCGACATCGAGTCTTCAACCGTCACCGATTGCGGGCCACCCGCCTGCACATCCAGCTCCGTACGCCCGAGACACGGGAACACGTACGTCTCCTTCGCCACCAGCAGATGCGACCGGTTGAGTTTGGTCCCGACATGCACGCTCAGATCGAGTTTGCCCATGGCCGGAAAGCTCTGCTCCGGATCGGGCAGCGCGACCGCAAAGTTGCCGCCCAGGCAGATCAGGGCCTTTGCCTTGCCATCGACCATGGCCTGCATCGCGTTGACGGCATCGTGGCCGTGCTGCGCGGGCGGCTTGAAGCCAAGCACGGCCTCGATGTTCTTCAGGAAGCTGGCCGACGGCTTCTCGGTAATGCCCACCGTGCGGTTCCCCTGCACGTTGGAATGGCCGCGCAACGGGCAGATGCCCGCGCCGGGCTTGCCAAAGTTACCGCGCATCAGCAGCAGGTTGGCGATCAGGCGGACATTGGCCGTGCCCTTGTTGTGCTGGGTGACGCCCATGCCGTAGGTGACGATGGTCGCGTTGGACTTGGCATAGGCCGCCGCCACCTGCTCCAGCTCGGCGCGGGTCAGCCCGCTGGCCTTCTCGATGTCGGTCCAGGTCGCGGCTTCCAGCTCTGCCGCAAAGGCCTCGAAACCCTGCGTGTGCATGGCGATGAAGTCGCGGTCGAGCACGTCGCCCTGCGCGGCCTCCATGGCGAGCAGCGCCTTCATGATGCCGATCAGCGCGGCCGCGTCGCCGCCACCATCCACCTGGAAGTAGGTCGAGGCGATCCGGGTCGAGCCGTAGGTCGCCATCTCGAGCCAGTTCTGCGGGTCCGCAAAGCGTTCGAGCGCGCGTTCGCGCAGCGGGTTGAACACGATGATCGGCACGTTGCGCCGTGACGCTTCGTGCAGCGTGCCCATCATGCGGGGGTGATTCGTGCCGGGGTTGTGGCCGATCGAGATGATGAGTTCGCAGTGCTCGAAATCGTCCAGTGAGACGGTTCCCTTGCCGATGCCGATCGATTGCGGCAAGCCGACGCTGGTGGGCTCGTGGCACATGTTCGAGCAGTCCGGGAAGTTGTTGGTGCCGTATTCCCGCGCGAACAGCTGGTAGAGGTAGGCGGCCTCGTTCGAGGCCCGGCCAGACGTGTAGAACTCGACGGCGTCGGGCGGCAGCCCGCGCAGGATCTCGCCGATCCGGTTGAAAGCGCCTTCCCATTCAACGGCCCGGAAGGTGTCCTTGTCGCGGTCGTAGACCAACGGATGGGTCAGCCGGCCCATGTCTTCCAGTTCATAGTCGGAGCGCTTGAGCAATTCCGCCACCGTGGTGGTGGCGAAGAACTCCGGCGGCACCCGCTTGTTGGTCGCCTCCCAGGTCACGGCCTTGGCACCGTTCTCACAGAACTGGAAGGTGGAGCGGTGCTCTTTGTCCGGCCAGGCGCAGCCGGGGCAATCGAAGCCGGTGGGCTGGTTGGTCCGCATCAGCGTGATCGGTGCCTGGAACTTGTCCATCTGGTCATGGATAGCCTGGGCCGTCGCCCGCAGTGCGCCCCAGCCACCGGCGGGGCCGTCGTAAGGGCGGATGCCGGGCACTTCGCGTCGAGTCGCCATGTCGATCTCCATGCGTGCCCCGGAAGCCGATGGCGCGGGGCATGCGTTGATTGCGCCGCATCGCGGCGGGGGCTGGGGTTGGTGCTCAAGCCTCGGATTCGACGGTACGCTGCGTGCGTCGCGCGAGCCCGTGTGCCTAACTTAGGCGATTGACCTCGCCGCTCCAAGATACAGTTCCGCGCCGCTGCCGCACGTGCAGCGCCCTGCGATGCAGCACAGAATGAACGGGCAGGCAGCAACAGGCGACAACGCATCGAACGTGTCGCCTGTCATGTATGGAAGGTCGGAATCTCGTGTGCTGAGGCCCCGTCGCCAGCCTCGACAGGTTGGCGCATGCGTGCCGCGATGGACTAGGCGCCGCCTGCCGGCATGCGCTCGGCAAGGGCTTCCAGCAAGTCAGCCGAGGGGACGAAGAACAGGCTGCCCGTGACTGCTCGGCTGTAGTCCAGCAACCGGTCGTAATTGCCAGCCGGACGCCCGACAAACATGTTCTCGAGCATCTGCTCGATCGGCGCCGGCGAGCGGGCGTAGCCGATGAAGTAGGTGCCGAACTCGCCCGCGCCGGGGCGGCCGAACGGCATGTTGTCGCGTAGGATCTTCACCTCCTCGCCGTTCTCGACCAGCGTGGTCAGCGAGCTGTGCGACCAGGATGGCTTGACCTCATTGTCGAGTTCGATGTCGGACAGTTTCGTCCGGCCGATGATGCGCTCCTGCATCTCGACGGAAAGCGCATTCCATCCGGCCATGTCGTGCAGGTACTTCTGCACGATCACGTAGCTGCCGCCCGCGAACGGCGCATCCTCGTCGCCGATCACGGTAAAGTCCACCGCTTCGCGCCCCGTCGGGTTTTCGGTGCCATCGACAAAGCCGACCATGGCGCGCTGGTCGAAGTAGCGGAAACCGTGGACTTCGTCGACTACCTTCACCGCATCGCCCAGCCTGCCGATCAGTTGCGTGGCCAGTTCGAAGCACAGATCCATGGCATCCGCACGGATGTGCAGCAGCAGATCGCCCGGGGTGGCGACGGCCACGCGCTCGCCGGCGCCGACGGTGCGAAACGGATGCAGCAACGCAGGACGTGGCGCCCCGAACAGCGCATCCCATGCGCTGGAGCCGAAGCCGCAGACACAGGACAGATTGCCGGACGGCACGCGCTTGCCGACCGAGCGGACGAGCGCCGCGACGTCTGCGCACCAGTCACGGATGGTGCCGGCATGCTCGGCGCCGGGGTTCAACGTTGCGACGATGAAGATCGCACTGCGGGTGACCGGGCCGGCAACGGCTTGCGGTTCGGGGCTCTGCGTAGGCATCGGATCGAAATCCATGGAAGTCGGTACGGTGCACGAGCGTAGCAGAACGACGCGGCATCGCGGCATCTAGGTCAGCTGATACGGCCGCTGCGGCACGGTTTCCTCCGGCAATGGGCGATCGCACAGTTCAAGAATCGACCGCTCGATCGTGCGCGTAATGGCATCGAGCGCCAGCGCATTGGGCGCGAGGCCAAAGGGCTCCGCCACCTCGTTCGCGATCGCCTCCAGCGCGATCAGCGTGTACGAGATGAACACACACAGCAGCGGCGTGAAGAATTCGGTCGAATCGACCAGGCCGAACGGGAGCAGCATGCAGTACGCATACGCCGTGCGATGCAACAGCACACCGTAGGCGAACGGGATCGGGGTGGAGGCGATCCGCTCGCACCCGCCGACTGTCTTGCCGAGTTCGTTGAGCTGGGCGTCCAGCATCCAGCGCGTCGTGTCGGAGACCGATGCCGGGCCCTGCAACTGCGCAAGCTGGTGCCGGATGTCGTTGAGGATGACCGCCGGCCTGTAGCACTTCTGCCGCAGCGCCTCCGCCTGTCCGGCGCCGAGCAGGCGCGTGAGGTCCGGCACCGGGTCGGTCTTGCGCAGTTGATGCTTCAGCGCATAGACGAATGCGATCAGCCGGTTGGCCAGCAGGGTGCGATCGGTGGGGCTGGTGCGCTCGGGCAGGTAGCACAGGACCTGCGATGTCAGTGCGCGCGATGCGATCAGCAGATTCCCCCACAGGTGCCGCGCCTCATCGAACCGGGCATAGCTGGCAGTGTTCCGGAACGCGAGAAAGATCGCGAGCGCCAGGCCAAACAGCGTGAACGGCGTGGTGTTGAGCGGAATCTTCTCGCCCAGGATACGCCCATGCGTCAGGACGGCCAGGCTGCTGAACACCGCCATGAACAGCAGTTGCGGAATGATGGACTGCAGAACCGAGCCGTTCCAGATGAACAGCATCCGGAACCAGTTTTCCCTTGGCCGCACGATCATGATGCTTCCCAATCCTCCTCGGTCGTGGTTGTCAATGGTGATAGCCGGGGTCGCCTTCGCGCACCTTGCCGCGGAATACGCGGTACTGCATGGCGTTGTAGACCAGGATGATCGGCAGAATGATGACGGTGCCGACCAACGCAAAGAGCTGGCTCGAATGGCTTGACGATGCCTGCCAGATCGTCAGCGAAGGCGGGACGATGTTCGGCCAGATGCTGATGACCAGCCCGCTGAAGCCCAGGAAGCACAGCGCAAGCGTGAGGAGGAACGGTGTGGCGTGGTGCTCCATCCGGACCGTGCGGAAGATGCCCCAGACACAGGCCACCACCAGGATCGGCACCGGCAGGAACCAGCCGAGGTTGCCGCTGCCGAACCAGCGATGCGCCACGGCAGGCAGGCCGATCACCGTCCAGAGGCTGACGACGGCGATGATGCCGAGCAGAACGCCCACCAGCGGCTTCATCAGCAGGCGCATCTCGCGCTGCAGGTCGCCGTCCGTCTTCATGATGAGCCAGCCGCAGCCGAGCGTGGCATAGGTGAACATCACCCCGAGACCGCAGAACACGCTGAACGGTGATAGCCAGTCGAATGCGCCGCCGACGAACCGGCCGTCGGCAATCTTGATGCCTTGCAGCAGCGACCCCAGCACGATGCCCTGGCAGAACGCCGCCAGGGCGGAGCCGCAGATGAAAGCGAGATCCCAGAGGTTCTGCGTCCGCACGGCCTTGGCCCGCAACTCGAATGCGGCACCACGGAAGATCAGCCCAACCACCATCAGGATCAGCGGCAGGTAGTTGGCCGGCAGCAGTGTCGAGTAGACCACCGGAAATGCCCCGTACAACCCGGCGCCGCCCAGCACGAGAAAGGTCTCGTTGCCGTCCCAGACCGGCGCCACCGTATTCATCATCACCTGCCGGTCGCCCTTGGACTCGAAGAACGGAAACAACAGGCCGATGCCGAGATCGAAGCCATCGAGCATCACGTAGAGAAACACGCCGAGCCCGATGATCGCGGCCCAGATGACAGGAAGATCGATGTGCATGGCCTTACTCCCGTTCCAGCGCATCCAGGGCGCGATTGTGCAATTCGGGGTGTTTGAACGACTCAACGTGATTGCCGGCATGGGCAACCGGCCCTCGCCGCATCAGCTTCATCATGTAATAGACCCCCATCCCGAACACCACGAAGTACACGATGACGAAGATCAGCAGCGAGACCCCGGCGAGCTGCGCGCTGACCGGCGAGACGGAATCTTCGGTACGCAGCACGCCGTAGACCGTCCAGGGCTGGCGGCCAACTTCGGTGGTGACCCATCCGGCCAGCAAGGCCACCAGCCCGGACGGCCCCATGCACAGCACGAACCACTGATACCAGCGGGTCTCGTAGAGGCGGCCGCCCTTTCTCAGCAGCACACCCAGCAGCGCTGTCAACAGCATCAGCATGCCGAGGCCCGCCATGATCCGGAACGACCAGAACACGATCGGCGAGTACGGCCGGTCTTTGGCAGGGAACTCCTTCAGGCCTCGAATTTCCCCATCCCAGCTGTGCGTCAGGATCAGGCTGCCCAGGTGCGGCACCTGCACTGCGTAGCGCGTCACTTCGGCTTCCATGTCGGGCAGGCCGAACAGGTTGAGCGACGTGCCGCCCTTCTCGCTTTCCCACAGGCCTTCGATCGCCGCGATCTTGGCCGGCTGGTACTCGCGCGTGTTCAGGCCGTGCGCGTCGCCAATGAAGATCTGGACCGGCGCGAGCAGCAGCAACAGCCACAGCGCCATGGAGAAACTGCGCTTGACGGGCTCGTCACGCCGGCCGCGCAACAGGTGCCACGCACCGCATGCGGCCACCATGAAGCCCGCCACGATAAAAGCGGCGATCGTCATATGCGCGAGGCGGTACGGAAACGACGGGTTGAAGACAATCTTCAGCCAGTCGACCGGAACGATGCGGCCGTTCTCGATGGCGAACCCCTGCGGCGTCTGCATGAAGCTGTTCGACGCCAGGATCCAGAATGTAGAGATCAACGTGCCCAGCGCCACCATCAGCGTGGCGAAGAAGTGCGCGCGCGGGCTGACGCGCTGCCAGCCGAACAGCACGATGCCGAGAAAGCCGGCTTCCAGGAAGAACGCCGTCAGCACCTCGTAGTGCAGCAGCGGCCCGGTGATGTTGCCGGCCACCTGGGAGAAGCCGCTCCAGTTGGTACCAAACTCATAGGCCATCACCACGCCCGACACCACGCCCATGCCGAAGCCGATCGCGAAGATCTTCGACCAGAACAGGAACATGTCCTTGTAGGCCTGATCTCCTGTCAGCAACCAGCGCCATTCGAGCACGGCCAGGAAGCTGGCCATGCCGATGCTGATGGCGGGAAAGACGATGTGGAAAGACACCGTGAACGCAAACTGCAACCTTGCAAGATGGAGTGCGTCGAAGATTTCCATGATTTCACTGGCTCGTGTTGACAAACGACTTCGGCATCAAGCGCGCGCCTCGTACACCAGCGTGATGATTGCGTGCCTGATCAAGCAAAGTGGGAACGCTCCTTGAGCAGGTAAATCACTCGATGACCGCGTTGGTGCGATCGCTGGAACGTGCAGGCACGGTAGCGCGATCGAGATGCGGCTTGCAATGGAATGTCGACGTGCGCGAACTGTGCTCTGCCTGACGTTCCTGATGTGTGCATCAAAAGCGCGGACGCGTATCTGGTGCCGTCACAACTGTGCTCTGTACGCCCAGAGATGAAGCGCGCTTGGCCCGCGCTTTCGCCCAGGACTGTGCTCTACATATGCACGACGATGTGTACACACAGAGCTCGCCGAGAATCGCCTAGCCTTCAGGTCACGCACCTGAGCGGGCCGGTCGTGGTGCCGCTGCCTTCGGTGCTGCTGCACCATTGGACCGCCGAGAGAGAACGCATGCTGCAATGCCCCGCCCCCGCCGATCATTCCGGCAGCGTCACCTGCAATGTCCTGCGCCGCCGGCATGGCGATACCAGCCAGACAGCCGATCGCGTTGTCGAGGAGCTGCCGGTTGCACTGGTCTTCAACGGCATCTCGCATGCGGTGATGATGGCCACCCCGATCGACCTCGATGTGTTTGCGCTGGGCTTCGCGCTGAGCGAGGGCATTGTCGATTGCGCATCGGACGTGTTCGATATCGAAACGGTCTACGCAGC
Organism: uncultured Ralstonia sp.; assembly: GCA_913056305.1. Taxonomy (GTDB): domain Bacteria; phylum Pseudomonadota; class Gammaproteobacteria; order Burkholderiales; family Burkholderiaceae; genus Ralstonia. Next base: position 20,057 of record CAJXMR010000001.1, read on the forward strand.
CGGAAGCGCCGAGGTGCAGTTGACCGTTTCCCAACAGGCATTCATGGCGCTCAAGGGAAAGCGTCGCGCGCTGGCCGGGCGCAGCGGCTGCGGGGTGTGTGGCGTCGAGAGCATCGAGCTGCTCGACCTGCATCCCGCGCGTATCCAATACGCCGGCGCGGCGGACGACATCAGCGCCGAAGCCGTGGAGCGCGCGGCCCGCGAGCTGCCCGCACACCAGGTGCTGATGCGCGAAACCGGCGGCATCCATGCCGCGGCATGGTGTACCCGCGAGGGCGAGATCGCAGAGGTGTTCGAAGACGTGGGGCGGCACAACGCGCTCGACAAGCTGATCGGGCAGCTCGCCCGCCAGAAGGCGGATACCCGCAGGGGCTTCGTGTTCCTGTCCAGCCGCGCCAGTTACGAGCTGGTCCGCAAGGCGGCGCGCGTGCAGATCCAGATGATTGCCACCATCTCCGCACCCACATCCCTGGCCATCGACATCGCGTGCCAGGCCGGGATACGGCTGCTCGGCTTCTGTCGCGGTAGCGGCTTCGTCGAGTACGGATCGCCGAGCGCGCCGGCAATGGGCGTCGCAGGTTCGCAGTGATGCCGAATTCGATTCACCGAGGCAATCAGCCAACTGTACCCCTCCGATCCGGCACCGACTGTGTTCCTGCAGGTGGCGCCAGCACCCTATGCTGCCCATGGGCCGTTCGGCAGGCCACCTGTGTGCGCCCCCTCGCCATGAAAGCGGACTGCCAACGGCCCGCCCCCGTCTTCTCTTTCGCAGACCCTCGGACCGATCGTGAACGCCGTTGACCGTGCCATCTCCTCAGACCTAGTGACGCACCGCCGCGTTTCGGCCGGTGCTGACGCAAACACGCTGGACCGGCGCAATCGTCCGCTGCGCGATCTGCGGCTGTCGGTCATCGACCGGTGCAATTTCCGCTGTACGTACTGCATGCCGCGCGAGATCTTCGATAGCCGCTATGCGTTCATGCCGTCGGCACAGCGACTGTCGTTCGACCAGATGGTCAAACTCGCCAAGGCATTCGCGTTGCTTGGCGTCGAGAAGATCCGCATCACCGGCGGCGAGCCGCTCCTAAGGCGCGGGCTCGAATCGCTGATCGAACAACTCGCCAAGCTGACGACCCATCGCGGCCAACCCATGGAGATCGCGCTCACGACAAACGGCTCGCTGCTCGCCGCCAAGGCGCGTTCGCTGCGCGATGCGGGACTCGACCGCGTGACGGTGAGCCTGGATGCAGTGGACGATGCGGTATTCCGGCGCATGAGCGACGCAGACGTCCCCGTATCGCGCGTGCTAGACGGGATCGAAGCCGCCTGCGCGGTGGGGCTCGCCCCCGTCAAAATCAATACGGTCGTCGAGCGGGGCGTCAATGAGAGCCAGATCCTGCCGCTTGTCCGCCGGTTCAAAGGCACCGGCGTGGCGGTCCGGTTCATCGAATACATGGATGTCGGCGGCGCCAGCGCCTGGTCCAGCGATAAGGTGCTCACGGCGCGCCAGGTGCGGGAGATCGTTGAGTCGGTCTTCCCGCTGCTTCCCGTCGCAGGTGAGGAACCCGCCGGCACGGCGGTCAACTACCGCCATCTGGACGCTGGCGGCGAGGTCGGGTTCATCGCAAGCGTGTCGCAGCCGTTCTGCGGCACCTGCTCGCGTGCGCGCGTCTCCGCCGATGGACAGCTCTACACCTGCCTGTTCGCCACGCAGGGCACGGACCTGCGGCCCTGGCTGGCCGAGAACGCCTCCATCGAGCAACTGGCCGAGGCGGTGCGCACCCGCTGGACCCGCCGGGATGACCGCTACTCAGAGCTTCGCGCCCTGCATCACAAGCAGAAGGCAGGAAGAACCTACCCCACGGTCCGCATGTCGCTGGTCGGTGGCTGATGCCCGCCAGGCCCGTGCGAAGCGAACCGCTCTCTGGAGAACAGCGATGCCTTTGCCTCCCGCTCCACCCGTAACCCCGCTCGACGACGCAGCCGATACCGGGGCCGGGCTCACCGCCGACAGCGCCATCCGACCGACCGGTCACCAACTGACGATTGCCGCCGGCTTCGAGGTGCGTGTGCAATCAGATCCGATCGACGTCCAGTCCGAGGTCGAACCCATCATGCGCAACCCGAAGGTCGGTGCGGTGGTGAACTTCCTGGGTGTCGTGCGCCATAGCGGCGACATTGACGACGTCATCGCACTCGAGATCGAGCACTACCCGGGCATGACCGAACAATCGCTCTGGAGCCTCATCGAAGAGGCGGCCGCGCGCTGGCAACTCGAAGCCGTGAAGATCGTCCATCGGATCGGCCGCGTCGCGCTCGGCAATCCGGTGGTTCTGGTTGCGGTGGCAGCACCGCATCGGGTGGCAGCGTTCGACGCGTGCGAATTCCTGATGGACTTCCTGAAGACCCATGCCCCCTTCTGGAAAAAGGAAATCCGCCGCGACGGTGCGTCCGAATGGGTGAATGCCAAAACTGGCGACCTGCATGCGATGCAGCGATGGGGATGATGCTCTGCCCGCCCGCGTCATTACCGCCAACGGAAGCCTCTATGAAACTCACCATCAAGTACTTCGCCAGTCTTCGTGAACACCTGGGCACTGCGCAGGAACTCGTGGACATCGACGCACCCGAACTGACCGTGAATGCGCTGCGTGCACAGCTCGCCGCCAGAAACGTACAAACGGCCGAAGCGTTGCGCGTGGGCCGGCCGGTGCGGGCCGCCGTCAACCTTGAGACGGTAGACGGTGCATTCGTTGTGCACGAGGACTGTGAAATCGCATTCTTCCCACCGGTGACGGGCGGCTGATCCGGCTATCCTTGGTCCGCCCCGTACATCGGCGCCGTCACGGCTGCGCAGAGCGCCCGCCCCTGTTCAGTCAGGCGGGCATCCCCACGCCCTTCGTCATCGACGTCGCAGTCAACCAGGCGCGCCGCTTTCAGGAGGGTGAGCGACCGCAGTAGCGCGCTCATCGGCAGCCGCGCACGCTTGGCCAGCTTGGCCAATGACCAGGGCTTGCCAGGGCGCTCCTGGCAGGCCACCCACAGCTGTTCGAGAACCGCCGTGATGGCCGGATCGACCGTGTCGTCATCGGTCATGACTGACGGTGCTTCGTTCATTTTCGCCATTCCTCCGCGGCTACGCTTTCCGCAACGATTCTAGTGCCGCTGCGTTGCTCTGAGCGCCCTCGTCATGCAGCCGCGCGCTGTACTGCAACGCCAGGCGCTCCGCTGTACTGCACCCGTATGGGAGACGCCACCCCAACTGTGCTCCCGCAACACCATGGGATGTGTATGCCTTACGTGCGCGCTGTGCTTTTACTCTCTCCACCAACGAACCAGTCGCGAGACGGGCCCCAACGCCCGGGACCGCGCGACGCGTAGTGAAAGTGGAGTCCAGGTCATGGATAGCAGCAAGGAACCGAAGGGAAAGATCGAGCCCTATCACCACCCGGCCGCAGGCTGGGGCGCCCTCAAGTACGTGGCGATCAACCTGATCAAGGAACGGGTCAACGGCGGCAACTACCGCATGCTGTTCCGGCAGAACCAGCCGGACGGCTTCGACTGCCCCGGCTGCGCCTGGCCCGACCGACAGCATGCCTCGACCTTCGAGTTCTGCGAGAACGGCGTGAAGGCCGTCGCGGCCGAGGCCACCACCAAGCGCGTCACCCCGGCATTCTTCGCGGCGCATACCGTCGAAGATCTGATGAAGCAAACCGACTACGAACTCGAACAGCACGGCCGACTGACCGACCCGATGGTGTACGACGCGCAAACCGACCGCTACCAGCCGATTGCCTGGAAAGACGCCTTTGCGCTGATCGCAAGGCACCTGAACCAGCTGGAATCGCCCAACCAGGCGGCGTTCTATACGTCGGGGCGGGCCAGCAATGAGGCCGCGTTCCTGTATCAGCTGTTCGTCCGAATGTTCGGCACCAACAACTTCCCTGACTGCTCGAACATGTGCCACGAGGCAACCAGCCGTGGCCTGCCGACCGTGGTCGGCATCGGCAAGGGGACGGTCACGCTCGACGATTTCGAGGCCGCCGACACCATCATCATCTTCGGCCAGAACCCCGCGACCAACCACCCGCGTATGCTCGGCGAGTTGCGCGAGGCCTCGCGCCGCGGCGCCACCATCGTTTCGGTCAACCCGCTGCGCGAGCGCGGGCTCGAACGCTTCGCCAGCCCGCAGCATCCGATCGAGATGCTGACGATGGGCAGCACCAAGATCGCATCGACGTTCATCCAGCCGAAGCTGGGCGGTGACTTCGCCCTGATCAAGGGTGTGGCCAAGCACCTGATCGAACTGGACGATCAAGCGGTCGCCAAGGGCACCGAGCGGCTGCTCGACCTGGAATTCATTCGCGAAAATACGCTCGGCTTCGAGGCGTTTTCGGAAGACCTGCGTAACGAGAGCTGGCCGCTGCTGGAGTCGGAATCCGGCGTTGCGCGTGAAGACATCGAAGGACTCGCCCGGATCTACACCAACGGCAAGCGGGTCATCGCAACCTGGGGCATGGGCATCACGCAGCACAAGCACTCGGTGCAGACTGTCCACATGCTGACGAACCTGCTGATGATGCGCGGGAACATCGGCCGTGAAGGCGCAGGCCTCTGTCCGGTGCGCGGCCACTCGAACGTACAAGGCAACCGCACCGTGGGCATCGAGGAGCAACCGACGCCCGCCTTCCTCGATCGCCTGGGGACCGTGTTCCACTTCAACCCGCCGCGCGAACACGGCCTCGACGTTGTCGAAACCATCGAACAGATGATCGAAGGCCGCGTGACAGTCTTGATGGGCCTGGGTGGCAATTTCGCGATGGCGACGCCCGATACGCACCGCACCTTCGACGCGCTGCGCTCGTGCGCGCTGACCGTCCACATCGCCACCAAGCTCAACCGCAGCCACCTCGTCCACGGCGCCGATGCGCTGATCCTGCCCACGCTCGGCCGCACCGAGATCGACGAGCAGAACGGTGTCGCGCAAGGCGTGACTGTGGAAGACTCCATGAGCATGGTGCACATCTCATACGGGATGAACCAGCCCGCCTCACCCAACCTGATGTCGGAGACGGCGATCATCGCCAACATCGCGGATACCACGCTGGGCAATGCGAAAGTCGACTGGCTCGGCTACGCACGCGACTATGCCAAGATCCGCGACGCGATCGAGCAGGTACTCGATGGCTTCGAGCGCTACAACGAGCGGATCCGGCATCCGGGTGGCTTTCATCTGCGCGTCGCATCGCGCGAGCGCGATTGGCAGACGCCCACCGGCCGCGCGAACTTCATTGTGCACGCGGTCCAGGGCGACACGCCCATCGTCCGCGCCAGGAAGATCCACGGTGAGCGCCTCATGACGCTGATGACGACCCGGTCGCACGACCAGTACAACACGACGGTGTATGCGCTCGATGACCGCTATCGAGGCGTGTTCGGGATGCGCCGCGTCATCTTCATCAACCCGGCGGATATCGCGATGCTCGGGTTCAAGAATGGCGACTGGGTGGACATGACCACCGTATGGGGCGACGGAATCGAGCGTCGTGCGAATTATTTCCGCCTGGTCGAGTACGACATCCCCCGCGGCTGCATCGGTGCGTATTACCCGGAGACGAATCCGCTCGTGCCATTGTCAAGCGTGGGCGATGTCTGCAACACGCCGACCTCCAAGTCGATTCCAGTGCTGTTGCACGCGTCAATCGAGCCCGCCGCGTTGCCGGCGTTCTGAGTTGCTTGTGACGAGCGGCCATGCGGCTCGTGGGCGGACTTCCAGTACCCCAGCCTCTGGCAGTCGTCGCCAAACCAGGCAACGGATCGGGAGCCGAATGACTGACAGCTGGGCCCAATCAATCGGGGCGCAAAGGCGACCAACAGGGAAGCGTGGCTACGACGTGCTCGCCAGCCAGATCGAATCGCACGTATTGGCGCCTGCCATCCTGATAGCGCTGCTCGACAAGACCGGTTGCGCTTTCACCACCAACTCACTCCGTCTCTTCCGTATGCAAGGCCCGGCTGCGGAACGCGCTGGGCGCCACCCCGTACCAGCGCTTGAAAGCCTGTGAGAAGGTGGACAAATCAGCAAAGCCAAGCCGCTCTGCGATCTCTCCGAGCGCCAGCCCGCTTTCCCTGAGCAGCGTCTCGGCCATCGCACTACGTGATTCGGCCAACAACGCTCGGAAGGTGGTGCCTTCATCGTGCAGCCGGCGCTTCAGGGTGCGTTCACTGGTGTTCATCAGGCGTGCCATGTTGCCCAGCGTGGGGAGCGTGGTGCCCGGTGCGGCGCTCAAGTAATGGCGGATCATCGCCGCCGTGCCCAGGCGGACGCGCCGCTCCTCGATGAGCCGGCTGCACATCTGCTCGCACATCGACGCCGTGATGGGATTGGCCTGCGGCAGTGGCCGGCGCAGAAACGATCGGTCAAAGGCGAGACTGTTCAGACGCGCCGAACATTCCGGCTCCACACCGAAGAGCTTCCAGCCCACCTGGGCAAGCCCATGCGCCGATGGCGGGCGGCTGGCCCTGAGCGTGAAACGGGACAGCGCGAAGTCATCCCCCCCGATTTCATGCAGCAGGACCGCAGCGGCGGCCATGTCGCGCTCCACGACAAACCGCTTCACGTCATCGGCCAGCTCCGGCTCGCCGAAGCTCAGCACGCCGAGATGCTCTTCTTCGTGATACGTGATGACGGTAAAGGCGTAGGTGAGCGGCAGGAACCGTAAGGCCAATGCCATGGCATCGCCTGCCGTGGCGCTGCTGATCAGGCCATAGCCCCACACCCCATATGCCGAAAAGTGGTAGCGCACCCCCAGCTCCAACCCAAGCCCCGCCGGATGCTTCAACAGACGCAGCAGGTTGCCGGTAACGCGCAGCTCCTGTGCGGCCGTCAACTCCACATTCGGGTCGGACAGCTGGGCGAGTGACAGCTGCGTGCCGGCCAGCAGCTTGGCCGGAGCAAGCCCGCGCTCCTGGCCAAAATCGACCAGCAAACGCGCGCTGGCCGGACTCCGAGTGAACTCCCAGAAACGCATACGGAGAAACCCTTGGAAGCATCCATTTGGCCCAAATACTAAAACAACTGTCCCGTCGCGCCATTGGTGTTTTCCCACGCCGGCAGCAACATCGACCCCGTCCGAAGCGCCGCCCCGGCGGCGTTGCAATGCAGGCTCAAGCGAAGACACAGTGCTTCGCGAGCCTGCCGCGCCCGCCACGCGCGTCGGATCGCCCAGTGACTGTCGGCTCGCAGCGCTCGGCCTAAAAAACCATATCGGAGACAACAACATGGGCAACATCTTCGACTACGTCGTTGTGGGCGGCGGCTCCGCCGGCTGCGTCGTGGCGGGTCGACTCACCGAAGACCCGGCGGTGACGGTCTGCGTGCTGGAGGCAGGCGGCAAAGGGACTGACGCCGTCATCCGTATCCCGACCGGCGCCGTCGCGATGCTGCCGACCCGGCTCAACAACTGGGCATTCGAGACGGTGCCCCAGCCGGGACTGGGCGGGCGCAAGGGATACCAGCCGCGCGGCAAGGCCTTGGGAGGCTCATCGGCGATCAACGCGATGGTCTACATCCGCGGGCATCGCAATGACTACGACGACTGGGCCGCGCGCGGCAACATCGGCTGGTCTTACGAGGACGTGTTGCCGTATTTCCGGCTCAGCGAGCACAACGAGCGGCTCGACAACGCATGGCATGGCCAGGGCGGCCCGCTTTGGGTCAGCGACCTGCGCTCCGACAACCCTTTCCAGGCGCGCTACCTGGCGGCCGCACATCAGGCCGGGCTGCCGGTGACGGATGACTTCAACGGGGCGGAACAGGAAGGCGTCGGCATCTACCAGGTGACGCAAAAACACGGCGAGCGGTGGAGCGCGGCACGTGCATACCTGCTGCCGCACCTCGGACGGCGCGACAACCTGAGCGTCGAGACGCATGCCCAGGTGCAGCGCATCCTGTTCGAGGGCACACGGGCCGTGGGCGTTGAAGTGCTGCAAGGCGGCCGCCTGCGCACCATCCGGGCACGCCGTGAAGTGGTGCTGGCGGCCGGCGCATTCCAGACGCCCCAGCTGCTGATGCTCTCCGGCGTCGGCCCCGCCCAAGATCTGGAGCGCCTCGGCATTCAGACACGCGTGCACCTGCCCGGGGTGGGCAAGAACCTGCAAGACCATCCCGACTTCATCTTCGGCTATCGCGCACGCAGCCTCGACACGATAGGCGTGTCGATCGGGGGCGGGGCGCGCATGTTGCAAGCCATCCGACGTTTCCGGCAGGAAAGGCGCGGTGCGCTCACGTCCAATTTTGCGGAAGGCGGCGGCTTTCTCAAGACGCGCGCTGATCTCGCGATGCCCGATATCCAGCTCCATTTTGTCGTCGCGCTGGTGGACGACCATGCGCGGCGCTTTCATCTGGGGCATGGGCTGTCGTGTCACGTCTGCCTGTTGCGCCCACGCAGCCGCGGGTCCGTGACCCTGCAGAGCAAGCACCCCCACGATGCGCCGCTGATCGACCCCGCGTTCTTCCAGGACCCGCAGGATCTCGAAGACATGGTGGCCGGCTTCACGCTGACACGCAGGCTGATGCAAGCGCCGGCGCTGGCCGAATGGATCACGAAGGATGTGTTCACCGCCAACGTGCGGACCGACGACGAGATTCGCGCGGTCCTGCGGCAGCGCACCGACACCGTCTACCACCCGGTCGGCACCTGCCGGATGGGAACCGACCCGCACGCCGTGGTGGACCCGCAATTGCGCGTGCGGGGTGTGGAGGGACTGCGCATCGTCGACGCTTCCGTCATGCCAACGCTCATCGGCGGCAACACCAACGCGCCGACGATCATGATTGCCGAGAAGGCCGTCGATCTGATGCGAGGCCGCAGCCGGGTTCAGCCGGCGCCACGCGAAGCGGTCTCGATGCCCACACACGTTCACGCCGACGCCTCTGAGGAAGCCAGCCATGCATTCAGCTAACCCCGACCGCCGCACGGACGCGGTAACACCGCACGCGGCCATCATCATCGGCTCGGGCTTTGCTGGCATCGGCATGGCCGTGGCCTTCAAGCAAGCCGGGCTGCATGACTTCGTCATCCTCGAGCGGGCACAGGACGTTGGCGGCGTCTGGCGCGACAACAGCTATCCGGGCGCGGCCTGCGACGTGCCTTCGCATCTGTATTCCTTTTCCTTCGAACCCAACCCGAACTGGTCGCGCACCTTCGCGCCCCAAGCGGAGATCCACGCCTATCTGCGGCATTGCGCGCGCAAATACGCCCTGGCGCCGCACATCCGATTTGGCGCCGAAGTCGCGCACGCACAGTACGACGAACCGCATTCGGTCTGGCGCGTCACGCTCGCGGATGGGACAACGCTCAGCGCCGCGCTGCTCATCAGCGGCACCGGACAGTTGAGCCGCCCCGCTTTCCCGAACTTGCCCGGCATGGAGACCTTCAAGGGCCACACCTTCCACTCCGCGCACTGGGACCACGGCTATGCGCTATCCGGCAAGCGCGTGGCGGTGGTGGGCACGGGGGCTTCGGCCATCCAGTTCGTGCCGGCCATTGCCGATGCCGTTGGGCAACTCACGGTATTCCAGCGCTCGCCCGCCTACCTCATGCCCCGCCCGGACCGCGCTTATCGGCCTTGGGAGAAGGCCTTGTTCCGGTGGCTGCCATGGACGATGAAGCTGCATCGCGCCATGATCTACACACGCTACGAGTCCCGCGCGTTGGCGTTCACGCGCTTCAAGGGGCTCATGCAGTTGGCGGTGGGCGTGCCCTTCCGGCGGCTGCTCTCGAAACAGGTGCCGGATGCCGCGCTGCGCGCCAAGCTCACGCCCGATTACCCGATCGGCTGCAAGCGCATCCTGCTCTCAAGCGAGTACCTTGCGGCCATGAGCAAGCCCAATGTCCGCCTGGTGACCGAGGGCATCCACCGCGTGACCCCGGGCGGCATCGAGACGGTGGACGGCACGCATCATCCGGTCGACGCGATCATCTACGGCACGGGCTTTGCCGCCACCGAATTCCTCACGCCCATGCGCATCACCGGACGCGCGGGGCTGGACCTGAACGATGCGTGGCGGCGCGGGGCGCAGGCCTACCTCGGCCTGACCGTGCCGGGCTTCCCCAACTTCTTCATGCTCTACGGCCCCAACACGAATCTTGGCCACAACTCCATCGTCTACATGCTGGAGAGCCAGATCGCCCATGTCATCCGCTGCTGCAAGGCGATGACAGCGGCGCATGCGACCCGCATCGAAACGGATGCACGCCGCTACCGGCGCTTCAACGCGCATATCCAGCAGCGTCTGGCCCAATCGGTCTGGAGCGGTTGCAAGAGCTGGTACGTGGATGCGAGCGGGCACAACAGCACCAACTGGCCGGGCTTCACGTTGACCTACCGCTGGCTGACGCGGTTCTCGAGCCTGCAGGCATACCGCCTGACGCGCACGCTGCCGGGGCCGGTGGGTCTGGCCGGTGGCGTGGCGGTGGCAGAACCCCATGGGTGGTGGGAAGCGGCCAATGCATGGTTCCTGCGCAACTTCCTGCGAGCAGGTTTTCGCTCGCTCATCGGTCCGCCGTTCGGCATCGCCATCCAGCGGGGCATCGTGCGCCTGCTCTCCCCGCTCATGCCGGGCGTCGGCGGGGTGATCCGCTATCGCACCTCAGTCAACAACGTACGCGTTGAAGTGGTGGCACCCAAGCACGGCGAGACGGGCGGCGCCATGCTCTACCTGCACGGCGGTGCCTTTTGCCTGGGCAGCTCCGGCACACACCGCAGCATCACGACCCGCCTGGCGGTGGAGTCCGGCATGTCAGTCAGCGCGCCCGACTATCGGCTGGCGCCAGAGCACCCGTACCCTGCCGCGCTCCACGATGCACTGGCGTGCTACGACGCGCTGCGCGGCCAAGGCTACGCGGCAGAGAAGATCGTCGTCGCAGGCGATTCGGCCGGTGGCGCACTGGCCTTGGCACTGGCACTTGCGCTGCGCGAGCGTGGCGATACGGCGCCGGCCGGCCTGCTGCTGATCTCGCCCGTGACCGATGCCACGCTGCGCGGTGACACGCTGGTGTCTCAGCGCACCCAGGATCCGATGATCCGTCGGGGTTGGCTCGAACAAGGGTTGCGCTGGTACCAGGCGCCGACCGAAGCAGAGCATGCACCGCTCGAGGCGGATCTGCGCGGCCTTCCGCCCATGCTGATCCAGGTGGGTGAACACGAAGTGCTGCGGTCCGATGCCACCCGGCTGGCCGACCACGCGGCTGACTGCGGCGTGCCATGCCGCATTGAAATCCACGCCGCACGCTGGCATGTGTTTCACCTGCAGTCGTTCTATCTCCGCTCGGCGGTGGAGGCGCTGCGCACACTCGCGGAGTTTGCCCGCGAGCGTGTAGCCAGCGGGGCGAGCGTGGGACGTGCCAGCGTGCCGCCGCTCGGATGAACGCGCATGGGGCACATCACCCTGAAACCTCGGCGCGGCGGACTGATTTCCGCAGACCAAGCCAGCCAGGCACGCGAGCGGATCGTGGCCTACGCCTTGAAGGCGTTCAACGAGGTCGGCGTGGCGCACGTCACAACAACCAGCCTGTGCGCCGGACTCGAGATGAGTCCGGGCCATCTCTACTATTACTTTCGTGGCAAGGAAGCGATCGTGGCGCACCTCTTCGCTCGCTTCAAACGCGAGATGCAGGCGCAGCTGAGCACACGCCCAGAGCGCCCGCTGTCTGGGGAGCGATTGTCCGAACGCATACTCAAGTTTCTTGATTGCGCCTGGGAATATCGGTTTCTCTATCGGGACATGAACGGCTTGATTGCATCCAGCCGTTTGCTCGAGCACGGGTTCCGGGAGCTGATCAACCTGAGTGCGCAATCCCTGAAAGCTGCCATCTGCGCAGACCAGCCCGAGCATCAAAGCGAGCAACGGCTGGCTCAATTGGACAGTGCCTGTCGCTGCGCAGTCATCGTGGCGACGTACTGGCTGTCATTCCAGTTCCTGCACAATGCCAGGCAGTTCAACGAGCGGGACATCATGACCCGCTCCTTTCAAGGCGCACGCGACCAGGTACTCGCCCTGCTGCATCCGTTTCTGGAGACAACGCTGGACGAAACCCTTTGGAATCCATCTGACAACGCGTACGGAACAAGACACTAGCGCAGGACGGCAACGCCATACCTTGCAGGTCGAGCAGCACACCGATCGGGCGGCCACAATCGCGCTCGATCGGCCACATGATCGAAGCATTGCTTGTAGTCGTTACCGTCCAGAAAGCTTGCCGAGCAGCTTCTGCACGATCTGCTCATGCTGCTCCAACGCCGCTTCGAGTGTCTGCGCGCCATAGCTTGCATTGTCCCGAGCGGCCAGCCCCGTCACGCGTGTGATGAACAAGGGTGTGTCCGTCGGCGCGGCTTCCGACACGCCCCGGAAACGGGTCGTCACCACACCGCCGGACTGCTCCAGCAGCGTGCGGCGGAATACCGGGTCGTTCTCCTCCATCCAGCGCGACCACGCATCGCTGTCGGAGACTTGTACCGGCCGGTTCTTCTCATCCAGGATGTAGAAGCGGCGCCATTTTGGCGGACCGTCATGGGACGTCATGTGGACACCACCAGAGTGCAGTTGTGGATACCTGGCTCCGCCCGCTTTGCGCGTGCCCTGCTGTACTCTCGCCGCGCGTCTTTGTACTTCCCTTATGTATAGACCCAGAGCATGGTGGACGGGCGGGCGATGGCAGCAGCGTGCCAAGCCGGGCAAAGCGCGGCGCCTGCCGCGTCAGACCGCATTGCTTCCCAACATCAGATCCAGATTCTGCACAGCCGCGCCCGATGCCCCCTTGCCGAGGTTGTCGAACACAGCACTCAACAGCACCTGGCCGTGCGAGGCGTTGGCGAACACCCCCAGGCACAGATCGTTGGTGCCGTTGAGCGCCTGAGGGTCCAGCACCTCAAGTGATTCGGCTTCAGCCATCGACATCACACGCACATGGCGGGCCTGCGCATAGTGCTGCTGCAGACAGGCGTGCAGCCCGGCAGCGGTGGCGCCCGCAGGCAGGTGCTGCAACTGCAGCGCAATCGTCAGCACGATGCCCTGGCGGAAGGCCCCGTAGGCGGGGACAAAGACAGGGCGTGCGGCCAATCCGGCATGCAACGCGATCTCCGGCGTGTGCTTGTGCATCAGGCGCAGGCCGTAGACCTGGAGTGCCGGAGCATCTGCCTCTTCGCCCTCGTATTCCTGCACCTTGGCGCGACCGCCGCCGGAATAGCCGGAGATGGCGTGGATGGCCAGCGGGTAGTCCGCTGGCACCAGCCCCGCCATCACCAACGGCCGCAGCAGCGCAATCGCCCCGGTCGGATAGCACCCCGGATTGGTCACGCGCCGCGCCCCGGCGATGCGCCGTGCCTGCGCAGCGTCCATCTCGGGAAGCCCGTAGACCCACTGCGCATCGGTCCGATGCGCGGAGCTGGCGTCGATCACCCGCACCGCCGGGTTGACGATGGCGGCCACGGCTTCGCGCGCCGCAGCATCGGGCAGGCACAGCAGCGCGACGTCGCAGGCGTTGATGGCTTCCGCGCGGCGACGGGCGTCCTTGCGCTCGGCTTCTGGCAGCGTGAGCAGGCGCAGGTCGGTGCGGCCGTGCAGGCGTTCGTGGATCTGCAGGCCGGTCGTGCCTTGGTCACCGTCGATGAAGATCAAGGGGGTCGTGTGCATGGGGCGGGCTCCTGCCTCGTTGTGGGCGCCGATCCACGTAGACACCGGTGGCGCGATGGCCCATGATCGCTGCAGCGTTGGAATTAGAAAAGTTTGTTTTCGCAAACCTAGGATTCAGTTTTCCTGAACTGAGTCTCCACCACCGGACTGTATGCCGCCATGCGTGAACTGAGCCTGGACCGCCTGCGTACCCTGGTCACCATCGCCGACCTCGGCTCCTTTGCTGCCGCCGCGCAAGCGCTGCACCTGGCGCCGCCCACGGTGAGCCTGCATATCGCCGAGCTGGAGCAGCGTATTGGTGCGCCATTGCTGCTACGCCGACGCGGGCAGGTACGCCCATCCGGCGTGGGCGAGACGCTGGTGGCCCGCGCGCGCCGCCTGCTGACCGATGCCGAACAGGCGCTCGACGACGTGCAGCGGCAGGTGCAGGGGCTGGAGGGGCGCGTCAGGCTGGGCGCCTCCACCGGGGCGATCGCGCACCTGCTGCCGCAGGCGCTCGAGACTCTTGGGCGAACGCACCCCGGCATCGATGTGCAGGTGGCGGTGCTGACTTCACAGGAGACGCTGGCGCGCCTGGTGGGCGGCACGCTGGATGTCGGCCTGGTAGCCCTGCCGCAAACGGCAGCGGAAGGCCTGGTCATACGCGCGTGGCGGCGCGACCCGGTGATGGCCTTCGTACCTGCGCACTGGCCCGCGCCCAAACGCGTGACACCGGAGTGGCTGGCCGCGCAACCGCTGATCCTCAACGACGCGAGCACGCGGTTGTCACGGCTGAGCGCGGAGTGGTTTGCGGCGGCGGGCAAGCAGCCGCGCGCACGCATCCACCTCAACTACAACGATGCGATCAAGAGCCTGGTGGCCGCGGGCTATGGCGCCACGCTGCTGCCGCACGAGGGCGGCATGGCGCCGCCACCCGACCCACGCATCGCCATGCTGCCGCTGCGGCCGGCGCTGTGGCGCCCGCTTGGAATCGCGCATCGCACCGGCACGCCCGAGCCCGCCACGCAGCACGTGCTGGATGCGCTGTGGGCTCTCAAGCAAGGCTAGCGATGGCGCGTCGTCCGTCAGCGGCGGCTGAATCCCTGCCTTATGATGGGATCTCAATGCCGCTGCGCATGAACGTATCCGCCCTCCCCGCCGATCTAGAAGGATTGAACGCCGCATGAACGCCAGCCTTCCGCCCGAATCGAACCGCCCCATTGCCGCCCGTGACGCCATCCGCGGGCTGCGCGCCTCCCGCATCCGCGAGGTGGCCAACGCCGGCTTCGGCCTGCCCGACGTGCTGCCATTCTGGTTTGGCGAATCGGACCGCGTCACGCCCGACTTCATCCGCGAAGCTGCGGCACAAGCGCTGTCGCGCGGCGCGACGTTCTATACGCACAACCTGGGCATTGCGCCGCTGCGCAGCGCGCTGGCCGACTATGTGAGCCGGCTGCACGGCGCCGCGTCGATGGACCACGTGGCCGTCACCAGCGCCGGCGTCAACGCGCTGATGCTGGCCGCGCAGCTGGTGGTGGGCCCCGGTGATCGCGCCGTCGCCGTCACGCCGCTGTGGCCGAACGTGGTGGAGATTCCGAAGATCCTCGGTGCCCACGTCGAAACCGTCTCGCTCGACTACGGTGCGCATGGCTGGACGCTCGACGTCGACAAACTGCTCGCCGCCCTCACGCCCGGCACGCGGCTGCTGACCATCAATTCCCCCAGCAACCCGACCGGCTGGGTGATGCCGCGCGAGGCACAACAAGCCGTGCTCGCCCACTGCCGACGGCACGGCATCTGGCTCCTCGCCGATGAGGTCTACGAGCGCCTGTACTACGGCGACCGCCCCACCGCCCCCTCATTCCTCGATATCGCCGAGCGCGACGAGCGCGTCATCTGCGTCAACTCGTTCTCCAAGTCGTGGCTGATAACAGGATGGCGGCTGGGCTGGATGGTGCTGCCCACCACCCTCACCGATGACCTGAGCAAGCTGATCGAATACAACACGTCGTGCGCGCCGTCCTTCGTGCAGGAAGCCGGCGTGGTGGCGGTGCGCGATGGGGAGGGCTTCATCCGCAGCGAGACCGCACGGCTGCGTGCGGCGCGCGATCATCTGGTCGGGGCGCTGTCTGCGGTGCCCGGCGTGGACGTGCATACGCCGGAAGGGGCGATGTATGTGTTCTTTCGCGTGCCGGGGGCGGAAGACAGCCTGGCGCTGTGCAAGCAACTCGTGCGCGAGGCGAGGCTCGGGCTTGCGCCCGGCAGCGCGTTTGGCGATGAGGGCGAAGGCTTTGTGCGGTGGTGCTATGCGTGCGACACGGCGCGGCTGGATGCGGGCGTGGAGCGGCTGCGCGCGTTCCTGTCGCGTGGCTCCACTATCGCGTAGCGCGCCGGCTATCGCCGGCCTACGTGCTCAACGCTTGGCCGGCGCCTGGCATAACGCCTGGTTGTGCAGAATGGCCTTGCCCGTCGGCGCATAGTTTTCTGCATCGCACGGCGGCATGAAGTTGAAATTGGACTTCTGCGCGCGCACGGCAACCGTGTCGGACAGCACGGCCAGGCATTGCGCGCTGTCGCCTCGGTGGTATTCCGTCAACGCGAGATCGCTCTTGGCCTTGTCGCGCTCGATCCAATCCATGAAGGTGCCGCATTCGGAGAGCAACGACGTGAGCGTCGTGCGGGCGACGTCGTAGTCCTTGGCGGCGTATTGCTTGTGCGATTGCTCGATGCGTGCCGCGCGTTGGCGGTCCGTGCAGGCGGCGGGCGGGCGGAGGTATTCGCCGTCGAATCCGGCACGTGCGCCGCAGAAGTCGCGGCAAGCATCGACTGTGCCGGTTGAATCCAGTGTGAGCATACTGCCGGTGCCGGACATGGTGATGCGGCACGCCCCGTTGCTGTCTTTCGCCACGCCGACGCCGCCCTCGATCGTGCCCTCCAGGGCGCAGGTGTGGCAGTTTCCGCCGATGGTGGTGAGGGTGAAGCTGGTGCCCTTGATGGTCAGGGTGCCGTGGCCGTTGCCGCCTTCGGTGTAGGTGTATTGGCCAGGGGCGGGGGTTGGGGTGGCGGCGGTTGCCCATGCGGTTGTCGCCAGACCGAACACGGCCGCCGCCAGTGTGTTTCGCACCCACCCCCTAAGCGCCATGTCCTTACCCCTGTGAATGCTCACGATGCCTGAACTTTCTGCTGGATGAAGCACCGTGCCTATATCAACCTATCAACGATTACTGACTCGGGCGACCGCTCCAGAGCGGGTTCCTCTTGTCAGAGGCGAGCACCTGCGCCAACACGTCCGCATCGGGATCGCGGGCAACCATGCCCTCCCTGCTCAACCGGGAAGCCCTGGCCGTCGACTTGCGTTTGCCCTTAGCCTTGCCAGAATGTGTGTTCTTGGCGGACAGATGAGTGGTGTTCGCTGCGGTTTGAGACGGCAGACCGCGTTCCGCGCACAGGCCCGTCGTTGCCCAAACCGTAGCCAACAGCGTTACAGCGAGTTTGTATTGCATCAGTTCACCCGAGAGAGATTGATTGATTTAGAAGCCTCGACCAAACAGGAGAAAGCACAGTTCCGCGATGGCCAGCAGGGTCAAGGCGCACGTTGCTGATCAAGGTATGGGCGAGATTGAGCTAGATCGTCCTGCTCGTCTCATCGGCCGCTACACGGCCCCCGGCCGCAGCCGGATCGACTCGATAATCGCATCCCACAGTTGCAGCGCCTCCTCATCCGACTGAAACGCTGGGAGGTAGGGGGTGCGCTCGGTGACCACGGACTGTTCCAGCACGTGCAGGTCAGCAGAAATGTTCTGCTCCGACAACGACTTGTTCTTGCCCTGCGACTCCCACGCAAACGCGTACACGCGCTGCCCGTTGCCGCTGGCGGCCGTTGCGTACTCTTCCGCTTGGATAGGGCCGACATCGCGCTCCCTCTTCCGAAGCACATCCAGCCCCGTCAGGCGTTGACCTACGGCCAGTAGAAGAAACCTGTCCACGCGCTCCAGCAGCCGGTCTTGCTCCGCCCCGGTGCTTGCGTCGATGTTGATAAAGGCATTGGGATGCTCGGGCAATGTAACGCCAACCTCGAACCTTTCGGAACGGTATTCGCTACCTGCGATGAATCCCTTGTCGATGCAGAATCCGGGGCCGCTCGGAATCTCGTCGTCGCTGCGCGAACGAATGTTATCGGCAAGACCAGTGGCGTGTCGAAGCGCGATCTCTACTCTATCTGGAGAGACATCACCACCATACTGGAACACGTCGTCTGATTTATCCGCAACCAAATAGACATCACTTTGCAGCATGACTTCACTATAAGGTAAAGACCATGAAAATAATATTTCTGATCCGTTGACTAAAGGAACTCGGCGAACAAACATAGAGCCCTGCGTCTCATGCTTCGCCCCCCTTAGTTCTGCTTCGCGCCTGTCAACCCTCGATTTCAACGTTGAAGGCACTTCACCGGGCATGGGCTGAATCTTATTCCCTCGGACCTTGTACATTGCATTTACCTTTGCTTGCGGCGGGAGGTCTACGAGATATCTTCCAAAGCAATACGTCTTCCAGCCTGTCTTGTCCATCGGCTCGATTTTTGGCGTGATAAGCGCGCAGCCCGCTGCCACCGCGCAGACGGAAAACAGAGGTAACAAACGTAGTCGAGTCATCCTAGTCAAATGGTCCTGCTGATGTCATGAAACACGACTACCTATCGCCAAAGGTTGCTCGCCTGTCTATCCAATAAAATCACTCATGCACGAAAACTACACCGCCCCCGGCCGCAGCCGGATCGAGTCGATAATCGCGTCCCACAATCGCAGCGCTTCATCATCAGACTGAAACGCAGGACGGTACGGGGTGTGCTTTGTGACCACGGGCTGCTCCAACACCTTCAGCGCGGCGGCAATATTCTGCTCGGACAGAGATTCGTCCTTGCCCTGTGACTCCCATGCGAACGCGTACACGCGTTGCCCCTTGCCGCTAGCGGCCGTGGCGTATTCCTCTGCCGGAATGGGGCCGACATTTCGCTCTCGCTTGCGAAGGACTTTCAGACCTGTCACAGATCCAACAACAGCGGTCGCGAAGAACTTGTCCACACGCTCCAACAGCCGGTCTTGCTCCGCTCCAGTGCTCGCGGCAAGTGTGATCAAAGCATTGGGATGCTGTGGCAACGTGATGCCAACCTTGAATCCCTCCGAACGGTACTCGCTACCAGCGACAAATGCCTTGTCGATGCAGAATCCTGGACCGGTCGGAATCTCACTATCGTCTCGCGAGCGGATGTTGGCGGCGAGAGACCCTGAAAGGGATAAGGCTAGGTCCAGTTTCTCCGGATCAACGTCAATGGAGTAGCGAAAAACACGCATCGGACCCTTGGTTACAAAATAGGAGTCCATCCACATCATTTCCTTACTGTATGGAGCTTTCCATGAAACGATGCTGACCGAACCACCTTTAAGCTCCTGACGACGCACAAACATACTGCTGCCTAGCTTCTCATGCCGACTCGCAGTCAACTCTGCCTGTCGTTTATTGACTTCCGTATTGAGTGTACTTAGATCCGCCCCAGGAACGTACTCAATACCACGACCCCACATCTTGTAGGATCCATTGATCTTGGCCTGCGGCGGCAAATCCACAAGATAACGTCCAAAGCAATACGTCGTCCATCCTGTCTTGTCCATCGGCTCTATCTTCGGCGTGGTAAGCGCGCAGCCCGCAGCTGCTAGGCAGGCGGTGAGCGCGAGTAGCAAACGTCGTCGAATCATCCTAGTCAAATGGCCCTGCTGGTGTGATGAAGCACGACTACTTCTCTCCGAAAGGTGCTCCTCGCTTATCTATCAAAGATAAGTCACTTAGGCGCGAAAACTACACAGCCCCCGGACGCAGCCGAATCGAATCGATGATCGCATCCCATAGTTGCAACGCCTCATCGTCTGATTTGAATGCGGGGCGATAGGGCGTGTGCTCTGTGACCACGGGCTGCTCCAACACTTTCAGCGCGGCGGCAACATTCTGCTCGGAAAGGGACGTGTCCTTTCCTTGAGATTCCCATGCGAACGCATACACGCGCTGCCCGTTTCCACTTGCAGCGGTGGCGTACTCCTCCGCCTGAATAGGACCGACATCGCGCTCCTGCTTGCGAAGCACCTTCAGACCCGCAAGAGAGCCAACGACGGCCGTCGCAAAGAACTTATCGACGCGCTCCAACAGCCGGTCATGCTCCGCTCCTGTATTCGCTCGAATAGTAATCAAGGCGTTGGGATGCTGCGGCAACGTGATGCCAACTTCGAATCGCTCCGATTGATATTCGCTACCTGTGATTAATCCCTCATCAATGCAGAATCCGGGACCCGCGGGGATCTCACTGTCATCTCGCGCTCGAATATTGGCTGCTAGCGCACTAATGAGTGAGACTGCATGATCTTGTTTGTTAGCTGAAATTTCGCCGATATACTTATAAGCACGCCATGGATTATTTGTTACCAGATAAGACTCCTCGTTCATCATGTACTTTCGACGAGGACTATTCCATGAAAACAAGATCACAGAGCCATTTTTATGATCAACACGACGAACAAACATACTCTCACCGGATTCATGCTTGCCCACCTTCAGATCTGCCTCACGCTTATCAACTAGCGCCTTAAGCGTTGTCGCATTTTCGGCCGGCATATTCTCGATCTCTATACCCCAGATCTTGTATGCGGAACGAACCTTGGCCTCCTGAGGCAGATCGACCAGATAGCGTCCAAAGCAATAGGTTTTCCAACCAGTCTTATCCATCGAATTTTTCCTGGACGTTGTCTGTGCAGTGCCGCTAGCGGCAAACAGCGAAACTGAGAAAATTGTGAGAGCAAGAAGAAATGAGCGGTGATTCATGATTGGTCGTTGGGGTGCCAGTCGGCCAATTGGGCAACTTTCATGATGCCATACAGCGTTGCCCACTGCGCGCGCGCGTCGTTGTAGCTGCCTTGGTGATCGTAGCCCTTGTGGCCCATGTTTGCCTCCCCCTTGCCATCCGCCCCCTGCCGAAAACTTGCCTTGACCCCAGCGTCGCGAGGAGCTTCACCTGAGAAGACGGATACTGTTCCATCCCCCCTGCCAGTAACTGGTGTTAGTGCGGGACCATTGCGCATCGCTCGATTGCGGTAACTACCCCTTCCGTCGTCTTTTGCCGGCGAAGCTGATTGAGAAAATTTTGAAATATCCCCTCGCCAGACAATATCTTGCCAACTATGCATGCTCTTTGAACCATCGGCCCCATAGTGCGCGTAGGTGTTCAAATGATACTTACCCGAAACATCACGATGAAAATCCTCGACCTTTCCGATTCGCTCGTAAAATTCGCTCCGCGAGTCACCCATTCCCTTGGTTTTGTCACCAGACAAATCCAACAACCCTGTATTCTGTTCCGGCACCAACCCATACCATGCTGGGTTCTTATAGATTTCCTCATAAGGATTGCCATTGCGCGGATAAGCACAATCCTGACCAGCCTCATCCCTCACGACATTGCCGCCCTCGTCCTGCAGAAACAACCATGGCTTCCCACCACGGTGGTCAAACGTCGGGCAAAGCTCCAAGGCTCCCGCCGAGTTGGCAACCACCGCCGTCACCTCTCCGGCGTTGGCTCCCAGCACCAGCTTTTCGACTCCTTCATACCCTGAGCGCATGTGGTGGTAGATAGCTGGCGCCCCTGTTGCGGGCTGCACGCCATGCACCACGCCCAAGACATTCTCGTAATTGAGGAGCTTAGTCAGCGCGCGGGCGACCAGCCCACCCATGGAATGGGTGACCAAGATGACCTTATCCGCTGGCACCGGCGGCTTTTGCTCCTTATAGTGCCGCAGCACAGTGTTCTCGATGTACTGCTTGATGTCTTCGGCAGATTGGAGGTTCGACTGCAGCCAGTTGTAGCCGGCACACCAGACTTCGTAGTCGTAGCGAGCCGCTTTGGTCAGTTCCGTCTCGGTCAGCGCTGTTGGCTTGCCGGTTTCCTCGCCAAAATCAGCTGGCGCGCGCAAGGCTTCTTCGGCCCACCATGGCTGCAATTTGCACCCGGCCACAATGTGGTCCGTACGCGCTTGAAGAAGCGCCATCACGGGGTTATACGAGGTCCGCATTGCACTGCCCCACCCACGCTTGCGAGCTGTTTCCTTATGCAGGCCCGATTTGCCCGTATCGATGGAGCCGCCATCATCCACGGTCAGGTCTTTCGCTTTCAGTATCTCCTGTCGTTCCGCCGGCCCCTTAAAACCCCAGCTCACCAGCGCGGTAACAACACCAAGAATGTCTGCCAGGTTCAGGCTCTTATTAGGCGGCCGCCAGACAGGGTCGTTAGTCTTCTTGTTCTTAAGGTTGCTCCCCATGATGCCCGGGATGAAGACGATCGGAATCACCGCCGGCAATTTGGTCTCAAGCACCTTGCAGCGTGTATCGTCGGTTGGCGTCAGCTGCGTCTCATAGATCGGCTTCCCGTCCAGATCACGCGTCTTGCCGATGACAACTTCTTCGTTGGACTGGTTAGGTTCTTCGCTGCTCATCAGTGCGTCGTTCTCTTAGGTGTTGCTGGCGAGTTTTCCCAACACGCGCAATTGAATCTGCTCCATGGAGATCCCCTTCTGCATGGGCAGGCGGCCCTCTGCGTCAGTGACGAGCTTGAGCACAGCACCATCACCACGCCGCAACTCAACGTGCGTGTTGCGAAGCGGTTCGTGCGTGACCTGGTCTCGCAAAAGGTATCTGTCGTCAAAAGCCGTATGCGGCCACGAGTTCATCTCAATGGATGCGTGCGTGGGCCCCTGAAACTGCCGCTGCGCCGCCTTATACGTAATCGGCCCCGCGCACTCCACGGTAATATTCCCGCCTTCGATCGTGATCGACGCCCCGCCCGCCGTAGCAATCCGAATCCGCTTGGCCGCCGCAAAGTCCACATGCATATTGGCCGACACCAGCTTCAGGTCCTGCTTGGCCTTCAGCTTGAGCACATCGTGTTGGGCCTGCACATCGATATTGTCCTGACCGGCGGTGAGCTGCAGCCCAACGTTGTTGTCCCCAGCCTTGGACAACCCTGCCGCCATACCGATCGCCAGCCCGGCATGCACCCGCGCCTGCTTGCCCACGGCGAGGTTGGTGTCCTGCCCGCTGCCCAGCGCAATGCTCTCGCCGTTGGCAATCTGCAGATCCTGACCCGCCACCATCACCAAGCCCGCACGGCCAGCGAGATGTGCCATGGCTTCGCCCTGGTGCGGCACCTTGCCTTGCGTCGACGTGTTGCCCGCACCGGCGTCTTGCTTGGCCGCATCGAGCGCCTTGCCGTCGACCATGCCCGCGACAGCCTTCGCCTGCTTGGCCAGCGGCGCCTTGTCGTCCTTGGCCGTCGCCAACGCTGCGGTCTGGTGCGTAACGGCGCCCTGCCCCAGCGATGACGTCAATTCCTTGGCCTGCTTGATCAATGCGATGCCGGCAGCGTTGTCGCCAGTGGGCACGGCTTTGCCGCTGCCCGCATCACGGTAGGTCGTGAGGAGCAGGCCGGCCTGGCCACGCACGGCCGCGTGGCCGTCTGTGCGCAGCTCGAAGCCCTGACCACGGAAGCTGCCACGCCGGTTGTCCTGCTGGTGGACGAGGTGGCCGAGGTTGAGCTGGGTGGCCTGCTGCGTGGTGGCAAGCTGCGTGCGCAACTGGCCGTCGCTGTCGTCGAAGACGAGCTGGTTGTAGCCACTGCCGCCGTGCTCCGCGCTCTTGAAACCGCTGTGCGCGGCGGCGTTGCGGTGGCCTTCGGCTTCGGTGCCCATACCGTGCCACGCAGGGCCGTGGCCGCCGGCGGTGTTGCCTTGCGCACTGCCGGCGCTGTCGTTGCCTTGCTTGTAGAGCGCGGTCGCATCGCCTTCGCCGGCAGCGCCTTGTCCGCCCGGCGTGGGCGCGACGCCAGCTTCGCCCTGGCCGTTGTACAGCGCGCCGATCACCACCGGCTGGTCGATGTCATCTTCGCTGAACTTCACCAGCACTTCCTGGCCGATGCGCGGCAGCCACTGCCAGCCCATGCCGGCGCCGGCTTGCCGTTGTGCTACGCGCACCCAGCGGCTGCTGCGGTCGTCGGGGCGCTCGCCTTGTTGCCAGGGGAAGCGGATGCGGATCTCGCCGGCGGGGGTGGCGTGGTGTTCGCCGCTTTGTTGTCCACCCGCGCCGGCCTGGGTCTGGCCGTCGGGGCCGACCACGATGGCGCTGTGTACGCCCTGCGCGGTGGGCACGGAATAGAGGCGACCGGTGTCAGGCTCGGTCACGCCTGGGCGCCACGGGCGGCGCGCGTCGCTGGCGCGGAACAGGCCCGCATAGCCGTGGGCGCGTGCGGCAGCCAGCAGGTCTTCGGTTGGCGTGTTCCGCTCGACGGGTTCGTCGGCCTCCTGGAAGCCGAAGACGCCGGGGCCGGATTCGGGTGCCGTCGGCGGCATGTCGAACACCAGCGCGGCATCGAGCCCGCCCAGGCGGTGCCCGAGCGCGAGATGCGTGTCGGCGGTCAGGTTGTTGATGCCGCAATGCTCGACGCCGTCCATCAGCAGCGGAGTGGGCGCGCTGGCGTCGGCGTTGGGGTCGGCATTGGCGTCATGGGGCAGGTGCGGGCAATCGCGCAGTTGCAGGCGCGTACCGCTGCGCAGCGTGCGCACGGTGCCGCGCCCGGTGAACAGCAGCGCGCGGGCCTCGATGCTCTCCATGACCTGCTCGGCGATGCGCTGGGCGTTGCCGGCGTCCGGCGCCAGCGAGGGGCTGATCGACAGGTAGGCATCCGGGCTACCCGAGCCACCGCCAAAGCGGGCCGGCGCGTGGCCGCGCACACTGCGCTTGCCCTCCGGGTCCCACGCGGCCACCGCCACGCCGCCCACCGTCGTGCGGCTATGACACACCAGTTGCTGGATCGCATCGCGCTCTTCCATGCTGTGCGCGCGGTGGTAGTGGATGCCACCCTCGGCGGCGGATTCGGTGTCTTCGGCCAGTTGCGCGCTGTCGGCAAAGATCACCAGCGTGTGGCCGCCGTGCGCCTGGTCGTCTTCAACGGTGGTGAAACCCAGCCCGGCCTCGGCCAGCAGGCGCGTGATGAAGTGGTAGTCGGTCTCGCGAAACTGTGCGATGTGGCTGCGCATGCCGAACTCGCCCATGCGCGCCTCGGCACCGGCGGCGTAGCGCCACGAGGCGTACGGCGAGTACGGCGTCAGCACCTGCTCGATGATGTCCGCCAGCGGCCGATTCTGGAACACCTGGCTGTGGCGCTGCTGCGTGGTCAGCCAGAACCATGGCACCACGGTCAGGCGATAGCGCGTGAGGCTGCCGTCGGCGCCGAGCTTCTCTGCCAGGCGGATCAACCCGGTACGCTTGGTTTGCGTGCCGTTGGCAAGCGTCGTCACCAGCGTCACGCGCTGACCAAGCAGCGATTTGAGCGCACTGCGCGCGTTAGGGCTGACCGCCACCACACGCCACTCGAACAATTCGGACAGCGCCTCGCGGCCAAGCCACGCTTCCACCGCCAGGTCCGCCAACGGCCCGTCGCCCTCCAGGGCGTACAGCCGGTGCGCGGGGGCGAAGAGATTCTGAAGAAGGGTTGTTACTTCCATTCGCTGTCCGATATGACAACTGCGGGCGCATCAAAGGCGGAATTGTGAGGCCGGCGCGCATGCGCTGTGTTAACGGCGCATTCACAAAACTGCGCCAACGGCCTCATCCTCGCCCGGCAATCCCCCACACGGGCGGCGAATGCCGCCGGCTATTGCCCCTTGTAATTGGGCTGGTCAGCCGGTTTTTTGGCATTGTTAGTATGCGGTGACAGCAATGCCGCCAGCAGATCGGCATCCGGATCATCCGCGGTCAATCCGCCTTTACGGTGTCGCGCCGATTTGGCGACCGCCTGCGGCTTGGCTTTTGTATTTTGTGCATCCTTGACCGGCAGCCCAGTCGATTTTGCAACCAGCTTGGCGGTTTCCGCCTTGCCTTGCGCCGTATTGGCCGCCGTATTAGTCGATTTGACCGTCGCTGCGTGCTCGGTGGAAGTCTCGCTGTGCACCGCATCGGCGGGCGCCTTGGCGACAGCCTTCTCGGGCGGTGGTGCCTTGCCGAGTTTGTCCAGCGCGTGCTCGTCCGTGGGCTCGACGTTGACGATGGTGGCCGCCGGCGCCACGGCAGGCGCGCTGGCAGGGGCAGCCGCCACAACCGGTGCCACCACGGCTGCCGAAGCCGGCTGAGCGGCTTTTGGCACGACCGGAGCGGCGTGTTCCGCAACCTGTGCGGGCGCCGGCTCGTCCGATGGGTTGAGCATGATCCATGACCCAATGCCCACGGCCAGCACCGCAACGGCAGCACCAATGGCGTAGCGGGGGCCTGCCTTTCTCGGCGCCTTGCCGTTCGCGCTGACCTTGCCCTCGAGGCTCGCCAGGATGCGCGTGTGCGCAGCCTCGTCGGCTTCGGACTGGGAGTTGAAGAGCGTTGGAGGCCCTTCTTTTTTCAAATCGCCGTTATTACTCATCACGGGTCCAGAATTGAAATAGAATGCGCGGCGAGCGTATGTGGTTCAAAACGACGTCCGAGCATCAGGTACAACAAAACATGCCGATTCCGCTGGTGGCTGCTGATTCTAAGTCTGGGCTTCACGAAAGACAAATTGTTGGCGCCGGAATGTTTTTTCTTTACCGTTTCTTAATAAACGTGCGACGCAAATTCAGCGGAATCTTTACCGTTTCTTAATATTTTCAGCTTCGCAATACAGATATAAATCAGGGTGAATTGACGTAACCGCCTACGCCTCGCAAGTCAGTATGGTTTTTGCCGCTCTCGTTCTCTACTTCATCGCCATGGTGGCGGTGGCCGCCGTGCTGTTGCTGCCGTCCGTGCGGCAGCGCGCCGCCGCCGCCGTGCGCGCGCAGTGGCGCCGCCTGAGCGCGGGTGCGGCGGTGGTTGGCACGCGTTCGGCGGGGTCGCTGCGCGAGTCGGTGGATAGCGCCACGTCGAATGCCTCGGCGATCAAGCAGTTCGTGGTGCGGCGGCGGGGGCTGCTGCTGGGCGCGTTGGGCGTGCTGTCGGTGCCGCCCCTGCTGGCGCTGGCCCTGCGCGAGCGGCAGACGTTCGAGTTTGACGATGACACCGTGCGCGAGCCGGACCCGCACATCTCGGCGTTGCTCAACGGCGAGCGGTTGATCCCGCCGCCGCCGCTGCCGCCCGAGGTGTTCACCACGCAGGAGGTGGAACAGGTCCGGCCAGCCATCCGCGATGCAAGCCGCGACTGGAACCTGCTCGATGCCGATTTCCGCCAGCGCCTGCTGCTGGTCTACAAGATCATGCACGACGAACACGGCTACGACATGGCGCTGCTCGAAGGCTATCGCAGCCCCGATCGGCAGGCCAAGCTGGCGGCGATGGGCAGCAACGTCACGCAGGCCACCGCGTTCCAGAGCTATCACCAGTACGGCCTGGCGGCGGACAGCGCGTTCTTCCGCGACGGCAAGCTGGTGATCAGCGAGAAAGACCCGTGGGCGATGCGCGGCTACGAGCTGTACGGCCAGGCGGCCGAATCGGTCGGCCTGGTGTGGGGCGGCCGCTGGAAGATGATGGACCTGGGCCACGTGGAGCTGCGCCGCAAGGGCGTGCTCGGCAAACGCCCGGGCCAATGACGGATCGATGAACCGATGGATCAAGAACGCTTGGGGTGCACGCAATGACACGTCCCTTCATCCTGCTGGGTGACAAGACCGACCACGGCGGCGTGGTGATCAGCGCGTCGGGCAACACGTCCACCGGCGGCAAGGGCGTTGCCTGCGTGGGCGACAAGGTGACCTGCCCGCAGCAGGGCCATGGCGGCACCACCGTCATCGTCACCGGAGACCCGAACGTCATCATCGACGGCCGCCAGGCTGCGCGCCATGGCGACAAGACCGCCTGCGGCGCCACCCTCCTGTCCAGCCAGGGCAACACCGGCAGCATCTGAAGAAGACGACATGGTTGCAAGACTGTTCCGCTCCGGGTTGACGCTGCTGGCGGTGTTCGTGGTGGTGTGGATCGCCGTCATCGTGTGGTGGCAGGCCGTCAACCGCATGCCGACCACCGCCGACATCGTCACCTACCTGTTCCTGCTGCCGATGGGCATGGTGATCGGCTATTGGGTGATGAAGCGCGCGCTGGACGGCATCCGCTCCAACGTGGTGGCGGGCCGTGAATTGGCCGCCGCCACACCCGCCGCCGTTGCAGCCGGCGATGCCATGCCCACCGACCCGCAAGACGCCACGCGCCAGTGGCGCGCCGTGCTGCTGGGCAGCGCCCTGCGCGCGCCGGCCGGGGCTGACGCCATGGCGCTGGTCGACGCCGTGCAGGCCAGCACGCAGCCCGGCCTGGCGGACGTGCAAGGCTTCGGCCAGCCGATCTTCGCGGCGCCAGTGGAGGGGCTCGACATCGAAGACCTGCGCACTGAACTGGCCGAACGCCATCCCGACCTCGACTGGCCCGATGAAAACCTGCGCGCCTTGACGCTGGCCGGGCAGGTGGCCGAAGAACTCGCCGCACAGGCGGTCGCGCAGCAACCCGTGGAAACCGGCGTGGAGCCGGCACGGATGGTTGTCACCGCCCTGCTGCCGCGCGAGTGGACGCCGCCGCAGCAAGCCGCCGCCGACACCTGGTTGCGCCAACGCATCGGCCTGATCTGGCCGGCCGAACGGCTGACGCTGGAGCCCATCGCCGCCAGGGGCGATGCCGATGCGCTGCTCCTGCTCGATCGCGCCACGCAAGCACTCAACCGCCCCAGCGACGAGCGCGCGCTGCGCATGCTGGTGGTGGCCGATTCGCTGGTCGGCCCCAACGCGGTGGAACAGCTCATGCAGCAGGAGCAGCTGTTCGACGCCAACCGCCAACATGGCCGCATACCGGGCGAGGCGGCCGCCGGCGTACTGCTGTGCGCGCCGACCGACGCGCTGGCCCAGGCCGCCCAGCCAGCCGAAGCGACCGACGACGAACCGACTGCGGCGCCGACCACGATCACCCGCGCCAGCGTGGCCCGGTTGGAAGCGCCGACGCCCAACAAAGGCCAGCCGCGCCTGGAAACCCTGGGCGGCGTGGTGCGCCAGGTGCTGGACACGCTGGCCGCCACACCGGCCGCCAAGGACAGCAAAGCCAAACCCGCCGATGACGCGCCCGCCTCAGCCGAGCCCGCCATCGCCAGCGTAGTCACCGATACCGGCATGCACCCGGTGCGCACGGTGGAAGTCGCGCGCGTGTTCTCCGAACGTTTTCCGGCGCTGGACGTCGCCGCCGACCTGCTGCCCCTGGGCACGCCCTGCGGCTACGTGGGCGCCGCCGGCGCGCTGCTGCCCGTGGTGGTGGCGCATCAGTTGAGCCTGGAGACCGGCAAGCCCGTGCTGGCCGTCACCGCCAACGACATCCAGCAGCGCGGCGCCATCGCCGTGGTGCCGAGCCTGACCTGACCCCGATCCTCCGAACCCGAGCTCACGAGCCGAAGGCAACATGCAACGCTTCCTGAACTTCCTGACCAACTCACGCACGCTGTCGATCCTGGGCGTGATCGTGCTGACCATCTTCCTGCTGCTGATGGCACAGACCTTCGAGATTGGCTTGGTCTGGGCCGGGGTCGTGCTCGGCGTGCTGCTGGCGCTGTGGCTAGCGGCATACATCTGGAAGCGCTGGCGTGCGCGCCGGGCCAGCAACAAGCTCGAAGGCGTGCTTGAACAGGCCGCCGCCGACAAGACCGTCGCGCCCGACAAGCGCGAAGAGGTCGAAGCCCTGCGCGTGCGCTTGGCCGAGGCGGTCAAGACCATCAAGCGCTCCAAGCTTGGGCAGCTGTCCGGCGACGCCGCGCTATACGAGCTGCCGTGGTACATCGTGATCGGCAACCCGGCTGCCGGCAAGAGCACGGCGGTGCTGAACTCGGGCCTGCAGTTTCCGTTTGCCGACAAGGGCGGCGCGGTCATCCAGGGCATCGGCGGCACGCGTAACTGCGACTGGTTCTTCACCACCGAAGGCATCCTGCTCGACACCGCCGGCCGCTACTCGGTGCACGACGAAGACCGCCGCGAATGGCTCGGCTTCCTCGACCTGCTCAAGCGCTACCGCCCCAAGGCCCCGATCAACGGCATCGTGGTGACGGTGAGCGTGTCGGAGCTGACGCAGAACCGCCCCGAGTTCGCCATCAACCTGGCCAAGAACCTGCGCCAGCGCGTGCAGGAGCTGACCGAGCGGCTGGAGGTGTTTGCCCCGGTCTACGTGATGTTCACCAAGGCCGACCTGATCACTGGCTTTACGGAATTCTTTGGGGACAGCGAGAAGCAGGAGCGCGACCGCGTGTGGGGCGCCTCCCTGCCCTTCGAGCCGGAGGCCAAGCCGGACGTGGCGGCGCTGTTCGACCAGCGCTTTGACGAGCTGTGCGACGGCTTGAAGGAGATCAGCGTGGCGCAAATCTCGCGGCACCGGAACCACAAGCTGTCGCCGGGGTTGTTGAGCTTTCCGCTGGAGTTCGCGTCGATCAAGCCGACCCTGCGTTCGTTCCTGGTCACGTTGTTCGACGAGAACCCGTTCCAGTACAAGCCCGTCTTCCGCGGTTTCTACTTCACCAGCGCGCTGCAGGAAGGCGCCACCAACAGCGCCTCGGCCGAGCGCATCGCGCGCCGTTTTGGCCTGTCCACCGATGGCGCTGCGCGCAGCCGTGAGGTGTTCTCCAAGAACGGCTTCTTCCTGCGCGACCTGTTCTCCAAGGTGATCTTTGCCGACCGGCAGACGGTGCGCCAGTTTGCCAGCCCCGCCAAGACGCGCCTGCGCATCGCCACCTTCTTCGCGCTGGTGCTGGCGCTGGGCGTGCTGCTGGGCGGCTGGACGTGGTCGTACATGGGCAACCGCACGCTCACGGCCAACGTGCAGGCGGACCTCGACAAGATCGTCAAGATGCAGCAGAACCGCATGGATCTGCAGGCGCGCCTGGAAGCGCTCGACATCCTGCAGGACCGCATCGAGCAGCTCGACCGCTTCCGCAACGATCACCCGCTGGCACTGTCGCTGGGCCTGTACCAGGGCGACACGCTGCAGCACAAGCTGCTCGACGAGTACTACAACGGTCTGCGCCAGGTCATGCTCAAGCCAGTGGGCGGCGCGCTCGAAACCTTCCTGGCCGAAGTCAACGCGCACCCCGACCAGCTCGCGCCGATGGTGCGCCCGCCCGAGACCGGCGCGGTGATGACCACGTCCGTGAGCTCGGCGACGGCCACGGTCGGCGCCTCGGGCGCGGCCGCCGGCACGCAGGGTACCTCCCCCGCGGCCACCGCCTCGGCAGGCGGCAAGCGCTATACCGACGCCTCGCCCACCAACGTGGAAGACGGCTACAACGCGCTCAAGACCTACCTGATGCTGTCGGACAAGCGCCACGTGGAAGTCGCGCACCTGACCGACCAGATCACGCGCTTCTGGCGCGGCTGGCTGGAAGACAACCGGGGCAACATGCCGCGCGAGCAGATGATCCGCTCGGCCGAGCGCAACCTGTCGTTCTTCCTCGCACGCGTCAATGACGACAACTGGCCGCTGGTGGAAGGCAACCTCTCGCTGGTCGACCAGACCCGCGAGAACCTGCGTCGCGTGGTGCGTGGCATGCCTGCCCGCGAGCGGGCCTACGCCGAGATCAAGGCGCGTGCCTCCACCCGCTACGCACCGATGACGGTCGCCCGCATCGTCGGCGAGACCGGCGCCGGCGTGGTGGCCGGCAGCTACGCCGTGCCCGGCACCTTCACCAAGGAAGCCTGGCTCGGCTACGTGCAGCCCGCCATCCGCGAGGCCGCCAGCAAGGAGCTGCAGACCAAGGACTGGGTGCTCAACGTGGCCGCGCGTGACGACCTCACGCTCGAAGGCAGCCCCGAGCAGATCCAGAAGGCGCTCGTGACGATGTACAAGACCGAGTACGCGCGCGAGTGGCAGCGCTTCATGCAGGGCGTCGCCATCCAAGACTTCAGCAGCTTCGACCAGGCCGTCACCGGCATGAACCTGCTGGGCGACCCGACCAACTCGCCGATCCGCAAGGTGCTCGACACCGCGTACGACCAGACCTCGTGGGACAACCCGTCGATGCTGAACGCGGGCCTCAAGCAGGCCAAGACCGGCGTGCTGGGCTGGTTCAAGCAGCTGTTTGCGCGGCAGACGCCGTCGCAGGTGAACGTCAACCTGGACGTGGGCGGCAATGCCGATGCCGGCACCATCCCGATGGGCCCGGTGGGCAAGGAGTTCTCCGGCCTGGCGCGCGTGGTGGTGATGCACGACGACAAGTCGCTGCTGCGCGGCTACATGGATGCGCTGTCCAAGGTGCGCACGCGCTTCAACCTGATCAAGAACCAGGGCGACCCCGGCCCCGGCGCGCGCCAGCTGATGCAGCAGACGCTGGACGGCAACGGCTCGGAGCTGGCCGACACGCTCAAGTATGTGGACGAGCAGATGCTGACCGGCATGACCGACAGTGAGCGCGCAACGCTGCGCCCGCTGCTGGTGCGTCCGCTGCTGCAGTCGTATGCAGTGGTGATCCGCCCGGCCACGGTCGAAATCAACAAGGTGTGGAACGCGCAGGTCTACCAGCCGTTTGCGACGACGCTGGCCGACAAGTATCCGTTTACCGCCAACGCCAAGATCGAGGCCAGCGCGGCTGAGATCGGCCAGGTGTTCGGCCCGGACGGCGCCGTTGCCAAGTTCGCCAGCACGACCATCGGCCCGCTGTCGGTGCGCCGCGGCGACATGCTGGCCGCCCGCACCTGGGGCGACCTGGGCCTGGCCTTCGTGCCCGAGTTCACCACCGGCTTCACGCGCTGGATCGCGCCGCTCACGGGCGGAGCGGCGGGTGGCGCCGGCGGTGCGGCCGCAGCGGCGCCGCAGACGGTGTTCCAGATCCTGCCGGTGCCGTCGCAGGGGGCGACCGAGTACACGATCGAGATCGACGGGCAGCAACTGCGCTATCGCAATACGCCGCCGCAGTGGACCAACTTCGTGTGGCCGAATCCGCAAGGCACGCCGGGTGCGAAAGTCACGGCCACCACGTTCGACGGCCGCTCGGTGGAGCTGCTCAACGAGCCGGGCCGCTTTGGCCTGGAGCGCCTGATCGCGACCGCCACCCGCAAACGTCGCCCGGATGGCGCCTTCGACCTGACGTGGACGCGTGACGGCATCTCGGTGTCCATCAGCCTGCGCATCATCAGCAGCCCGCAATCGGGCGGCAGCACGGCGTCGGATTCGCCACAGGGCCAGGGCCTGCGCGGCCTGCGCCTGCCGACCTCCATTGCCGACGTGAACGCCCCTGCGAGCACGTCGACCCCGCCCGCCCCGGCAGGGTCGCCGCCCAGCACACCGGCGCCCGCGCAGACACCCTCGACGACGCAGGCCGCCAACCGCCCGGCGGTAACGGACGAGCAAGGGGGAACGCCGCAATGAGTCAGACCCAGTTGCAGCTTTCCTACTTCGGCAAGCTTCCGTCGCGCGGCGACTTCGTCAAGAGCGCCAACAACGTGCAGCTGCTCGACACGCTGGACCGGTGGCTCGCCCAGGGCATGGAACTGCTGGCCGAGGCGCCCGACTGGAAGGCCACCTACGACACCTGGAAGCCGGTGCAATTTGCCTTCCTGGGCTCGCAGAGCAAGCTGGCGATTGCCGGCACGCTGATGGCCAGCAGCGACCTGTCGTCGCGCCGCTTTCCGTTCCTGACGGCGACGGCGATGGAGGTCGAGCGCCCGCTGAACTTCATCGCCCGCAGCCCGATCGCGCTGGCGCGGCTGTGGACGCGCGCGGGGCAGCAGATGCTCTCGCTCGGCCAGGCCGCAGACGCGACCGAAGGCCTGCGCCTGCTGGCCGACGGCCAACACGGCGTGGAGACCGCCGGCACGCAGGGCTACGATGCCAGCTTCTCCGATTTCATCGACTTCCAGACCGTTGCCGGCCTGGAGCACATGCTGCGCGCGGAGGGCCACAACATCCGCCTGCGCCGCACGCTGCTGGCGCTCGGCACGCTGCTGCAGCCGGTCATGGCCAACGGCTCGTCGCGGCTGGAGAAGGGGCTCACGCTGCCGCTGCCGGCCGACCCGCTGTACCGCAGCCTGGTGGCGAGCTTCTGGCTGGAGCTGGTGTCGGGCTTCCTGCAGCGCGCCGATTTCGAGCTTTCGCTCTTCCTGGGCGAGATCAACGGCCACGAGCGGTTGGTGATCGGTTTCAACGGTGCGTCCTCACGCACCCTGCACAGCATCATGTCGCCGCTGGCCTATACCGAGCAGAACATCAACATCGACGACCCGGAATGGGTCGACCAGCACGTCAGCGGAGAGTACGGTTTGGCCAAATTCGTGAGTTACCTGGATCAGCCGCAGCTCTCACTGCGCGTGGCGGTCGATACCTTCCGCGAAGTCTTCATCGGAGAATGAACATGGGTCTGGATGCAAACAAGCGCGGCTTCCGGCCTGCAACGCTGCTGGCGGGTGCTGCCATGGCGGCCTGCCTGGGCGCCACCCTGCCCGCTTACGGCGCGGCCGGCGATGCAGCTCCGGCGGCAAACCCCACACCGGGCCAGGTCGTGGCCGGCGGCATGGTCCCGGATGAGGCCACCAAGGCCAGCGTGCTCGCCAAGCTGCGCGAGCTGTACGGCAGCGCCAGCGTGGTCGACCAGATCGAGGTCGGCAACGTGGTGTCGCCGCCCAACTGGTCGGCCAATGTGCAGAAGATCCTGTCACCGCAAATCAAGCAGGTCAACCGCGGCCAGCTCACGGTCGACGGCACACAGGTCGCACTGCACGGCGACGTGGGCAACGAAGCGCAGCGCCAGCAGCTCACCAGCGACATGGCGACCACGCTCGGCTCGAGCTACACCATCAAGAACGGCCTGCGCGTGGCCGCGGTGTCGGAGCAAGGCCTGCTGGACCAGACGCTGGCCAACCGCATCATCGAGTTCGAGACCGGCAGCGCCACGCTCACACCCAAGGGCCGCGCCATTCTGGATGAGATGTCTGCGGTGCTGCCGCGCTTGAACGGCCGCAAGATCGAGATCGTCGGCCACACCGACAACTCGGGCAGCCGCGCGATGAACCTCAACCTGAGCCAGACACGGGCGGAGACGGTGAAGAACTACCTGATTGCGAAGGGTGCGGAGCAAGGCACGCTCACGGCGATTGGGGTGGGGCCGGATCAGCCGGTGGCGGCCAACAACACCGATGAGGGGCGTTCGCGCAATCGGCGGATTGAGTTTCGGGCGAGTCAGTAAGCCTGCGTAAAACGGCTGCGCGACCGCTCACGCGGCGGTCGCGCCACGCGTCATCCGGCGTTGTCCGGTGACGGATCCCCCAGGCCGAGCAGCTCTTCGATCTGCGAGAGCGTCGCATCGTCCTTGACCACCGTACGCAGCCAGGCGTGTAGCGGCATGTCGCCCCACTTGGCGGCGCGCGCGGCGAGGTAAGCAACCGGGCTATGCGGCTCGGTCTGGCGGAAGAATTCGGCGACTTCACGCAGCTGGTTCAGTGCCTGGGCGCGTGTGCGGATCGGGCCGAGCACCGTTGCGACAACGGGCTCTGCCGCAGCTGCTCCGGCTTGCTGCTGGGTAGCGGCGGCATTGGTTTCCACCGCCGCAGGCTTGGGCTCGGTCTTGCCGCCAAAGCGCTCCACCAGCGCACGGACCGCTTGCAGCGCTTCTCGGGCCGCGCGGAAGCTTGGCGCATAGTCGCCGGCGCGTGTATTCAGTACGTTGTCCAGTCGCAGCAGCGCTGCCCCGCAACCCACCACATCGTCGTACAGCGCCGTATAGAACGCAGCCGGCGTAGCCCGGCGTGCCGCCTCGAATTGCTCCTGCGTGATCTTGCCGCGTGACAACTCATCGGCCTGATCCGGATCGCGGCGGATGGATTCAACCAGCGCCGTTGCGACTTCCCAGTCGACGTAGTTAAAGCCGCCCTTGCCTGCCTCCACCAGCGGCACTTCGCGGATCAGCTGGCTCGAGCGTGCGGCCAGCCACGCCATGCTGCCCATCCGCGCCTCGGGGTCATCCGCCTCGGGCAGCGGATACAGGTGCTCCCAGAACTGTTCGCACAGGCCGGCGATCAGCTCGTAGCCCTCGCGCAGGCCAGCGAAGCCGCGATCTTTCGACAGGCCTTCCGCCAGCCACGCGGCCAGGCGCAAATCCTTCGTGCGGTTCTGCAGCAGCGACGACCCCTCGCTGATCACCGCGCGCCAGTTGGCCTCCTTGATCTCGGTCACCCACTCACCCTGGTCGAGCGACGGGTCGTCGAAGCGGCGGGCTTCCTGGATGCTGTCGAATTCGGTGGAGAAGAGCATGTCTTCGCCGCAGGGGTGTGTGCCGGGCAGTGGGGCCAGCAGTTGGTCGAACGGGAGAGAGGTCATGGCGTGATGCATTGCGCAAGCGAGCGTGAGGTGGAGTCCTCCGCGCCCAAGATCGATTGGATCGGACGGTGGTGATGCTACTCAGGGCGGGTGCATTTGGGGGGATTGTTTCTAAATCTTCATATCGCGCCTAGCAAAGCCCAGCTTCACGCAGCGCAAATCTGGGCGGCGCCCGTTAGCCGTCTCCAGGCACTCGCTGCGCCTGATCGTACGCCCCCAGCACTGAGATCCCCATCCAGCTCGTCCGCAGTGAAACCAAGGCGAGCTTGCCGTCGTCGGCGCCGGTTCCGTGCTCACCTGTGCCACTCCAATGGAGCGAGACGGATTTGCCCGCCAATGGGCCCTCCAGAATTTCATACTTAATTGTGGTGGAGCCGACGCGGCGAGGACCTTTGGGAGAAAGGATCGTGTACGCGCGCTTGGCCTTCACGATCGACCGCTCGCCGCACGCGGCGTTGTACAGGTTCTTCACGGTGCCGCCGGAGAGCGTCACGATGACAAGCGCTGCCGCAAACAGCATCGCATTCATTGCGTCTGCCGTCTTCTCAACCTCCTTCGCAAAGTCCGGATCGTCAATGTTCTTGATAGTGATGGTCTGCACGATCACGCACACCATCAAGCCGGCGAACACCAGCGGATAACGCAACCACCACCACCGTGCGCTCTGCTCGCCGCCCAACGGGTAGGGGTCGGCAACGCCCACCCCGATCAGAATCATCGCGGCGAAGATGATCAGCAAGGTCAGCACCAGGCCGACGAAGCCGATTTCGCTGAGAGGGCGATCGGCCGGCTCGGCAGACTCGGTCGTTTCGGGCGTCACGGTCATGTCGGTTCTCAAAGGCTCGCGGATGGGGAACGATTACTCCGCCTGGCGCGCACCGCTGCCCTCCTCCCAACCGCAGATGAGTGCATTCGGAATGTAGCGCCGGGCATCCGCCTCACGCATGCGGCGGGCGATGTCCACCATATTCAAGTAGAGATGACCATCGCTGTCATGCGACCCCACCAGCAACCGCTTGCCGTCTGTGCTGAACCGCACCTGATCCGGATCACCCGGCATCCTGTACATGCCCAGTTCCACGCCGGTGGCCAGGTCGGTCACGCTGACCACGGGTTGCTTTCCGAGCGCGGCGACCAGTTGCCGGCCCGCCCCATCGTGCCAAGCTGCACCAGGCTCCATGACCTGTCCCATGTATTCGGCATCGCACAGTGTCCAGGCTGCGACCACCTCGGGCGACGCTTCCTGAGGGCCAGGGCGCGCCAACAGCAGACCGAGCGCCGAAGGCCGCGAGAGAAACAATCCATCCGCAGGCCCCTGGCGCGGCAATATCGCACCGACATCCTCAGGGACACCCCGCGGTGCCAGCGGCGCAACGAATTCGGCCTCGACGCGAGCCACTGCAGCTGCATCTTCCACCGGGACAGCCTGCCCCGCGGACTCCTGCTCCGACACAGGGGCCGGCAACGTGGCCCGCAACGCGTCTGCTGCCTTGTTGCGTGCTTTCGTGGCAACGGCTTCAGCCTGCCGTGCGTCGCGTTCGGTGCGCTTTTCTTCTTCGGCCTGCTGATCGATCGTCGCTTGCTCCGCAGCGTCTTTGTCCCACAAGACGCGCCACTCGCGCAATGCGGACCAGGGTGCAAGCCACAGGCACCCGTAGAGCGCCGTCACGGCCACCAGCGCAGTGACGACGATGCGACGATGCAGCAACCAACCGGCACGGGCCGCGTCGGCCATGGCACTCACGGCCAGCCCAAGCAAGGCGCCCGCGACTAACCCGCCCAGATGGGCCGCCTGATCCACGCCTTTGATGACAAAGCCCATCACAACGTTGATGACGACCGTCTGCACCAGCACTTTGCTCGTACCCGACAGCGTGCCCCCTTCCTTTGCCAGCAGGGGTGGTGTGTCGTCATGCAGCCAGGCCGCGACCACCACCGCACCACAAAGCGCCATGATTGCGCCGGAAGCCCCAACGCTCACGACCATTCCAACGTGGTCATCGGAGACAACCTTCCAGCCCAGCCAACATGCGCTGGCATAGCTGGCCCACACACCGCCGAGCAGGTAGATCGCGAGCGTGCCGGCCTGACCAAACCAGCGTTCGGCCAGTCGGCCTACGAGCAACAACATGTACATATTGAGCAGCAGGTGCACCAGCCCCACGTGCAAGAACACGCTGCTCAAGAGCCGCCAGCCGTCACCCGTGAGGGTGAATGTCGTCAAGTTGCCTCCCAGCTGGTACAACGTTCTGGCTGGGATGTCGATCAGCCCATGCCCTGCCGATACGGTGATCAGAAACATCAGCGACGTGATGCCGATCAGCAGCGGTGTGACGCGCAGTCCTGCGAGATTTGAGATGCTGAGAGTTGGAGAGCCTGGCATGGTTGCCTGAAATATGCGATGTGGCCATCAGGGGCCATGCTGTTCACCCGGCCGAGCGATCTTTGAGACCTGCAGGCCAAGATTGGGATCAGAGTCGAAGACGAGTCGTTTCTCGAATCTGATCAATAGCGGATGTAGAAGGTGCCGTACTCACCGGGGCCATCGGGCTTGCGTTGGGCCTTGGAAGACTTGACCAGATCGACGTTGCCGGGGTCGGGGATGCCCAGGGTGCGGCAGACTTTTTCTGTCAGGCGCACGAAGGGCATCCACTTACGGGCGAGGATGATGGTCATGAGGCCGAAGAAGGCGTAAATGCCGCAGCGCTATATCAATCAGATCGCTTGACGAACAGCATTGATCAATTGAATGCACAGCACATACAAAATGATCGACGCGGCTATTCGCGTTCCATAAAGAAACCACTAGCCGCCATGCGCCAGGTTGTAGACTTTCTGATCGCTCAGCGCCGCACCGCCTGCTGCTGCAATGATCTCTGGCGAAAACGCCGGCACCTTGCCAACCCCCGAGCGACGCAACTTCTCCCCCGGCTGAATCGGCGCTCCGCCTTCTTCCATGTAGCGGCGAATGTGTTCATAGAGCCGCCACAACACCGCGTCTTCCCACCACCCTGCGTAGCCGATATTCACGATCTCTTTGCACAGATTGGGCTTGTTCGGCTCACCCCAGAGCAGGGTCAGGAAATACGTCTCTCTAGCTGCCGCCCCGGTGAATTGGGTCATCTTGTAGCTGCGCGCCTTGACGTCATCCCATGAGTAAGTGCGAGGCTCGGCAACGCCTTGCTTCTTCCAGAATCGGAAGAAGATGAATGGTCGAAGTTGGATGAAGCTGACCTGTCGCGTTTTTCTGTTGAAGAGCACTGGCAAATCACGCGGCGAAAAGAGTACGAGCTTGAAACAAACCACCGCAGCGAGAAATGCGATCGCAGAGGCAAAGAACATCAATATAGATGTCCCCACGAGAATTGGTTGGTCCGGGTTCCATACCGCAACCCCCGCGTATGCGAACATGATCATGAAGACTGTCATGATGACCAGGAACAATGTTCCAAAAATTGTCTTTCCTTCTGAGCCCAACGGGGACCCGATTTCTATGGCGTCCGGATAGACGTTCAATAGCGATTCACACGTGCTTGCAACCAGATGCACGGGCTGATACTTGTTGTCGGAAGCAACACGCCACGGCTTTCGCTGTGCTTGCAACGTGCGCTTCTTCGCTTTGGGGAATTCGAAGTATGGCTCCGGCGCATTCCACTCCGACAGCAATACACGAAAATCAGGATTGCCCTGGGACATCTCGGGAAACCTCGCAATATTTTTCCAAAAAATAGCTGGCAGTGCTGAGTTCAAGGCAGCTGTTCTTCAACCAGCACGTCACCTTCCGGGGATTCAACTCGCACTTTGGCAGATGCGCCCTTGAAAGTCATGGTATTCAGATCCGCAGATACGATGAGCGTGTTCCCATCATCCTTCACATCTGGCCGCCCCCCTTCGACGCCGTCCAATGCTGCGGCTGCCGTGCCCGGGAAAGCCTGCAAACTGCTTCCACGCTGCGTCAACAGAACGGTACGTCCGTCGCGGCAATTTCCATAGATCTGAACAGACCAAGTCAATTTCTCACGCAATGCCTTGTTCAACGAGAAACTGAGCCAGGCCTCCCTAGACACTGCGTAGCTTGACATTTGCGGAGATGGCAAACCTCCCATCCCTACCACTGCCATGGAGCGCATGAGACTGTCGCCGACACCATTCCTGTAGCTGAAATCTACACTGATGCCAAGCAGCAGTTTGTTCATCTCGTCCTGCTCCTTGGCAAGACTCCCCCACGCCTTGCTACCCCATACCGTGCCCGCCACCCAATCTTCCGCAGGCGTATTCTGAATCATCATGGCGATATAGCCAGCTGCCACACCGAGAGCGACGAGCAGCAAACCCCACCCAGTCCATGAAAGACCGAAACCTGTAACGGTGAGTACCCCCATGGCATTCGCAACCGCAGCGCCACCAGCCAATGCCGCACTGAAGAAGAAGAATGCTTGTGCACCATAGGCTGCTGCGGCAGCCGAGTCACTATTGCGGTTCCGTGAAAACATCTTGGTCAGCGCAGTCACGCCATCAAGCGCGCTTGAAAGCGCTGAAGCAAAGCCAGCAACCACCTTGAGTCCAGTACTAAGAGCGAGCTTTTCCCACTGCTTAGCAAACGCTGCCGAAACCTCCGCCAAGGCCGCTGACGAACCCAGCGCAGCGGAAGCCAACCCCAGATAGGCCTCAACCCGGACCTCATCATTCCCGCTACGCAGCTTCTCGAGATTCTCACTCAAACACAACAACTGGATAACCGCACCACCCGCCGAGAGCACAGCACCTCCTTGCTTGAGGACACTGCCAACTCTGCGCGCGACCTCTTTAAGTTGCTCCCCACCTTTCGGCAACTCAGCAAGTGTCGTCGTCGTAGCTGTCACGCTCTCAAAGACATAGACGTCAATGCGCGCATTGCCTTTGGCCCCGGACAAGTCCATCGCCAACGCGCCGCTTCTCGTGACGTTCGTGACCTCGGATTCGCCTACCTTGCGCGTGGACTTGCCCACGTCCGCTCGACTCGCTTTAGCGACTTCACGCCAATAGATTTTGGCCTGCTCTTCGCTCACTTGAACCCGTGTCGCTCGTATCTTGCTTGTGGTCACGCTTGTCACGCTGACTCGAACGATCAACCGCTCCATCTTTTTGAGAAGGTCGGGCGACACTTTCTTGAGCTTGGACAGCATCACGCCAGCAGCCCCCGCCAGAGGCATCAGCCCGAAACCCGCCGCAGACGCAAGCATTCGCAGATACGGCAAGCTGTGGGCCAGTGTCCCAACCAGTTTCCCGCCTTTCGCGTCTTTCTCCAGCTCCTCAATCACGTCGAACAACGCCTTGGCCTCATCAACGGTCTTTGATCGTTGATCGGACTCCTTGAACCAGTCGAAGAAATCCTTCTGGTTGCCCAACATCGCGCGCACCAACACGTTGTTCTTGTCGAGCGGATCGCTTTTTATGAAATCGGCATACCACCCCGCACCGACATCGGTAATTGGGCCGCCATACGTCACCTTGCTGACAACAAGAGCGTAGTAGACACCGTCTTGCCGCGTGGTTTCATCGAAATCATGCTCTGTGACGAGCTTGCGCGCAGGACTAGTGAGCCAAGTACCGTAGTCGACCTCAATGCGCGCCAGCAACTGGCTGTCTTTAAGGCATGCTCGG
Organism: uncultured Ralstonia sp.; assembly: GCA_913056305.1. Classification (GTDB taxonomy): domain Bacteria; phylum Pseudomonadota; class Gammaproteobacteria; order Burkholderiales; family Burkholderiaceae; genus Ralstonia. The sequence continues at coordinate 61,746 of CAJXMR010000001.1, forward strand.
TCGTACTTTTCAAGGTACGTCTTATAACCGTCACCCGCCTTCTTCTGCACCCTCACTGCTGGCAACTCGTCATTTGGAATGCTGACCGTGCCGAGTGAAGGGTTGGTGTATGCCCCCCCGGGGAACATACCCCCCCCTTGAACGGTATAGGTCTGAGGTATGAACGTTGCACCTGGGGGCAATGCGCCCCGACTTTTCATATCGTCGAACTGCGCACGAGGCATGTAGGACTCACCATACAGCCCCGGTGTGTTACCGAGATTGCGGTACTGTGCGTCAAAAAGCTCCACCAGCGCCTTGATGCTCATTGCCGACTGCAACTTCCAGTAGCCGTTTTTTTCGGCCAGCATTTTCCTGGCCATTTGTGGCAGCTCAAGTCGAAGTTGAGCGGCTTCATGTGTCACCCCAACCGCATCCGGCACGCTGACAAGCATGGCTTTGCTGACGTCGAACTGTTTACCGCGCGTAACAATCACGGACGCCTGGCTGTAGACGTCCTTTGCCCCCTCCTTGCGAGGCAGGGGTTTGCCATCCTTATCGAACGGCACACCGGGGTAAGGGTTACCCAAAAGCGCTGCTGATGCGTTCTGCTTGTTCACGTCGTACTCGGGCAAGACAGCAGACAAGCTCGCTTCTGACAACGGAACCGCACGCGTGCAACTCGCCTTTGGAGCATTGACACAAGCCATACGCTGATTCCGGAGTTTCTCGTTTCCGGCATACCGCTCGCGTACCTTGTCACTCCAGGGAGTATCGCTAAAACCGATCCAAACACGCTGCGTGTTCATCGCATCAGGAATAACAAACAGCATTGCAGCGGCGTACCCGTCGACTCGCTTACAGCTGAACTCCTTTGCTTCGCCAGGCACGGGCAACTGTGCGATTGGCATTGGCGTCAAATAGCCCAGCGTATCGACCTGGAATGCTTGCCAGCCCTTCTGGGCTTTTATTTCGGGGGTGTGTGCATGCTCGTAGTACGCATAGACGTATCCACCGCGTAGCGTTCGCATGACATAGCCGGAGTAGCTGAGCTTAGGATCGGCAACTCCGGGCAACAGCTTTTCGATGGCCCCGTGCTTACTGTCAGCGTACTGCTTCTCGGCGAGACCAGGCCGCACCAGCAGCATGGGCAGCCCTGACTTGATACACGAGGCGCAGCCTCCTGATCCACATTGTGGGACACCCACCGCAGCTTGGTTGGCGTTCTGTGCGTACTTTCCTGTGACTTCGCCTGCCATGACTTCACTCCGCGTTCGCGCCAAGTTGTGGGGTCGAAAGATTGTGAGGCGCAGATGTGTCCATCAATTCCTGCCGAATTGCATCCCAAGACTCATCGGATAGCTCGCTCAACCGCAACCCGAGATTGGATGATTCTCGTAACGCTGACTTGACCACCTCCATCACACGCGGATGCTCGCAAAGACGCGGATGAATCTGCAGGATGTAGGCTGCCAGGACCACGATGTCTGCAGCCTGAACTAACTCGAGCGATTGAGCCGCCGCAACCGCATCCATTGCCTGCCGCAAGTAGTCAGGAGGCAGCATCGGCTGAAAACGTTGCCAGCCCCGCAGCAACTGCTGAACAAGCTCGCAGTTACGCAGACGCGCCCATTGCTCGGGTGGCAATTTCTTGTAGTTGAGCTGCCAATCTGCGGGCTGCGGCACAGCATGAGCTACAAGCTCGTTGCGTCGATCCAGGGTCCACCACTGACTGATTGGCCCAAACCACTCCCGACGCTGTGCTTCGTCCAAGACAGACCACACCAGCTCAAATACACGACGATCAGCCAATCGAAGATAGCGAGTACCGGCGGGCATTCCAACTGGGGTCATGCAACGTGCGAGATGCTTGACTATTGCCTCAGGGGCCGCAGCGGAGCGCAGCCATCCTCCAACAGCGAAGCCCTCGTCATTCTCTATATCTGCGTCTCCCTGCTCTTCCAAGGCGGCCATAAGGCTTGCTCTGAGCACCTGCACAGATGCAGGTCTGAGTCGGACCAAACAAGGAAGCTGATGAGCCGACAACCGCGCAGACTCGATCACTATCGGAAACACTTCGCAACCCGCGGCAAGAATGAAATCCCGCTCCAAGGGTTCCCGCAACATTGGATCGAGCAGAAGATAGGCACGCTCCTCGTCGTTCGCGTGTAGAGACTCTCCAAGTGTTCGCAGCAGACTATCGAAAGACATACGTTCGCTCAGAGAGTTGCCGCACCGCCTGCCGCGGCGCGTTGATCATTCTCGGGGCACGCTTTCAACTCACCCTTGGCCATCGAATTGTTCACCGCCCCACCTCCTGGCCCCACAAACTGATGCCCCGCGCCCTTGAACGTCACCATCCCCGGTGCATGCAGCTCAATCGTGCCGTTGGTCACCTTGATCTGCGCACCAGCAGCGTTGACCAGCACGTACTGCTTGGCCTCCACCGTCACGTTGGCCTGCGTGGACGCCACGGTCACGGCCTTCTCCGCCACCAGATGGCTCTCGCCCTTGAGGCTGCTCAAGCCCACCTTGCCGCTCGCCGCGTGCAGCGCGATGCCGGGCGTCGCATCCGACGATTGCCCCACCGCCTTGCCATGCGCAAACAGGCTCACACCCTCGGCCACGGCGATGGACAGGTTGCCCCCCGCCGCCACGTTCGCGTCCTGCCTGGCAGCGAGCATCACCTGCGTACCAGCCACCAGCACGGCATCGGCCGGGGTCGTGGTCAGGATGCCCTTGGGCGCCGACACCTGCAGATGCGGCTCGCTGTAAGCGACGGCCGAGGCACCCTCGCCCGCGCTCTCGGCATGCCGCAGTACTTCGGTGGTGTGCCGCAGCTGCTTGAGCGCAGGCAGCTCCTTCGCTGACGGCTCGTCCTGCAGGCCGGCTTTCTGCTTCTGTGCCACGTCGGCCAAGGACTCAGCCAGTTCGCCCATCGCTTCGATCTGGCTGGCGGCATCTTCGCTGTCTTGCAGCGCTGCGCCGGTGCCGGCGCTGTGCGCGGTGAGCAGCAGGCCAGCGCCCGCGCGCAAGCTACCGCTGTCATCGGTGGCGAGTGCGGCGCCGTGGCCGAGATCGGCTTGGCGCGCACTGTCGATCTGCTCTTTCTGGTGGCCCAGGATCAGGCCGGTGGCGGCCTGCGTGGTGCTCAACTGGGTCCGGTTCTGGCCATCGGTGTCGTCAAACACGAGCTGGTTGTAGCCCGACGTGCCCGCCTGGCTGCCCGCCAGCGCCTGGGTCTTGATGCCCGAGAGCACGGCGTTGTGCGCGTAGGCGCCCTGACTCTTGGCGTCCCCGGCAAACCACGCAGGGGCGTTGCCGGTGGAACCGGCGGCGCCGGCCTGGTTCTGGTTGTATTGCGCATCGGTCTGGCCGGTGCCGTTGTAGGTGGCGCCCACCACCACCGGGCGGTCGATGTCGCCGTGCAGGAATTCCACCAGCACTTCCTGCCCCACCCGCGGCAACGCCACGCCGCCCCAGTTGGGGCCTGCCACCGGCGCGGCCACCCGTACCCAGCTGCCCAGGCCAGCACTCGCGCGTGCGTTATCGTCGCCCGCCGGATGCGACTGGCGGCTGGCCGAACGCGCGCCGCGCTGCCAGTGGAACTGCACCTTGATCCGATGATCGCGGTCGGTATGCACCGGCCCGCTCGCACCGATCACCAGCGCCGTCTGGCTACCGTTGACGGTCGGCCGCGGATGCAGCACCCGCCCCTGCGCGTCGCTCTGCTGCGGGCGCACCGGTACGGTATCGCGCACCACGGTGAAGTGGTTGCGGTAGAACGTGGCGTCATCGCCGGTGCCGGCGTTGTTCGCGGCGCCCAGAACGTCGCCGCCGGGCAGCGCGCCCAAGGTTTCCGCCAGCACCTGGCCGAAGCGATCGTTGAAGTTGTTGCGCGCCTCGTGCACGACGGCGAGCAACGCAAAGCGCTGGTCGCCGCCATCATCGTCGTGATCGAAATGGTCGGTCAGCTTGAAGCGCGTGCCCGGGGCCAGCGTGCGGACGCTGCCTTCGCCGTCGAACTGCTTGTCGCGCAGTTCCAGCGCTTCCATCATCAGGCGTGCGACGCGCTGCGCCTGATTGTTGTCTTCGAACCAATACTGGCCGGGGTAATCGGTGTCCTGCAGCGTCAGTTGCGGGCCGCCGTCGCCTTGCTGCTGCGCGCCCAGCTGCGCGCTGCGTTTCGCGTTGGCGCGGTAATCCCAGCTGGCGATCGACACCGCGTTGGTCTGCCAGCGGCGCGTGCCCTGCCAGCGGTCGATCACGTCTTCGGTGGCGGTAGCATCGGCGCGGCCGAAGCGGATGCTAGCCTGCGCGTTGTCGATGAAGACATCGTTGGCATCGGCGATCACCATGCGGTGCACGCCCAGCGCGTCGCCGTCCTTGGTTTCGTGCTCGAAGCAGTAGAACAGCCCTTCCTCGGCCAGCAGGCGCGTGACGAAGTCGAAGTCGCTCTCTTCATATTGCGTGATGACGCTGCGGCGCGTGTACACGGACGCATCGCGCAGTGACCAGCGCCACGCCGGCACCAGGCGGCCCTGGCCGTTGTAATCGCCAAACAGGCTGTCGATCACCTCGATGACGGACATGTCCTGGAACAGGAAGCTGTCGCGGCGGTGGCGCAGGAAGGCCAGCCACGGCTCGATCACCAGCCGGTAACGCACCAGCCCGCCGTTGGCGCCGATCTGTTCGAAGCGCGTGACGTGCCCGTGGAACGGGCGCAGCGTGCTGCGGCTTTGCTGCGTGAGCAGATCCAAGCGCACGGGCTGCCCGAGCAGCTTCGCCGAATCGATATCGGCGTTGTCGGACAGCGCCGTCAGCTCCAGACGGAAGCCGCCGTCATCGATATGCTCGGCAGCGTCCAGCTGCTCGGGCAGCAGCACGTTCGGCCCCAGCGGCGTTTCCAGCCGCAGCAGGCGATTGGCCTGGGTGAAGGCCGCACGCAACAGGTTTGCCAGCTCGGTCGGAGAGACCATGGTGTGCTCGCTTAGTTGATGCGGTACTTGAACTCGCCGCTCTTGCCGACGCCGACTTTGATCTTCTCCACGCTGCCACCCTCGGCCATGCGCGTCAGGACGGATTCGGCAATCTCCGGCAGCAGCGTGCCGTTGAGGATGTGGTCGACCGCGCGGGCGCCGGCATCGACCTCGGTGCAGCGGGCGAGCACCGATTCCACCAGCGCGGTGTCCCACTGGAACGTGGCCTTGTGGTTCGCGGCCACGCGGTCGCGGATGCGGCCCAGCTTGAGCGTGATGATCTCGGCCAGCACGTCGTCGGGGATCGGGTAGTACGGCACCACCTTGGTCCGCCCCAGGAAGGCCGGCTTGAACGTCTTGTAGAGCACCGGGCGCAGCATCTCGGCCAACGAATCGGCGTCGGGCAGCTCTTCGGCCGGCTTGTTGATGCAGGCCTGCATGATGGCCGACGAGCCGACGTTCGAGGTCAGGATGATGATGGTGTTGCGGAAGTCGATCGGGCGGCCTTCGGCGTCGTCCATCTCGCCCTTGTCGAACACCTGGAAGAACATCTCCAGCACATCCGGGTGGGCCTTCTCGACTTCGTCCAGCAGCACCACGCTGTAGGGGTTGCGGCGCACGGCCTCGGTCAGCACGCCGCCCTCGCCGTAGCCAACGTAGCCCGGCGGCGAGCCCTTGAGGCCCGACACGCTGTGCGCTTCCTGGTACTCGCTCATGTTGATGGTGACGAGCTTGCGCTCGCCGCCGTAGAGGATGTCGGCCAGGGCCAGCGCGGTCTCGGTCTTGCCCACGCCCGACGGCCCGGCAAAGAGGAACACGCCGCGCGGCTTGTTCGGGTCTTCCAGGTTGGCGGTGGCGGTGCGCACGCGCTGGGCGATGGCGTCGAGCGCATGGTTCTGGCCGATCACGCGGGCGGCCAGCAACGGCTTGAGGTTGAGCACGGTGCGCAGCTCGTCCTTGACCATGCGGCCGAGCGGGATGCCCGTCCAGGCGGAGACGATTTCCGACACCACGTGGCCGTCCACCTGCAGCGGCACCATCGGCGTGTCGCCTTGCAGCGCGCGCAGCTCGGCCAGCAGCGCTGCCAGTTCGTCCGGTCCATCGGTCGTGCGGGTGCGCTTGGGCATCGAGACCACGTCACTGTTGGCGGCCACCGGCAGGGCATCTTCCTCGCCGGCCTGGGCCGCGCCGCCCTCGCGGGCTTCGCGCAAGGCCTGGATGCGGGCGACCAGCGCGCGCTCCTGCGCCAGGCGCTCGGTGTTCTGCGCCACGCGCTGTTCCAGCTCAACGCGTTTGGCTTGCAGCGCTTCCAGGCGCGCATCGTGTGCGGCACCTGCGCTCTGCTCGCGCTCCAGCGCGTTGATCTCGCCCTGCAGGCGCTCCAGCGTCTTCTGGTCGTCTTCGATGGCGCCGGGCGTGGCGCTCTGGCCCAGGGCCACCTTGGCGCAGGCGGTGTCCAGCACGCTCACGGCCTTGTCCGGCAGCTGACGTCCGCTGATATAGCGATGCGACAGGCGCACCGCCTCGGTGATCGCCTCATCCAGCACGCGCACGCCAAAGTGGCGCTCCATCAGCGGGGCCATGCCGCGCAGCATGGCGGCGGCCAGCGGCTCGCTCGGTTCTTCCACCTTGACGACCTGGAAGCGGCGGGCGAGCGCGGCGTCCTTCTCGAAGTACTTCTTGTACTCGCTCCACGTGGTGGCGGCGATGGTGCGCAGCTCGCCGCGCGCCAGCGCCGGCTTGAGCAGGTTGGCCGCATCGTTCTGCCCGGCCTGACCGCCCGCACCGATGATGGTGTGCGCCTCGTCGATGAACAGGATGATCGGCTTGGGGCTCTTCTTGACCTCGTCGATCACGTTTTTCAGGCGGTTCTCGAACTCGCCCTTGACGCTGGCGCCGGCCTGCAGCAGGCCCATGTCAAGCGTGCGCAGCGTCACGCCTTGCAGCGGCGGCGGCACGTCGCCCACGGCCACGCGCAGCGCCAGCCCTTCCACCACGGCGGTCTTGCCCACGCCGGCCTCGCCGGTCAGGATCGGGTTGTTCTGGCGGCGGCGCATCAGGATGTCGATCACCTGGCGGATCTCGGCGTCACGACCGATGACCGGGTCGATGCGGCCTTCGCGCGCGGCCTGCGTCAGATCCACGGTGAACTGGTCGAGCGCGGGCGTGGCCGTGAGCGCGGCAGCAGGCTTGCCGCCGCCTTCGACTTGCGCGGTCGCATCGTCAGCAATATCGACGGCCTGCTCCTGCTCTTCCGAGCCGGCGGTCATCCGTTCGAAATCGTGCTTGAGGCGGTCCGCCTCGAACTTGCCAAACAGGCGCGAGCCGCGCTCGGCCAGTGCCGACAGGCTCGGCTCGGTCAACAGCGCGAGCAGCAGGTGGCCCGAGCGGATGCGGGTGATCTGCGAATCGAGCGAGGCGATCAGCCAGCCGTGCTCGAACAGCTTGGGCAGGTACGGCGAGAACGCCGGCGTGCGCGTGTTGCCGGTCTGGAAGCGCGCTATCTCGGCTTCCAGGTCGCGCTGCAGCGCCGCCAGGTCGATGCCGCTGGCGCGTGCGGCCACGGCGAAATCGCTGCGGCGGTTTTCCAGCAGCGCCAGGAACAGGTGCTCCAGGTCGACTTCATAGTTGCCGCGCGCCATGCACAGCGAGGCGGCGCGCTCGGCGGCCTGCCGGCTGGTCGCGTTCAGCTTGGCGATCAGGGTCTTGAGTGGGGTGGCCATGACAGCAGGGCTCCAAGAAGTCGATGAAGGTGTCTGTATCAGTGCAGCGGCGCGAGCGTATATTGCGCATCGCTGCGGTCCTGCTGGGCGGGGCGCGAACAGAGGAAGGTGTCCCAGCCCAACCGGCCATCATCCGGGCCGCTGTCGCGCGCACCGAGCCTGCAGCCGGTCACGTCCTGTTGGCGCAGAATCAGCTTGACCTCGAATTCGAGCGTGGTGCCGCACAGGATGGTCAGCATCTTGCGCAGCGCCAGCGCGCCGGGCGCGCCCGGCAGGAAGTTGCGGTATTGCGCGCGCTTGAGCGGCCCCATCCACAGGCGCACGCGCAGGTCGCGTTGCCACACGCGCGCGCCGGCCAGCGCGGTGGCGCCCAGCACGTTGCTGGTACCGCCGAGTCGCGTGTATTGCGAAGGGGGCACGCGATACCAACCGCCCACGAACTGCTCCACCCGCACCGGCGCCTGGAAGTAATCGCCCAGCACCTGCTGCAGATAGGTGGCGGACACCGGCCGATGCCGGATCGCCGTGGCATAGCCGGCCAGCGCCTCGTCGTGGATCGCCCCGGGGGTCAGCGACAGATCGCGGCGCAGCGTGTCGTCGGCGGCGCCCGCCAGCGACAGCAGCATCGGCAGGTAATGCCTGCTGTTGTCGACCTCGTACTGGAACGGCAGGCGGTACTTCTTCCAGGCGAGATAGAACAGCGCCGTCGCCCGGTTCGAGAAGATGTCGAAGAAGGCCCGTGCGGCGCGGTCACGCCAGACGCTCTCGCGCTCGGCGACGATCTCGGTATAGCGCAGCGGCAACGCGCCCTGCCCGCCCAGCATGCCGAAGAACGTCGGCGTGATGGCCACGCTGTCCAGCGCGCCGTCTTCGAGCGCGGCGATGAAGGCGGTGTCGGTTTCCAGCATCTCGGCGGTGACGCGCTCGGCCTCGATACCCTGCAGCTCGCTGGGCGGAAACGACAGCGCCAGCGTGTTGCGAAAGCTCACCCGCGTGGCCAGCGTCTGCTCGGGCGCGGTGCTACTCTCGCGCGCAAACAGCTGCTCCAGCAGCCGCACGGCCTGGAAAAATTCATACCGGTGCGGCTGCCGCAGCAGCCGGCGGATCACACCAGGATCGATTCGCCGCTGCGGGGTGCGCATTTGACCAGTTCCTTGCCGCTGCGGCGCGACACCGCAATCAGCTGTACAAAGCTGTTCATGTGGACGTACAGGCCGAAGAAGTGGTCCAGCACGCGGATGAAGCGATGCAGGCCGGTGCCCACGAAGGCGTCCTCATCCAGCGTGAGGCGCACCTCCAGCCCGCGCACGAAGGTGGCGAACGGCTTGCCGGCCAGCCATTGCGTGGCCGGCTGGTAATCGAGGCCGACAATGCCTTCAATCTGCCGGGCCGAGATCGCGCTGCGCGGCAGGTCGTGCAGGCGCAGCATCTCCTTGAGCGTCGGCAGCCCGTTCTGCACCAGCGACAGGTGGTTGAGCGCCAGCAATGAGATCAGCCGCCACTGCGCCGAGCGCCCCCCGCCAAACCGCATCGACGGCGTCGGCTTGCGCAGGAAGGTGATGTTGCGCGCGATCGAATTGCCTTCCATCGACAGGTCGCCATCGGGCTGGCCGAACGCCAGCGTGGATGGCAGATCGCGGTTGGTGCAGGAGACGGAGAGGCTCAGCGTATCGGTCTGCGGGCTGGCCGGATCGAAGTGCGTATCGACGATGGAGATTTCGGTCTCGAAGCCGGGGCTGCGCTGCGCGACCAGCTCATTGCGGCGCGCGAGCCAGTAGTGGCCCGCGCGGCCAGGCTCCTCGCCATGGTGCAGCGAGTAGAACGGGCGGAACTCGGTCACCTGCTCATGTGCGGCGGTCTCGCGCACGAGCTGCACGTGGTCGATCGAATAAATATCGAAGCCGTGCGCGCGACGGCTGTCGGCCACCACCGGGTAAGCGCTGGCCGTATGCTCGATGCGGATCGGATCGGCCTTCTGCTGGAACAGGTTGACCACCGGCGTGCAGTGCAGGCGCAGGTGCTCGGCCTGCAGGCTCTCGAGCAGGCGCGCGGCGTGCGAGTCGCTGCGCAGGTCCTTCAAGACCAGGTGCAGTGTCAGCCGGCGCACCGGCACGCCGGGCGTCAGGCCACGGCGCAGCGCGGCGAGGTCGATGTCGAAGAAATTGAATTTCTCGGCAAAGCTGAGGTGCTCGGTCAGCAACCGATAGGCCGGGTGCGAGCGTGCCGGGCAATCGATCAGCGCCTCGTTTTCGGCAAAGCCGACCTCGTGCAGGGGCACGCGGGTCAGCCGCGTCCATACGCCGGTGCGCTCGCCTTCCACATAGGCCGCCGCCGTATTCAGGAACAGCGCATCGCCCAACGCCGCCACGAACGACGGCTCGCCATCCATATAGACGCGCAGGCGGTCCAGCGGCAGCGATTCGAAGCCGCCGCGCTCGCCGACGAACTCCAGCGTCACCGCAATCGCCCCGGTGGCGCCCTTGGGCAACTGCACCGCCGACGGCGCGGAGACGGCACGCTCGAATGCCGCCGCGGCCACCCGCACGGGTGCAAAGGTCACGTCATAGGCGGTGCGGAAGCGGCATTCCACCTTGCGCACCGCGCGGGTGGTCAGAAACGTGCCGCGCGCAATGGTGACGGGCGCGCTCAGCTGCGCCGCCACACCGCGCACATCGAAATGCGCCACGGAGCACGATGGAAACGGCCGCAGGTAGTGCGGGTACAACACCTCCAGCAGCGCTTCGGTAAATTCGGGGTAGTCGTCGTCGAGCTTCTTGCTGACGCGCGCGGTCAGGAAGGCGAACGATTCGATCATCCGCTCGACGTGCGGATCGTCGCAGCCGTCGCCCGACATGGCGAGCCGGCCCGCGATCTTCGGATAGCGCTCGGCAAAGTCGCGCGAGTACCGGCGCAGGAAGGCCAGTTCTCGTTCGTAGTAGGGCAGCAACTCTTCCATGGTTCCTGGCGGTCCGGTGTCGGTGTCGATGGCAGCGCGATGCGCTCACGCGGCGGCCATCTCAGCCGCGCCCGCGCGAGACGGAATAGCGCAGCGTGGACGGTTGCAGCGTGGCGTCGAAGGTCACCGGTTCGCGCGCGGGCCCGACCAGCAGCACGGCACTGATGCCAAAGCACAGCGCATTGGTCGCGCGCTCGTTGATCTCCAGCGACACGTTGACGTGCTGCAGGCGCGGTTCATGCCGCTCGATCGCCTTGGTCAGCGACTGGCAGATGTAGTTGCGGTCGTAGAAGCTGGCAAGGCTCAGGCCGGCGAAATCGTTCAGCCCATACGTCAGCAACGACCGCTTGCACTCAGGCAGGCCATGCAGGTCTTCCTCTTCGAACACGATGCGCGTATTGAGCAGCGATTCGATATCGCGTGCCACCGTGCTCTTGAGTTCTTCAAGCGAGAGCTGGCGCAGCGCCGTGGGCAAGGGCGCGTGCGGCTCATCGTCGAAGAGCTTGTCGAGCAGGCTGGGTTCGAAGCCTTTCATACGTGCAAAGCGTGCCTATAAAGCAAGACGCCGCAGCACGAGGCTGCGGCTGGTCCGGTCACAACACCAAACGTTAAACCGCCTCGTTAGACCGAGTACGTCTTATCGTTCTTGGTGAGGCTCCAGGCGCCTTGCGAGTTACCGCCCTGGCCGCCCGCGCTCTTCTGCTGCGTGTACTTCCACTGCACCGCGGCATAGCGCAACGAGAAGGAGTCGTTGGGGATGCCCGTGTCCACGGCTTGCGAGCTGACGTTGCTCAGGATCGCGTTCTTCAGCTTGACTTCCTGATACTTCACGCGATTGCCTTCGCCGTCTGCGCGGAAGAACTCGATGGTCACCTCACCGAAGGTCGTGCCACCCGACGCGTGCTGGTACAGCAGCGGGCTGACCACGTCCATGTCCTTGGTGAACACCATGTCGGCGTGCTCGCAGCGTTCGGCGGTGTGGCCGCCCGCCGTGGAAGCCGTAGCCGAACGCGGCTGGGTGATCGACTGCAGCCAGCTGCTGACTTCGATCCAGTCCTTGTGGTCCTTGTCCTGCGACTCCCCCTTGATTGCCGGGCTGTCGAACTTGACGTAGATATCCTTCATACAGAGACCCTCTTCAATAGATAGGTTGTTGGTACTGCAATAGGTGACGAGCGGTTAGGCCCGAACATTCCCCCCGGGGAGAGTCCGGTCAGGAATTACGAATTGGTCGGCTTGGGCAGATCCGCCACCAGACGCAGCGAAATCGACAGTTCATCGAGCTGGAAGTGCGGCCGCAGAAACGCCACCGAGCGGTACGTGCCAGGCTTGCCGGGCACCTCCGACACCTGGATCGACGCCTCGCGCAGCGGGAACTGCGCCTTCTGCTCCTGCGTGGCGTTGTCGTCCAGCAGCACGTATTGCGAGATCCAGCGGTTGAGGAAGGTCTCGACGTTCTTGGCCGAGGCGAAGCTGCCGATCTTGTCGCGCATCATCGCCTTCAGGTAGTGCGCCACGCGCGAGACCGAGAAGATGTATTGCAGCTGCGCCGAGAGCACCGCGTTGGCATTCGCGCTGTCGGTGTCGTACTTCTTCGGCCGCTGCACCGACTGCGCCGCGAAGAACGCCGCATAGTCCGAGTTCTTGCAGTGCACGAGCGGGATGAAGCCGAGGTCGCTCAGCTCCTTCTCGCGGCGGTCGGTGATGGCGATTTCGGTCGGGCACTTGAGCGCGATCTCGCCGTCGTCGGTCTTGAAGGTGTGGGTCGGCAGGTCTTCGACCAGGCCGCCGCCTTCCACGCCGCGGATCGCCGCGCACCAGCCGAAGTCGTCAAACGCGGCCGTCAGGCGCGCGCCGAAGGCCCAGGCGGCGTTGCACCACAGGTACTTGCTGTGGTCGGTGCCGTCCACGTCTTCGACAAAATTGAAGCCCTCGACCGTGGTGCCGTCCTTCGGGTTGTACGGCAGCCGGCCCAGGAAGCGCGGCATGGTCAGGCCCACGTAGCGCGAATCCTCCGACTCGCGGAACGACTTCCACTTGGCGTATTCAACCGTATCGAACACCTTGGCCAGGTCACGCGGCTTGCCCAGGTCGGCAAAGGTTTCCAGGCCCATCAGCTCGGGCGACGACGACGTGATGAACGGCGCATGCGCGGCCGCGGCCACGTGCGACATCTGCTCGATGAAGTACATGTCTTCCGGCTGGCGCGTGACTTCAAAGTCGCCGATCAGCGTGCCGAACGGTGCGCCGCCGAAGGTGCCGAACTCTTCTTCGTACACCTTCTTGAACAGCGCGCTCTGGTCGAAATCGATGGCGGTCTTGAAGTCGCGCACCAGGTCGCGCTTGGTCGCGTTGAGCGCCTTGATCTTGATCATCGTGCCGGTCTGGGTTTCCTTGACCAGGTACGACAGGCCGCGCCAGGTGGATTCCAGCTTCTGGAACTCCGGCGCATGCATGACCGAGCTCAGCTGCGACGAGATCAGGCGGTCGAGCTCCGCCACACGGGCGTCGATCGTCGCCGACAGGTTGTCGGACACCACCACGGTGCCGCTCAGCACCTGGTTGACCAGCTCGCCGATGATGTCCTTGGCGCGCGCGTGTTCGGAATCGGACTTGGCCACGCGGCTCTGGTCGACGATCTGGTCGAGCAGGTTGACGGCGTCAGCGGTTGCTACGCCCTGCGCGAGCGCGGCAGATTGGTTGTCAAGCATCCCCACCTCCGTTCTCCCCGTTGTTCTTGGCGCCGAGTTTCTCCAGTGCTTCGGTGTTCTTCAGCACGTCGGACAGCAGGTCTTCCAGCTTGTCGTTGCCGGCCAGCTTGTTGCGCAGGTCGGCCAGCTTGGAACGTGCCTCCAGCAGCTGGCGCAGCGGCTCGATCTGCTGCACCACGGCCTCGGGGCTGAAATCGTCGATGGAGCGGAACTTGAGGTCGACGCCAAAGCGGCCGCCCTCCTCCGTCAGCGTGTTGGGCACCTGGAACGCCGCGCGCGGCTCCACCGCACCCATCACGTCGTCGAAGTTGTCGCGGTCGATGTTGACGAACTTGCGATCGCGCAGCTTGGGCTGCGGCACCTCCGACTGGCCGGACAGATCGGCCACCACGCCCACCACGAACGGCAGTTCCTTCTGCTCGATCGCGTCGCCCTTCTCCACGTCATACGTCAGCTGCACGCGCGGCGGGCGCACCTTCTGCAGACGCTTCTGCACACTTTCTTTCTTGGCCATCACGTGCCTCCACTCATGCGCAACGGAAGGGGCCGATCAACGCAGCGCGCCGAACGGGTCTGCGCTGCCACCACCGTTGCCGGCAGCCGGCGCCGGGGCGGCCGATGCGCCGGCGGCACTGTGGGTGGCGGTTTCAGCGGTTGCCGGAGCACCGCGCTTGACGATGCGGCGCTTGGGCTGCGGCTTGGCCGGTTGCTGCTCGGCCGGGAACAGGGCTTGCTCGCCGAGCGTGTCGCGCAGCATCTTGGCCAGCACCTGGGCATCGGTGCGCACGTCGCCAGCCAGTGCGCTGTCGGCACGCAGCTCCTGCAGCGAGCGGCGCGCCACGCGCAGGCCGCTCACCGCCAGGATGCTCTTGGCCTGACGGTCGCTGCTGTCACGCTGCAGCGCCTCTTCGGCCGCCAGGATGGCTTGCGGATATTTTTCCGAGCCGAACTGGATCTGTGCGATGCGCACCCACGGGTCGTCGCGCGTGGGGTTGGCCTTGGCGATCTGCTGATAGAGATCGATGGCCTTGTCCTGCTGGCCGCCCTTGGCGGCGGCTTCCGCCTCCGACATGCTCTTGGCGAATGCCTCGTCGGTTTGCGGCCCGGGATTGCTTGTTGCACAACCGGTGAATAGCACGGCAGCGCCGGCCAGGATGACGAGGGAACGGAGAATGCGGGAAGTAGACATGGAATTGGCCACGACGAGACTCATCAGAAGTTCAAAGCGGGTCGTCGAAAACCAATCCATTTCACTGGAATTAGCGAGTTAAATGTTGGTCTCGACTGGCGCGAAATAGTACACTCCGCTCATTGCAGTTGACAACCATTAATGGATTATTAAGAAATCGAAACATTCACGATCCATTTTATGCTTTTCGGCGTGCGCACAGGCAATCTAGGATTATTAAGAAATAGAAATATTTCCATTTCTTAATTTAGGCAGAAGCCAATGCGAAGCGCCAATTCAATAGAATTAAATATTCCAAAAATCAGGCATGAAGATGACTAAATTCGATGCTGCAGGGGGGCTGTCGGGCTGCGGCCGCCGCTCCGGGCACCGCGTCGCGACGGTGCTCAAACTGGCGCTGGCTGGCGCGAGCGTGGCGGCGCTGGCGGCCTGCTCGACTGGCGCCAGCGTGCTGGCAGGCGCCGCCAATGGTGCGCTGGAGGCCATCGGGCTGAAGTCGTCGAGCGTGCCCGAGTCGCAAAAGCCGCCGCGCGAAGTGCCGCTCAAGCTGACCGCCGGCACCAACCTGAATGCCGCCACCGACAAGCGCCCGGTCGCGCTGGTGGTGCGTTTATATTCCCTCAAGGATCCGACCAGCTTCCTGCAGGCGCCCTATGACACCTTTATCGATCCGGCGCGCGAGAAGCAAACACTGGGCGCCGATCTGGTGCAAGTGCGGGAAATGACATTGATCCCAGGCCAGCGCTACGACTTTACCGAGAAGGTCTCGCGTGAAGCCAGTGCGCTTGGCATCGTTGCCCTGTTCCGCAGCCCCGCTTCCCAGCGCTGGAAATTCGCGTTCAATGCAGAAAAGAATGAAAAGGCGGGCATCATGATTGGTCTGCATGCTTGCGCCATGACGCTCACGACCGGCACCCCGACCACGCCTGCCGGCAGCGTACCGCTGACCGACCTCAACCTGCTCTCCCCCGCCAGCTGCGGCAGCTGACCCAGCGCCATCCGACGACAAGGGCCAACGTGAGTTATTCCGCAAAGATTCTCTGGGGCGAGGGGCTGTTCCTGCGTCCGCAGCACTTTCAACGGCAGGACGCGTATCACGAGTCGCGCCTGCATGCGACCGCGCAGATGATCCAGCCCTACGGCTGGGGCGTGCGCCATGCGCGCTTCGATACCGATGCGCTTGCCAGCGGCGTGCTGCGCGTGACTGAGCTGCAGCTGTTCTTTCCTGACGGCGAGCTCTACTTCGCGCCGCAGGCCGACACACTGCCGCCCCCGCTGGTGCTGGATGCGATTCCGGCCGGCGTGTCCGAGCTGACCTTCCACATCGCGCTCTATCCGCTGCAGGATGCCGGCGGCAACTATCGCGAGCAGTTGGAAGGGGCATCGGTCTCGCGCTTCGTGGGCGCGGAGCAAGACACCGCCGACCTCTATACCGAAGCCGAACCCGCCGCCATCACCTACCTGAAGAAGTCGGTCAAGCTGGTGGCGGAGACCGAGCCGCGCGACCAGTTCATCTCGCTGCCCATCGTGCGCGTGCGCCGCACCGGCACCGGCGGGTTCGAGCTGGATGAGGCCTTTGTCGCGCCGAGCCTGTCGATCAACGCGTCGTCGGTGCTGTACCAGCGGCTGCGCCGGCTGCTCGATGCGCTGCAGGCCAAGGTCAATGCGCTGTATGGCTTCCACCGCGAGCCGACCAAGAACATCATCGAGTTCCGCTCCGGCGACATCGCCTCGTTCTGGCTGCTGCACACGGCCAACGCGGCCTATGCAGCGCTGTCGCACCTGTATCACCACCCCGACCTGCACCCCGAGCGGCTGTTCCAGGAGATGCTGCGCCTGGCTGGCGCGCTGATGACCTTCACCAAGAGCTACACGCTCACCGACCTGCCCGGCTACGACCACGACAACCCCGGCCCGGCGTTTGCCAAGCTGGACACCATCGTGCGCGAGCTGCTCGATACCGTCATCTCGACGCGCTACTTTGCGATTGCGCTGGAAGAGACGCGCCCGTCGTTCCATCTCGGCCGCATCGACTCCGGCAAGATCGACGACAAGACCAGCTTCTACCTGTCGGTCTCGGCCGACATGCCGGTGGCCGAGCTGGTGGAAGCGATTCCCGCCCGCTTCAAAGTCGGTGCCCCGGACGACGTGGAAAAGCTCGTGCTCTCGTCCATGCCCGGCGTGCCGATCACGTACACGCCGCAGGTGCCGCCCGCCATTCCGGTGCGACCGGGTGCGTGCTATTTCACCGTCGAGGCGCGCGGCATGCTGTACGAACGCATGCTGCAGGCCCAGACCATCACCATCTACGCCCCGGCCGGTATCCGGGAACTCAAACTTGAACTGATCGCGGTGACTTCATGAGCGCTACCACCACGCCTTCCCTGTTTGGCAACTCCGCGGCCCCGGCCGGCAACGCGCAGGCCGATACGCGCGAAGCCAACACCCATGCACGCACGCTGCTGGACCTGCTGTACGACGGCTTCTTCATGCTGTTCCAGCTGCGCAACGGCCAGCAGCCGGCCAGCGCCGAAGACTTCCTCGCCCGCATGCGCGCCTTCCTGGAAGACTTCGACCGCGGCGCCAAGCGCCTGAACGTCTCGGCCGAAGACGTGTTCGACGCCAAGTACGCCTTCTGCGCCGCCGTGGATGAGACCATCCTCTCGTCCAACTTCGCCATCCGCACCGCGTGGGAGCGCCGCCCGCTGCAGCTCGTGCTGTTTGGCGAGCAACTGGCCGGCGAGACCTTCTTCGTCAAGCTGGAAGAGTTGCGCGCGCACGGTGCGCCGCGCCTGCAGGCTCTGGAGGTGTTCCACATGTGCCTGCTGCTGGGTTTCCGCGGCAAATACATCATCGAAGGGCCGGAGAAGCTCGCCTACCTGACCGCGCGCCTGGGCGACGAGATTTCCGCCATCAAGGGCAAGCGCGCCGCCTTCGCGCCGCAGTGGCCGCTGCCGGACAAGGTGGCGCACACGCTCAAGCGCGAAACGCCGCTGTGGATCTTCGGCGCCGTGTTCGCGCTGATCGCGCTGCTGGGGTACATCGCGCTGTCGCACACGCTGCGCACCAAGACCAACGAGACGCTGGAAGGCTACTCGCAGGTCATCAAGCTCGGGCCGCGCTTTTCGCACCTGACGATCTCGCTACCCTGATGACGGCCTGACGCCGCCCACCGGCCAGCCCCCCGCTGAACCGCCCATCAAGAACAAGAACCATCGCGCGACGCCGCTCCGATGAACGCTTTGTCACCCCTGCCGGCCGCCGTGCCGCAAGCCGTCCTGGGCGCACTGCTCGGGCAGCAGACCCGCCAGATCGCCATCGAGACGGCGCTCACCACCGACAATTTGGTCGTGGAGCGCTTTACCG
Source organism: uncultured Ralstonia sp. (assembly GCA_913056305.1). Classification (GTDB taxonomy): domain Bacteria; phylum Pseudomonadota; class Gammaproteobacteria; order Burkholderiales; family Burkholderiaceae; genus Ralstonia. The sequence continues at coordinate 79,649 of CAJXMR010000001.1, forward strand.
CCACCGAGGCGGTATCGGCGTCGTTCGTGCTGCAGGTCGATTGCCTGAGCCCGTCGGCCCACCTGGATACGGCCAAGCTGGCCTCGCAGGAAGCCACGCTGCGCCTGATGCTGGCCGACGGCCGCTGGCGCGCGTGGCACGGCTATGTGGCCGATTGCGCAGCCCTGGGCGGCGACGGCGGCCTGGCGCGCTATCGATTGCGCATCGTGCCGTGGCTCGATCGCCTGCGCACGCGCAGCGACTGCTTCGTCTACCAGAACAAGACCGCGCTGGAGATCATCGAAGAGGTGTTCTCTGAATATCCGGTCGCGCACTACAAGATCTCCACCCGCCAGCCGTGCGCCAAGCGCTCGATCTGCTGCCAGTACCGCGAGACCGACTACGCCTTTGTGATGCGCCTGCTGGCCGAAGAAGGCCTGTCGTTCCGCATCGAGCACCAGCAGAGCGACGAGAAGCGGCAGGACAACGCGCAGTCGAAGCACACCGTGGTCATCTTCGACAACGACGCCGAGCGGCCGGCCTGCGCGCAACCCAGCATCCGCTTCCATCGCGTCGATGCCACGGAAAGCACAGACGCCATCGAGCGGTTCTCGCAGACGCGCTCCGTCGGCACCAACGCCGTGACTGTCGCAGCGTGGGACTACAAGGCGCTGGCCGCCACCTCGGGCCAAGCCACCGCCAGCGACCCGGGCGGCGAGCTGCCGACGCTGGAATCCTTCGAAGCTTCCGGCCCCTACCGCTTTGCCGATGCCCAGGGCGCCAGCCGCGCCGCACGCCTGCGCATGCAGGCCCACGAAGGTGCCTACCTGCGCTACCAGGGCCAGGGCGGCGTGCGCCAGCTCGGGGCCGGGCAGCGCTTCAAGCTCACGCAGCATTTCGACAGCAAGCACAGCGAGTTCGTCACGCTGCAGGTCGAGCACGAGGCGGCCAACAACCTGGGCACCGACCTCGCGCGTTTTCTGAGCACCACCGCCATCGAATCCGGCAGCTACCGCAACCGCTTCGTCGCCGTGCCGGCCGATGCGCCGATCGTGCCGGCGTACTGTCGCCGCCCGACCGCGCCCGAGGGCCAGGCCGCCGTGGTCATCGCCGATGGCGGCGCGCCGCTCACCACCGACCGCGACCACCGCGTGCGCATCCGCTTCCCGTGGCTGCGTGCGCCTGCTGTCAACGCCTTCTCCGACCCGGGCAGCAGCGACCGCACGCAGGTCACCGCCTGGGTGCGCGTGGCCACCGCCAGCGCCGGCCCCAACTGGGGCGGCAACCACCTGCCGCGCGCCGGCACCCAGGTGCTGCTCACCTTCCTCGACGGCGACATCGACCGGCCGATGGTCGCCATGCAGCTGCACAACACGCAGGACGCCCTGCCTTGGGCCCCCGCCGATGCGCCGCTCGGGCAAGCGCTGTCCGGCTGGCATTCGCAGGGCCTCTCCGGCGACGGCTACAACCAATGGGTGGTCGACGATCATCCTGGCCAGCTGCGCACGCGCCTGGCCAGTTCGTCCGCCAACAGCCAGCTCAACCTCGGCTACGTGACCTCGCACGGCGCCACCGGCGGCGAGCGCGGTAGCTGGCGCGGCACCGGGGCGGAGCTGCGCACCGATGCCTGGGCCGTGGTGCGCGCGGGCGCGGGGCTGCTGCTCTCGACCACGGCGCGGGCGCAGGCGGCGGGCACGGTGCTCGATGCGCATGAGGCGCGTGGGCAGCTCACCGCGGCGCAACGTACCGCACAGCGCCTGTCCGATGCCGCCTCCAGCCAGCAAGCGCTGCCGCTGGCGGCCACCGAGGCGTTCGAGCCGATCACGCAGGCGCTGGACCCGGCACAGGACGGCCACTACAAAGGCAACGTCAACGGGCAGGACGCGACCCAGCCGAGCAAGGCTCCGGTGGAACGCTTCGGCCAGCCGCTGCTGGTAGCGGAATCGCCATCGAGCATTGCGCTCACCTCGCAGGCCACCACGACCGTCTACGCGGGCCGGCACCTGCATGGCACCGCGCAGGCGGACTGGCATCTGGCCACCGGCAACGTGGTAGCCGCGGCCGCCGCCAAGGGCGTGAGCCTGTTCGCCCAGCGCAACGGCATCCGCGCCGTCGCCGAAGGTGGGCCGGTGTCGATCCAGGCCCATACCGATGCACTGGCGGTGTTGGCCGACAAGGCCGTCACCGTCACGTCCTCTGCGGATTCGGTCGAGATCCTGGCGCAGCAGAACATCGTGCTGCATGGCGGGGATTCGATGATTCGGCTGGAGGGCAACGCCATCACGTTTGAGACGTCGGGGACGTTGTCGGTCAAGGGGGCGGGGCATCCGTTGATTGGGCCGGGCGGGCAGGCGGCTGCGCTGCCGGCGTTGCCGACCTCTACCAACCAGCCAAACTGGATCGAAATGAGTCTGCTTGGCTACGAAGGACAGCCCATGCGCAACATCGAGTACGAACTAGCGTTCACCGATGGAACCAAACGAACAGGAAAATTGAATGGCGCTGCAGAGCAGCGAGAAGAAGGGGTTCCCTGGGGAGGGGCCACACTGACGTATAAAAACAATCCGTCCGCGAAGGATGTTGTTCGCCCCACGCTGGACGACCTCTTGGCCGCTACTGAACCCCTCATTCGTGGGGAAGAAGCCAAACTGAATTCGGACAAAGCGGACACGGTCGCATGAGCAGCCAACAACAAACAGAAGAAGCGCTGGCACTCGTTCATGGCGAGGCCAAACCAGAAGACAAGGGTGTCGGACTGTGGCTCTGGGAGGCTATTCAGGGGGACTTCCAGGAAGATCGCTCTGCCGGTCAGATCGCAGCCGATATGGTGATCTCGCTGATCCCCATCGTCGATACGATTTGCGATATCCGTGACCTTTGCGCCAATATTCGCGCGTATCGGAAGGACCCCAGCAACAAGCTGGTGCTGTTCTTTATCGCATTGACCATCATTGGCTTCTTCCCGGAAATCGGCTCCGTGATCAAGGGCGTTGTCAAGATCGCCTTCGTCTATATCCGGAAGTACCTCAGGCGCGCCGAAGACCTGTTGGATGCAACCAAACTAGGGCAGGCCACGAACCGAGCGCTCGATGCGGCGCTGCCCAAGATTGCGGAATTCCTCAGCAACTCGAAGGTTGTGAAGTGGGCGACGAAGGAAGGTGTGCCAGACATCTTCAAATTCTGCTCAAAGAAAATCACGGAACTGGCGGAGAAGGTCAACGGGTCGAGGCTACGCTCGCAGTTTCTGGAGGCTGCTGACAAGATCGAGAAGCTTCTCGGCCGTATGAAGCTGATCGTGCCGAGCTCAACGCGCGAGAAGCTGAATGATTTCCTGGATTTCCTTGGCAAGAACAAACAGCGCATCGCTTCGCAGTTGGAGCAATTCACTGCGCCAATCCACACTATCCTCCGTGTGACAGCCAAGCGCTTGGATGATCATGCGTGGATCGCGTATACGCGGACGCATAACAAAGGGTGGATTGCGCCGATGAGTGAACAAGGCGCAGCGCAGTTGATGAATAAGCATCCGCCCAGCTGGGTGCGGTTGGGCGACAAACTTCCGCACCCAGCACCTACGCTGAAAGAAGCTGAGGTGACCCGGGCGGAATTCGATGCAAAAATTGAGAAACTGCGCAAAGCAGGTCAACCCACTCCGCCAGCACTCGATGCCGGCGTGATTCAAACCTTCGAACGAGGCAAGCTCGCGCCAACCCAAATCAAAGGTCCTGCCAAGCTCTACCGTGTGGTTGATCCAACCAACGCCGCCGGAGGTATCTTTTGGGTTGACGAGAAAACATTTAACAGCCTGAAGAGCCGTGCGGAGTGGCGAGAAAAACTAGCCGTCAAGCCGGAGTGGAATCAAAACGGTCAGTACGTTGTGTATGAAATTCCGGCCGGAGAAACGCTGGCTGCCTGGAGAGGACCTGCCGCCTCACAGAAACTTGAAGGTACCCCGTATCATCTGACCGGCGGCACAGACCAGATCGTGTTTTACCCTTCGCAAGACAAGTTTGCGGCGACACACCCACGCATCGACCATGAGAGTGGGCAGCAGTTGCCTGGGCGTAACGGCCAACCGGATACTCGGGTCGAGTGGGAAGACGTGACGGGCAGGAAAGTGGCCGCGCCCCTGCGTGATACGGCCACGGACCCCCACGTGAAGGGACCCTACGAAACGGGATGGGGTTTCGCAGACTGGAATCAACAAGAAGCGAAGGGCGTCATTGTTTCCTTACCCGACGATATTCAATGAGTGCAACAAGCCTGAAACCCTACGACACACCACGCAACCTCGATCAGGATGCATGGTTTCTATATCAAACCACATCCATTGCGTACTACGAGCTGTGCGCGCGCCTGTGCGAAGAGTTCGCGGACATCTACAACACATTCATTACTGGGCATGCACTGCATGGCGCTGCTCGGCTGGACTATTGGGTCTCGCGCTACCTGACGCACGCTGAAAACATTCGTCGCGGTATCGGGTTCATCAAAAACGGCGGCGACTACATGCCGATGATTGATTTCTTGCGGGCTCCGTCAGCAGACTACCGGGGGCTCGTCGAGCAACCCCTGGGATGGATGAATGACGAGCAACGCAAGCAATGGGATCAAGCCTTCCACCGCCTAAGTTATGCCTGTGGCACTGGAAGCGAAACACTACGTAACAACGAAGCAGGCGGAAGGCTTTGGTTAAACCGTGGCTCAGCTGGAAGCGATCAAATCTACGTCGATCGGGACGACAGTCACGTAGGTGATACAGCAAGAGCTATCCAGTATGCAGAAGAGTACGGAATCATGTCGCCGCCAACACCATACCCAAGACATCCTATTGATTTTGGCGAGCACGTCAGTCCAGGCACCTCATGCCCTCGCACCGGGGTATGGGTACCCAAGCAATGGCTAGACGGTGCAAACGACTTTAGCCTCGCATTCTGCGTCCAAGGGCACCCAATGCAACCTGCATATCAGGTGTATTGGGGAAGGCCGATCGACGTTTGGGCAGACTTCCCAATGCCTGACGATGACGATGTGGAAGAACGATCGATCACGCTGACAGAAACGAAAGCTGTGGATACGACTTGGTATTTCGTCTCGCAAACTACTGGTCAGATCGCGCTCTCGGAGGGCTTGCGTCTGCGCTGTGAGGCAGGGCAAGCATGCCCGAAAGCTGGCTACTGGATGACCCCTGCCAAGAGCGGATCGCGCCGGTTCTTCAAGTCAGGAGACACCATGCCAGAAGTGGCGTCTGACTACGGCTCTACCATTTGGCAATGGGACATCGATCAGTCTGATCCGAAGCTGTAGCACCACCTTGCCACGCTGGTCGTACTATTCGCCGCCGCGGACCACTCGCATCATCGCGACACTCGTGTTTGGCGTGCGAAATAAGTCGGCGGACAGCACCGAACTCACAGGAACACCGGCCATCGCGTACAAGGGTGCGACCCAGACGCTGCGTGTTGAGGATGGCTCGACGTGCTAACGCAGAAGAAGGTGGATAAATCTTGATCTCGATATCGATACCCTCGCTTATTGTCGGCCTCGTGCTTTGGTTGCTCTTGCTGAGCTGGCGTAAGCGTGCGAGTTTGCGCAGACGGCGCGAACAGGCGAAACAGGAGACAAAGGTTTTGGCGTTGCTGACGGACCATGGCAGGTTCACCGGCCAGCCAATCGAAAACCTGGTGCAGGCATTTGGCAGCAACTACACCTATGGCGGACTCGACTTCGGTCAATTTATGTTGGAGTGGGAGGTGGGGACATTGCGCATTGTCGCCTGGGGGAAGGAGGCTGTCTGCGAATCGATCAGCGTGGAGCGCAGCGCTTCTTAGGGGTGGTGGCATGAATCACCAACCACTGTCAGGTCTAGTCTAGGCCACCGCACTTTAAGATTCAGAAGAAAACCACCATGGGCTTGCTAAAAAAACTGTTCGGAAGAAACACCAAAGACGCGGTAGCCGATCCTTCGCCATCGCCAAAAGACGATGGCGACGCCTCCGACGACATCGTCCCAGAACTGGCCTCCGCCCTAAAAGCCTATCAACAAGGCCGGCACGAAGCAGCCATCCGCGCCGCAGCCCCCTACGTTGATCGCCTCGCCGACGCCAACCGCCTATGCGCCCTGTCCTACTCGGGCATGCACCGCTATCCCGAAGCCTTCCCCTACTGGCTTGCGCTGTTCAATCAGGAGCCCAGCGCACACAACGCGCTGCAATTGGCGACCACTTCGGTCATGTGCGGCGAAGTCGATCGCGGCGAGGCGTGGCTGCAGAAATTCGATCAGATCAACGAGCAGACGCACGAGCTGTCCAGCGTCACCGGCCGCACCCAATTCATCTCCTCGCTCAAGCAAAGCGGGCACATGGCGGAAGCGCTGCCGTATGTGGCTTGGGTGCGCGATGTCTACGCCCATGTCCGCATCACCGACTCGCATCTCCTCTACATGCGAGGCATTCCCTTCTTCTCCAGCTTTCTGGAGGTCACCCTGCCCGTCCTCCGGGCAAACATGCCGGACGAGGCCATTGTCGAATGGTATGGCGCGCTTTCAGGGCAATTGGACGAACAAGGCGAAGCGCAGCTCGCGCAGTGGTTGCAGTCGCTGACGGTCAAGGCTGGGGATTAGGTTGCCCGCCAGCGCTCGCTAGTGAAGGGCAAGGGCATCCGACGGATGCGTACTGCCTCGCCCGCGAATACGCCCGTGGCAATCACCCCTCCACAAACTCCACAAACTGCGCCGACGACCACACCTTCCCGTCATCCCGCTCGCGCCCATGGAAGTACACCGGCCGGAAGCCAAACGGCCCGTTGACCGGATCGACTTCGATATTTCCGCCCACATCCACCGGCAGCGCCTGCTCCGTCAGCCGCTCCACCGCGATGAACAGCTCGGTACCGCCCAGCTCCAGCCGCAGCCCATCCTTGGCCAGCAGCTCCGCTCCGCTGATCTCCCAGTGGAAATCCGGCGCGTGTGCAAACGGATTGCGCTGCAGCGGGTCGCCCACCTTGATGTAGCTGTCGATGTGCCCGTCGATCACGATGCGCGCGGCCGCTAGGTTGCCGATGTCGATCTCCACGCAGTCGGCATCGCCATAGGTATCGCTGCGGAAGCCGATGTCGGTGGTGCCTTCGCGCCAGCAGGATTCCTCCAGGTGCTCGAAGCCGTGGCCGCCGAAGCGGTGGATGGTGCCGTTGAGGATGCGGATGCGCCCCTGCCACGCGGCCCAGCGGTAACGGTCACGGATGCGTGCACCACCCCAGCGCACGCGGATCAGGCGGTCGGAGAAGCCCGCCTCCTTGTGCAGATTGCGCTCCCAGATCAGGCCGGTGTGGTCGTAGGCGGCGAGGTATTCCCAGCCGGTCTGGCCGAGAAAGCGGTAGTCGAGGCGCGCGGGGCCGTGGTGCGTGAACGCGTCGCCCTGGATATGGTTGCCGCTGCGCACCAGCAGCGCGGTGTGTTCACCCGTGCTGGCCCACGTGTGGCGCGCGCGCAGGGCACGGCCGATCGATTGACGATCGAGCCGCTCCGCCAGCACGCCGGTCAGGCCGCCGCGCACGCCGAACACCTGCACGCCAGGCGCACCGCCGCCGGGCCGGCCGCGATGCTCGTCACCGCTGGCCGCCACGCCGAGCTGGTAGCCGCGTGCGATCACATCACGGTACAGCCAATCGAAGTGGCCCCAGCTGGAGGCGATCTCGACCAAGCGCTCCAGTTGCGGGTGGTGCCAGTCCGGGATGTAGCGACGCCCACCCACGTGCGGCATGATCAGGTGCAGCTCAGGCGCGTCGATGTAGGCGTCCCACAGCTCTTCAATCGGCCAGCGCCCGAGTTCGGCGGCGGCGCCCTTCATGTCTTCGTTCCACACCAGCGTGCGGTTGTGCTCGCCGCGCGCGTTGTAGGGGAAGCCAGGCGCCTCGTCGCCGAGGAAGACGACGTTGTGATCGCCGCCGGCGGTGGAGCTGCCGCACCACTCCTGCACCGGAAATGCGACAAAGCGGCCGGGCTCGTTGATGGTGTTCACCGCCTCCAGCCCGAGCTTCCAGTTGGCGTCGGTGATCTGGAAATCGTTGACGGTGTAGCCGAACACGTCGATGCCGCCAATGTCGCGCGCATATGCCGCGTTGTAGGCTGGGCTGTTGGTGCCGACGGTGTCGTGGGCGTGCACGTGCAGGTCCGCATAGAACGCGCGCGGCGCATTGGGCGCGTCAAAGATCGACAGCCATGCCGTGCCCGTGCTCACGCGCGGCGCGTTCAGCAACGACGCTTCCAGCCGCAGCGTGCCGGTGCCGGTCGGCAAGTCGTCGATGCCGAGCGTTGCCCAGCCGGCTTCGGGCACGGAGTAGTCGCGCTGGTGTACGCGCGTGTTGCCGTCCCAAGCAGTCAAGCGAATTGCGCCGCCCACATCCGAACTGATGTTGCCCCACCGATCGAGCAGCGATGCACGTACCGCCACCGGCGTGCCTGGCCGGGCGAAGCGCGGCCCCTGCAACTGCACGTGTGCCGGCTGGCCCGCATGGATGTCGATCACCACATCGCCCGGCACCGCCACGAAGCGCGAGGTGCCGAGCGGGTCCACGTACAGGCGGAAGCGGAAGTTGTCTTCGATGAAGGTCTGCACGCGCGTGCCGGGCCCGCCGCGCCGCCGGTCGCCCAGGCGGATCAGGATGTGGTCGCCCGCGTTCAGGTAGCCGTCGACCACGTCGACGATGATCGCCTTCTGGAACGGCCGCTCGTGGCCCTTCTGCTCGAAGCGCACGTTCAGCGCCTGGACCGTCGCCGGGCTCTGGCCGGGCACCAGCGGGCCGGCCTGGTATTCAGCGGTGAGGTAGTTGGCGCCAGACGGGTCGGTGGTCTGGAACAGAGCCCAGTCGGAATAGAACTTGAAGGTGGCCTTGAGCCACGCGCCATCCGCAATGCCCGATGCGCCGACTTCGTAGTCGATCAGGATCTCGGCCCACTCGCCCGCTTCCAGCCGGCTCACGGAGCAAGTCGCGCGGCCGGCGAAGGGCAAGGCCTTGTTCTTTTCATACAAGCCGGCGGGCGCGTGGTGCTCGCCCAGCCGCTCGCGCAGCCGCTCGCGCAGGGCGGTATAGCCCACCGCCAGGGATGCTCGGTCATTCATGCAAAGGCTCCGATCAATGGAAAGGCCACGGCGCGCTGGCGTCCCACACGGGAATGCCGAGGTGCGCGTACCACGGCGCCATCACGAAGACGCCATAGGCGATGCCGATCAGCACGGAGACGACGCCGACCTTGGCGTAGTCCGCCGTAGAGAACGTGCCGCTGCTGTAGGCGACCACCGCCGCGGTGATCTGCGTGGGGAGGATGTAGGCGAAGCTGTCGCTGTCGCACACCAGCAGCGTGAAGGCGGCCGGATGCAGCCCGAGCTTGGGTGCGAGCGCCAGCATGATGGGCGCGATCATCGTGACGGCGGCCACGTTGGAGAGCATCGCCAGCCGCGCCGCATGCGTGCCGATCATCACGATCAGCAGTGCGAGCCACCACGGATGGCCTTGCGCGAAGCGATACAGCCAGTCAGCCACCCACGGCGCGAGGCCGGTCTCGCTGATGGCCGCCGACAGGCTCAGTGCCCCCGCCAGCAGGAAGAACGTGCCCCAGATGGTGCGGCTCTGGACATCCTTCCAGCCGATGCCGGTCAGCCCCGGCACGAACAGCGCCGCCAGCCCCAGCAACGCTACGATCTCTGATGGCAGCCCATGCCACGCCTCGGTGGCCCACAGCACCGACACGGTCGCAAACACCAGCAGGATCGCCTTGGATTGGGCGCCGGCCGGCGGCAGCGCGGCGCGTTGCTCGGCAATCGCCGTCGGCCCGCCCGGCAGCCGCACGGCGCGCGACTTGAAGTAGAACTGCACCCACAGTTGCGTCAGCACGAACATGCCCAGGTACGGCCACTGCAGCGTGAACCAGTCGAGATACGACAGATGCAGGCCGAGCTGCTTCTGCAACAGACCGGCAATCACCAGGTTGGGCAGGTGCGCGGTCAGGATGCACATGCCGCTGATCATCGAGCCATACACCAGCGACTGGATCACGATGGCCTTCTTGGCGCTGCGCTCGCGCGGGGTGTCGCCAAACAGGTCGGCAATGCCGTTGACCACCGGCAGCAGCGCCGCCGCGCGCGCGTTGGCCGCCGGCACCAGGAAGCTCAGCACGAAGTTGACCACGAACATCGCCCAGATCACGCCGTTGGCGGTGCTGGTCTTGAGCTTGTCGAGCAGCCATAGCGCAATACGCCGGTCCAGCCCAGCCGCCTGCATGATCGACGAAAACAGGAAGGCCGCCAGGCACAGGAACACCACCGGCGAGGCAAAACCGCTGGCCGCCTTGCTGAACGGCGTGATGGCGTGCGCGAGCACCAACAGGGCTGGGATGAGGATGCCGCTCACGCCCACCGGCACGGCCTCGGTCATCCAGATCATCGCGGCCCAGGCGACGACCGCCAAGGTGGCGCGTCCGGCCAGCGACAGCCCAGCCGGCTGCGGCAGCACGAACAGGACGAGGAAGAACGCCGCCCACGCGGCAAGGAAACCGAGACGCGCTTTGAGCAGCGGGCTCGGCCGAAACTGTGCGCCCGCGCGCGGCAGCTCGGCCTGCCAGCCGGTTTGCGACGACAGCGATGACGGATGGACTGGACTGCTCACGATGGCCCCATGGCGGTTTGTCAGATAACAAAGACGCCACACTGGTCAGTCCGGCCCCCTTGGGGCAATGCTACGGATTCACCTCAAAATGCCAACGAATGGGTTGGCATATGGTTATGACGTTTGCGGCCAAGCCGGAGGTGGCTGACGCCATCAATCGCGTCAAATGCGTTTCAAAAAATGCGCCGGACAGACCTATAATCGCGCAGCCGTGCGAACGGGGATCGATGAAGAATCGGTAATGTTTCCGGCAAAGCCAATCGCATCGCGCGATGTATAAAAAATCAGAACAACGCGAAAGGGTCAGCCCCATGGATCAATCCAACAAACCCGCGTCGGCAGATGCCGAGCGCGACCACCAGCCCGCCATCGTGCGCGCGGCCGACGCCACGGTGCGCGAAGCCAACGACCTCCTCCACAGCAGCGGCGGCCTGAAATTGGGCAATGGCCTGCTCGGCACCATCGTTGCTCTCGTGCTTGGCTTCCTCTGCCTGCTGGGCGTGCTGGCCTTCCATTTTCCGCAGTATCTGACCACGCCCGAATTGCGCCACGCCTATTCCGTGGACGTACTGCGCAAGATCCTGTTTGTCTCGCTGCTGGCGTCCGGCGGTCTTGCGCTGGCCAATATCGTGCTGGATAACCGCCGGCGCCTGAATTGCCTGGCCTTTGCATTGGTGCTGGCGGCGGTGGCGCTGGGCGGCTCGCGCGTGCCTGTCGGTGATTTCCCCGATCACACGCCGTATATCGGGCTCGACTGGTTCATTCTCGACCTGCTCGGCTCGACCCTGATTTTCGTGCTGCTCGAAAAGCTGTTCCCGCTCTATAAGAAGCAGCCGGTCTTCCGCGCCGAATGGCAGACCGACATGGCGCACTTCGCGGTCAACCACTTCATCGTGGGGCTGGTGCTGCTGGTGGTGAACTTCCTGATCCACCGCGTGTTCGGGTGGATGGTGCATGCCGAGTTCCAGCAGATGGTGCAGCACATCTGGTTCATTCCGCAGCTGCTGCTGTGCATGCTGGTGGCCGACCTGATGGAGTACGTCACGCACCGTGCGTATCACGAGGTGCCATTTCTGTGGCGCTTCCACGCCGTGCACCACAGCGTCAAGACGATGGACTGGCTGGCCGGCTCGCGCCAGCACATCCTGGAGTTGATCGTCACGCGCGTGGCGGTGCTGGGGCCGCTGTTCGTGCTGGGTTTCGACAAGTCCGTGGTGGATGTCTACATCATCATCGTGGGCTTCCAGGCGGTGTTCAATCACGCCAACGTGCACCTGCCATGGGGGCCGCTGAAGTACATCTTCGTCACGCCCGATTTCCACCATTGGCACCACTCGTCGGAAGACGAGGCGATCGACAAAAACTACGCGGCGCACTTCGCCTTCATCGACCACCTGTTCGGCACGGCGGTGAAATCGAAGAAGGCCTTCCCGGAAAAGTACGGCGTGGTGGGCGACTACATGCCCGATGGCTTCATCAACCAGCAGCGCTTTCCGTTCCGCCGTCAGCCGGACTGACCCTCGCCATGCCGATCGCGCCCGCAGCCCAGCGCCTCATCACCCGCCTCGGCCTCGCGCCGCATCCGGAAGGCGGCTTCTACCGCGAGACCTATCGCAGCGAGGAGCGCATCCAGCGTGGCATGATCGATGGCCCGCCCGTCGAACGTGCGGCCGCCACCGCCATCTACTACCTGTTGGCGGATGACGCCTATTCCGCCTGGCACCGCATCCAATCGGATGAGCTCTGGCACTTCCATGCGGGTGACGTGCTAGACGTGCATGTGCTGGAAGACCACGGTGCGGTGCGCACGCATCGCCTGGGCCACGCCGCCGAGGACGAGATGGCGGTGTACCAGGCGGTGGTGCCGGCAGGCCACTGGTTTGCGGCGGAGCGCATTGCCGGGGCGCACGGCTACACGCTGGTGGGCTGCACCGTCGCACCGGGTTTTGAATTCAGCGAATTTGAGCTGGCGGAAGGCCGCGCGCTGCTGGAAGGTTACGCTGCACATGATGGGCTGATCCGAAGGTTGCTACCCAAGCCACCGGTGCGCTGATCAGCACCAGACCACGTTGTCATAGTCGACCGTGCGACGGTAGACGCTCATGCCGCGCCACGTGCTGTATTCCATGTAGGCGCAACTCAGAATGACGATCCAGGTGGCTGCGGTGGTCATGATTCCCTCCCATCCCTGCAGTGCTCCGATAGGTGTGTTATCGGCACGGATTCAGTCTAGATAAGGGGTGCGCCAAGCCATTGCGCGAGCAATAACGCTTCTTGGGTCCAATTCTCGGGGGGCTTTTTTGCGTCACTTCATGGGCATGTGAAGCGCGATTGACACGCCCTACACCGCCCGCCGCAACGCGCGGAACGCGGCCGGCTCCCACACCCGCATCGCCAGCAGCAACGCGGTGCCGTGCTTCTCTGCGCGCGGCGCGTTGGCGGCTTCGTCGTGCAAGGTGGCGAGCTTGGCGCGCAGCTTGCGCAACTCGACCTGCAGTTGCGCGTAGCCGGCCTTGGTCAACATGCCGTGGCTGAAGTCCATGGTCTCGTCCGCGCCGTCGAAGCGGCTTTCCATGAAATCGGGCATGCCCTGCTGCAGGAAGAACTGCCGGATCGGGCCATCACGCAGCCAGTCGAAATCGCGGGCGACGAGCAGCTGGATGCGGTTGCCCGGCTTGAGGTTCACCACCCCCATGCGATCGAGCACCAACAGCTGTTTGATGCACTCCGCCTCCGACAGGCGATAGGTCGCAACGATGTCCGCCAGCGTCCAGTGATTCAACGCGCAGACGGCGACGAGCAGCAGCTTGTCGTTCGACACGAGCTGCGCCTCCTGCGCGTGCGTGAGCGTATGGATGCGCGCTTGTGACGCTTCCGATTCACGCAGCAGCTCCGCCATGGTCATGCCGAGCAGCTCGCTGAACTGCGCAAGGCGGTCGACTGTCAGCCGCCCGCTGGAAAGCAGCCGCTTCACGCTGGGCTCCGACAAGTCCAGCGCCTGCGCAACGTCGCGATAGGTCATTCCCGCCGCCTTCAGCTGCAGCTTGATGGTGGCGATGAGCTGTGCAATTTCGGTCATATCGGTATCGTTCTTTGATACTTCAAGTGTCGGTTCGGCAATTTTTCCAGATAAACCGTGCGAATTCCAGTCCCACTGGCCATGCTGCGCCTCACGCCAATCCGGCGCACCCGACGCACCTGACCTTCGAACTGGAGCCCGCTTTGAAACCGATCCTGATCTCTCTCTTTTGCGCACGGGGGCGGCTGTCACGCCGCGCGTGGGCGCTTCGCCTGGCTGGGATGGCGCTGGCCTGCGCGTTGCTCGGCACGCTCGCCGCGACGGCCTGGGGTGACGCGGCGGCGGCCATCTTCAGCGCGCTGTTCCTGTGGGCGGCCGGTGCCGCGTCGGTGCGGCGTCTGCACGATGCCGGGTTCAGCGGGCGCCAGCTGCTGTGGGTGATGCTCCCGGTACTCGGGCCGCTGTGGTTGCTGGTGGCGCTGCTGCGGCGAGGCGCTGACGGGCCCAACCGTTTCGACAGCCGCTTCGACGCCCGCCCGGCACCGCGTGGCGATTACCTCCAGGTCAACATCGCGGGGTGACGCCATGACCACCATCAACGACGTCACACAGCTCAATCGCATGCCGGTGTTCTCGGTGGCGACACCCCACTCGACCCAGGACGTGGTCGACGCGCTGACCGGCACCGTCTTCCCGGTATCGGTGGGCGGCGGGCACTTCAGCATGGGCGGGCAGACCGCCAGCCCGGGAACGCTGCATCTGGATCTGCGCGAGATGAATCGCATCCTGCGCTTCGACCCCGAGGCCAGCACGATCCGCGTGCAGGCCGGCACGCGCTGGTGCGACATCCAGCGCTTCATCGATCCGCATGACCTGGCGGTCAAGATCATGCAGACCTATGCCAACTTCACCGTGGGCGGCACGCTGTCGGTCAATGCGCATGGCCGCTATACGGCCGGGCCGGTGGCCTCGTCCGTGCGGGCCATTACGCTGGTGCTGACCAATGGCGAGGTGGTGGAGGCAACGCCGGCCATCCACGCCGAGCTCTTCAACGCGGCCATCGGCGGGTATGGTGCCGTCGGCGTCATCACCGAAGCTGAACTGGGGCTGGTGCCGAACGCTCGCGTCGAACGCAGCGCCATCAAGCTGGACGTGGCCGACTACCCGGCCTGGTTCGACGCCAACGTGCGCGGCCACCGTGATGTGGTGTTCCACAACTTCGATCTCTACCCGCCGCACTACGCCGCCGGCCGCGCCGTCAGCTGGACGGTGACCGACAAGCCCGCCACCGCGCCGCGCTTGCAAACGCCACGGCGCGCGCGCCTGCTGGAAAAGTACCTGCTGTGGTCCATCACCGAAACGCCGCTGGGCAAGTTCCGCCGCGAGTACCTCTACGACCCGCTGCTCACGCTGCGTGGCAAGGTGCACTGGCGCAACTACGAAGCCGGCTACGACGTGGCCGAGCTGGAGCCAACCGACCGGCAGCATCGCACCTACGTGCTGCAGGAGTACTTCGTGCCTGCCGCGCAGATGACGCGCTTCACCAAGGCACTTGCCGCCACGCTGCGGCGCTACAAGGTCAATGCCGTCAACGTCTCCGTGCGCCATGCCGATGCCGACACGCAGACCGTGATGTCATGGGCGCGCGGCGAGACCTTCGCCTTCGTCCTCTACTACAAGCAGCGCACGCGCCCCAATGCCCTGGAGAAGGTGGCTGTGTGGACGCGCGAGCTGATCGACGCAGCGCTGGATGCCGGCGGCACGTATTACCTGCCGTACCAGGTGCATGCGACGCCCGAGCAGTTCCATTGCGCCTACCCGCGGGCGCGCGAGCTTTTTGCGCTCAAGGCACGGCTGGACCCGCACTATCGGCTGCGCGGTGCGCTATGGGATCGCTACTACGCCCCCGCGCAGTCGACCGAAGTGGACACGGGCGGCACGACGACGGCCGACCGGTCGCTGTTCGCCGCCGTCTACGGCAACGTCGATTCCGCCGACCGCTTCTACACCTTCCTGCAGAACATCTTCAACCTGGTGCCGGAAGACCGCTTCCATACCCTGATCAAGCAATGCCTGGCTGCGGGCGGCGACGATGAAGCGATCTACCGCAGCCTGCAGGCCGCGTTGCCCGGTATCACGCCGCGCCTGGCCATGCTCAGCCACGCCCTGCCCGCGCTCGCCACGCAAAAACGCGAGATCGGCCGGCAAACTGCCCAACTGATCGGCAATGCACGCCTGCGCGACTACGTCGAGATCGGCACCACCGGCCGCTACGTGCGCGCGTTGCGCAAGCACGCCAGCATCACGGGCAGCGTGACGCTGGTGACGGATACCGCGCCGGGGTTCTCGCCGGTCGATATCGTCGAGCGTGGACAACTCACGCCCATCGGCAAGGCTGTCCGCATGGACGACTACGCGCCGCTCACCCTGCCGCCCGCTAGCGCCGACCTGGTGAGCTGCTTCATCGGCTTGCACCACATGGCGCCCGAGAAGCTACAGCCGTTCCTGGCCTCGATCGCGGCCGTGCTGCGGCCTGGCGGCATGTTCGTGGTGCGCGAGCACGACGTGGCCGCCTCCGCCATGCATCACTTCGTGGCGCTGGCGCATACGGTCTTCAATGCCGGGCTTGGTGAAAGCTGGGCGACCAACGCTGCCGAACTGCACCACTTCGCCAGCGCCGACGCCTGGGTCCGCCGCATCGAGCGCTGCGGCCTGCGCTCCACCGGCGTGCAGCTGCGCCAGGAAGGCGACCCCACCGACAACCTGCTGATGGCCTTCGTCAAGGAAGGAGCAACGTCATGATCCACGGCTTCAAACTGGCATTGGCCGCACTCGCCTTGAGCGCCGCCGTGGCGGCACCGGCGCGTGCGCAGCAGACGGCGAACAGCCTCGTCCCGCTGCCCGAGCGGCGCGGCGCCGAGCAGACGCTGCTGACCTATCCGGAATGGTTTCTCGTCCACAGCCCGGCGGAATATGCCCGCACCGTGCAGAGCGGTGTGCCGCAAGACTTTCCATTCCTGCGCCACATCGGGCAACTGTGGTCGAGCTACGCCGCCGTGACGGCCGAACAGTGGCGCGACGGGTATCCCGCCAACCCGGGCTATCACCTGATGATCAACGTGCTCTCGGCCAGCACCACGGTCGAGTACACCCTGCGCTCCGCCTATGAAAACACCGTCGGCCGGCTGAGCTGGGCGCTCTCCGGCAGCCGGCCCAGCGCTGAAGACCGCTACGCCGCCATGGCCGCGCAGGACTATGTCGACTTCATCCGCCAGGAGCCCTGGTACCGGTACGACTTCACCGCACGGCTCAAGCACCTGTGGACCGACGTGCCGGCCACCGGCCCCGGCATGCTGCGCAAGTGGGAGCGTCGGTACGCACTGACCACCGAATACGCCGTCAAGGCGGTCTACGGCAAGTTGATCGCGTGGGCCACCGGCGTGATCTACACCCCCGCGCGCATGACGACCGCTGTCGTGGTCGACCACCTGCCGCCGGCGTGGTCGCCGCCCGCACGGGTGAGCATCCTGGCACGCGAAGCCGATGGGCGCGCCGTGCTGTCGCTGCCGCGCTACTTCGACTTCCGCATCGCGGCAACTGCGCTGGCCGAGGACGGCATCCACATCACCGATATTGCGGGCAACACATCGGAGGTGCTGGTCACCCTATGGCTGGCGCGCGGCGCGCCGTTCGACCCATCGATGGGCCGCGTGCTGTTCGAGCAGTCCCTGTCGGTGCCGGCCAACCAGCGGCGGGTGGCCGTGCTCATGCCCGTGGGGAAGCTGTCGGCCGCGCTGCTGGCGGCCAAGCAGCGTGGCTGGCAGGTCGAGCACGTCTATGACGACTGAGGCATGCACGCCCTGCCAGGATCCGGCGGCCAATGCGAGGCGTCGATCAAGCGTTGGCCGTGGACGGCAGGTCGCGACCCTGTACCTGCCCACGCGGCTTGACCAGCGTCCACAGCAAGACCATGCCAATCAGGTCTCCGCAACCGAGCGCGACGAAGAACGGCGCGTAGCCGATGCTGCTGACCAACCAGCCGATCATTAGCGTGAAGCCGAGGTTGCCGATGCCGGCCACGAAACTGGCCATGCCGGTGACAGTCGCTACCTCGTGCTTGGGGAACAGATCCGCCGACAGCGAGATCACCGAGATCGACAAAGTCTGGTGCGCGAACCCGCCCAGGCACAGCAGGAGGATGGCCACGGCCGGGTCCTTCACGAAGCCAACCCCCGCCATGCCGATCATCAGGACCGCGCCCAGCGAGAACGCCACACGCTTGCCGTCGACGATCACGATGCCGAAACGCTTGTTCAGGTAAGCCGAGATGGTGCCGCCCATCATGCAGCCGAAATCCGCCGCTACGAACGGCAGCCACGCCGTCAGGGCGATGGTCTTGAGGTCGAAGCCACGTGCCTGGTAGAGGTACAGCGGCATCCAATAGACCAGCGTGCCCCACACCGGATCGGCAAAGAACCGCGGCAGCGCGATGCCCCAGAAATTGCGTTGCGAGAGGATCTGGCGGATGGGCGGCCGGCCGCTCTCCTTGGTGCGCTCCGTACGCTCACTGCCCGCGATCTCCTGGTCGTCCGCCTGCCCTGCCGCGATGTAGTCGGCCTCCGCCTTCGTGAGCGCGGGATGCGCGTCCGGATGGCGATAGAAGATCAGCCACAACCCGGCCCACGCCAGACTCATGGCGCCGGCGATGATGAAGGCGGTCTCCCAGTCGTACTTGAGGATCGACCACGCGATCAGCGGCGGCGCCATGATGGCGCCCACTGACGCACCCAGGTTGAACGTGCCGGCGGCAAAGCCGCGCTCGCGTGCGGGAAACCAGTACGCAGTCGCGCGCATGCCGGCGGGAATAAACGCCCCCTCCACCAGCCCCAGCAAGCCGCGCAGGATGAACAGGCCGATCCAGCCGTTCACGAACCCGTGCGCCATGCAGATCAGCGACCACGCCACGCCGCACAGCAGGAAGCCGAAGCGCAGGCCGATGCGGTCCATCAGGTAGCCGGTCAACGGCGCACCGATCGGGTACATGACCAGGAACGCACCGGTGATCCACCCATAGTGCTGCGTCGTGATGTGCAGGCTCTGCATGACCGTTGGCGCAGCTACGCCCAGCGAGCTGCGCGCCAGGTAGTTCATGACCGTACCGAGCGTGAGCAGCCCGATCATCCACCAGCGCAGTCCCTTGATTTTCATTGTCATCGCGGCCTCCCTAGGCGGAGAACAAAGCGCGCGTGACCGGCGTGGCGTCCAGCCCAACCGATACGGCGCGGAATTGCGGATCGAGCCCAGTGCCGATCCGGTAGAGATCGGCGGCCTCGTTGCGCTGCCACAGGCCGGCGTATCCCGGCACATGCGCGGCGGCGCGACGCGCGTCGAACTTGACGGTGCTGCGCACGAACTCCTCGTGCTGCCGCTCGCCGCGCGCATACGGTGCGAGCCATTCCAGGGCCGATGCAAGCCGGCCGCGGATCTCTGTCGCGCCGTACCAGTCGTCGCCATGCGCGGCGGCCATGGAGGCGGCCATCAGCAGCGGCTCCAGGTCGTAGACGACGTAGTGCATGGCGTCTCGCTGGGCAAAGTCATAGGTGCTGCCGTCGTGGTGCACGTTCTGCCGCACGTGGGCGACGAACGCGGCGCGAGCGGCATCGATCCACCTGGCGTCGCCGCTCAGGTAGGCGCCAGCGGTCGCGAGCTTCACGCGATGGCTCTGCCAGTTGTTGAGCAGCGTACTGTCATCGCCTACGCGCCGCGCGGGGGTCAGGTAGGCCTGTGCCAACTGCGTGCCGAATGCGGGAATGCGCTCGGCCACGTCACGGGGCAGGCGGTCCCTCACGAGATCGAGCCCGAACAG
Organism: uncultured Ralstonia sp.; assembly: GCA_913056305.1. GTDB lineage: Bacteria > Pseudomonadota > Gammaproteobacteria > Burkholderiales > Burkholderiaceae > Ralstonia. Next base: position 99,175 of record CAJXMR010000001.1, read on the forward strand.
GAATTGGATGAGCTCCGCCTCGTCGACCGGGTTGGCCGACGATTGATAGCCCGGCAGCCAGCCGGCGATGTAGGCAACGGCCTTGTCGGCATAGGCTGCCTTGCCGGTCACGCGAAACGCCAGCGCCTGCACCAGTGTCTGCCGCCAATCCTGCTGCGCCTGGACACTCGCGTCGTGGTCATCCTCGTGGGGCAGCAGGCCCTGCGTGTGCACCACCGCACGCACATGCAGATCGCGCCCAAGCCCGCCATCGGCCAGCACGGTCAATTGCGATGCCACGTCGGCCGGCAGCGATGCCGCCAGCGTCTGCGCGCGCTGCGGCGACGTCAGCGCGTAGCCAGCCGTCTTGGTGGCGGACGGCCGCTTGGCCAGGGCATCGGCCCAGGCGCCACGGTAGGCACTCGCCGCCACGGTCAACGGCACCGCGAACGCGCTGCGCAGCAGCAGGCGACGGCCTGGCGAGTTCGTCATCTCAGCTTCGGCGCAGGTCATGGCAGCCACGCCCCCGCCGACGCTGGGGCAAGCCACATGCCGATGCGCTTCACGCACGTGTTGGAAGGCATGGCCATCACTTCGGCTCCATCGGGCCGGCCAGCACGAACGACCCGCCCTGGAACCGCTGCGTCGGGTCATCCAGATCGCAGGTCGGCGCGTTGGCCGGAAACAGGTGCTCGAACTGCGCCGCGCTGTCCTGCGGACCGAAGCCCAGGAAGCTTGCCTTGGTGTTGTCCACCCACTTGATGCGGTTGTCCGACACGCCGTAGACGATGGCGTGACCGACACGGTTGGTGAACAGCGCGCAGCGCACCAGCTCGATGAAATCGCGATAGCTCAGGTAGGTGACCAGCATGCGCGGGTTCTTTGGCGCCTCGAACGACGAGCCAATCCGCAGGCAGACCGTCTCCAGCCCGAAGCGGTCGAAGTAGTAACGCGACAGCGCTTCGCCAAAACACTTGGTCACGCCGTACAGGCAATCGGGCCGCAGCGGCGCGTCGATGTCGAGCACCGACGTGACGGGATGGAAACCGACTGCATGGTTCGAGCTGGCGTAGACGATGCGCTTGACGCCCTGCTTCTGCGCGGCCGCGTAGAGGTTGTACAGGCCGAGGATGTTGGCCTGCAGCAGATCGTCGAACGGCGCTTCGACAGAGATGCCACCCAGGTGGACGACGGCATCCACGCCTTCGAGCAGGCTGTGCACCGCGGCGCGATCTGCCAGGTCGACCACCCTGCCTTCCTCATGCGCGGCCAGCTCGCCCAGTGGCGCGATATCGCTCACGCGAACGATATCGGCCCACGCGGCGAGCGCGCCGCGCAGCTGCCGCCCGAGGTTGCCGGCGGCGCCGGTCAGCAAGAGCCGCCGGAACGGTTTCGTTTGTGCGGCGCCGCCGCTTGCGTCATTGATTCCCATGGGATTGGACTCGGTCATGAACGTTGATGTGTTCGTGCCTGCTTGAGTGCCGCCTCGGCACCCGCACGCAGCAGGCTGATATCGGTGGCGACGGCAACATAGTCGAAACCGTCGCGGATGTACTGGGCGGAAAGCTCAGGGTCGGCCATCAGGATGCCGATCGGCTTGCCGCATGCATGCGCACGTGCACGCGCATTGTGGATGGCGCCCTGCACATCCGGGTGGCGGGCGTTGCCCAGGTGCCCCAGGGTGGCCGCCAGGTCGGCTGGGCCAATGAAGAGCGCGTCGATGCCCTCCACGGCGGCAATCTGCTCCAGGTTGGCCAGTGCCTTGGGGGTTTCGAGCTGCACGAGCAGGCAGACTTCGTCATTGGCGTTCTGGCCGTAGTCGGCATCGCGCCCGTAACGGTTGGCACGCGTGGCCAAAGAAACGCCGCGCATACCCAGCGGCGGGTAGCGCACGGCGGCAACGGCACGGCGTGCGTCGTCCGCCGTATCGACCATTGGCACCAGCAGCGTCTGCGCGCCGATGTCGAGCAACCGCTTGATCGGCACCGGGTCGTTGGTGGCCGGCCGCACCACCGCCGACATGGCCGTCTGGGCAACGGTGCGCAACTGCTCCAGCACCATCGGCACCTCGTTGGGGGCGTGCTCGGTGTCGAGCAGGATCCAGTCGTAGTCGCTCTGCGTCAGGACCTCGGCGACGTTGCTCGCGGCGAGCATGCTCCAGATGCCGAGCTGCTGCTTGCGGGCCAGCAACTGTGCCTTGAACCGGTTGCGCTGCATGAGGGTGCCCCTTCAAGAATGCGATGCGTGATCAAGCTGACATGCCGCGATGCCGGGCTGCCGGCATCGCCTTGATCGTAGGACTTAGAACGAGTGCCGCATACCCAGACCGACACCGATCGGGGACCCGCCCGGCGCACGGCTTGCCACGGAGGTCACGACCGGGTTGACGTCATAGTCATAGGTCGCAAATGAGCTGTTGTGAATCCGGCTGACGTAGCCCTCCAGCATGGTGCGCTGCGACAACCAGTAGTGGTACGCAAACACCATCTGCTGTGCCCCGGTATGCGGCTGCTGCGCCGCCGAGCACTGCCCCGCCACTGCCGCCCCCGAGCAGTTGAGCGCACGCGCCACCGAATAGCTGACGATGAAGTCCTGCACGCCCACCTTCTGCATGACGGAAAGGCTGTAGGCATCACGGTAGGTCTGCCCGCCGCCGGCCGCAGCGCCTGCGCCGAAGGTGCCCTTGGAGCCGAGGCGGTCCCAACCGAGCGAGAAACTGGTCGACCCGGCCGATAGCCAGTTCGCCTCGTACCGGACGGCGATGCGGTGCTCGTAGTCGTTCGAGTAGCCGGCCCCCGCCACACCCATGCCGGCGCTGCCCGCGCCGGACAAGCCCGCGCCGGCGCCCAGCAGCGCCTGGCCGCGCCGCGTTTCATACGCATACGCGGCATAGATCGGGCCGCGCGCAAACTGCGCTCCCGTGCCCCAGGCATACATGCCAGTGAGTGCGGTGCCGGCAGAACCGCTCACGCTGCTGTTGGTAGGCGACGTGTTGCCGCCACCCGGCGAATACACCAGCTGCCCCGTCAGGCCCTGCAGCATGTCGGGCGACGTGTACAGGATGGAGTTGGCCAGCCGCGCGTTCAGGTTGGTCTGCGTGCCGTTGAGCGTCGTCATGATGCCAATGTTGTTGGCGATCGACGTGCTGCCGGGAATGAAGTTGAGCTTGCCGCCCAGCGCACGCATGGGCGAAGTCAGGTAGCCCAGCTGCAGCGTGCCGAGCTGGTTGCTCTGCAGGCCGACAAACTGGTCGCGCGCGCTCGGGCCCGAGCCGTTGTTGACGTTGAAGCCGTATTCGATCTGGAAGATCGCGTTCAGGCCATTGCCCAGCGCTTCCTTGCCGCGCATGCCCCACAGCGAGCTGTTGCTGTCTTCGCGCACCGTCATCGGCACGTTGGCACCGGTCTTGTTGGCACCGGTGGTGCGCACCGCCTCCACCGTGCCGTCGATCACCCCATACAGCGTCACCGAACTCTGCGCATGCGCGTTGACGGATGCACACGCCACAGCGGCGATGCAGGAGAGTTTCGTTTTCAAGCCCATGTCCTTCCTCCTAGTGGATCTCTGTTGTCGTTCTGACTTGCGTTGTGGTTTTCACCCGTGGCAGATCCACTGCGGTAAACCGGTCTTTCAGTTCAATCGCAGCTCGGTCGTGCGATCGAACAGATGCAGATGCGCCGGCGGAATGCTCAGGCTGGCTTGCGCGCCGTGCTGCAGCCCGTAGGCTTGGCGATCGCGCCCCGTTGCCGCCAGGGCGCCGACCGGCGTATCGCACACGAGCAGCGTCTCGGCGCCGTAGAACTCGCCGCTCTTCACGCGGGCGTTGACGCGGATGTCGCCCTGCGCGCCTTCTGCCGTGCCAATGCGGATGTGCTCGGGGCGGACGCCGCAGACGATCGGCTGGCCATCGCGCACGGCGGGACGGCCCGGCAGCGCAATCTCGATGCCGTCGGCGCAGTGGATGGCCGCCTGATCGCCGCGGACCTGTGCCACCCCGTCGAAGAAGTTGATCGATGGCGAGCCGATGAACTGCGCCACGAAGCGGTTCAGCGGCCGGTCATACAGCTCGACCGGCGTGCCAACCTGCTCGACGCGCCCATCGCGCAGCACCACGATGCGATCGGCCAGCGTCATGGCCTCGACCTGGTCGTGCGTCACGTACACGCAAGTGGTGCGCATGCGCTCGTACAGTTCGCGGATCTCGGCACGCACGTGGTGGCGCAGCGCGGCGTCCAGGTTGGACAATGGCTCGTCGAACAGGAACACCGACGGCTTGCGCACGATCGCGCGGCCCATCGCCACGCGCTGGCGCTGCCCGCCCGAGAGCTGGCGCGGATAGCGGTCGAGCAGCGTGTCGAGCGCCAGCGAATGGGCGATCTCACCCACAATGCGGTCGATCTCCGCCTTCGGCCGCTTGGCGAGCTTGAGGCTGAAGCCCATGTTCTCGCGCACGGTCAGCTGCGGATAGAGCGCGTAGCTCTGAAAGACCATTGCGATATCGCGGTCCTTCGGATGCAGGTGCGTGACGTCGCGCCCGCCGATGCGCACGGCGCCGCCGGACACGTCCTCCAGCCCCGCGATGATGCGCAGCAGGGTCGATTTTCCCGAGCCGCTCGGGCCCACGAGCACGCAGAACTCGCCGTCGCGAATATCGACCGAGACGCTCTTGATGATGTGCTGGTCGCCGAAGCGCTTGTCGATTGCGTCCAGGGTCACGGAAGCCATGGTTCGCTCCTCTTCTCGTTGGGTGGGTTCAGCCCTTCAGTGCGCCGGACGTAAGCCCGCGCTGGAAGTGCTTCTGGAGGCCGAGGTACAGCGCCACGCTGGGGATCATGGCCAACAGCGTCACGGCGATGAACACGTTGGGCGAGATGTGCTCGTCGGTGCGCAGCGCGGCCAGCACGACGGGGATCGTGTACAGCGTCTCGCGGTTGACCACGATGAGCGGCAGCAGGTACTGGTCCCAGATCATCAGGAAGCCGAAGATGGCGGTGGTGCCGAGCGCCGGCTTGACCAGCGGCAGCACCACGTTGAAGAAGATCTGCCACTCGCTGGCGCCGTCGATGCGCGCGGCCTCTTCCAGCTCCATCGGCACCGCCTTCATGAACTCGGTCAGCACGAAGATCGAGAACGCCCAGCCGGCCACCGGCAGGATCATGCCGAGATACGAGTTCAGCAGGCTCACGTGCACCACGGGCAGCTTGCCGAGCACGAGGTAGAGCGGAATGGCGATGACCTCTTCCGGCAGCATCATGGTCGACAGGAACAGCAGGCTGACCACGCCCGCACCGGCAAACTTCTTGCGCGCCAGCGCATAGGCGGCCAGCGCGCTGACGGTGATCTGCAGCGCCAACCCCACGACCACCACCACGCACGAATTCAGCAGGTGGCGCCATGCGCCAGCTTCGCTCCACGCATAGACCAGGTGCTTCAGCGACGGATGCGACGGCCACAGTTGGAGCTGGCCGGGCTGCGCGGTCTCGGCGTTGAAGGCGGTGGCGATCATGCCCCAGTACGGGCCGGCAAACACGGCAACGACCGCCGCGTAGAACAGCCAGCGGATTGCCGTGCCGACCAGCACGGACAAGCGGAGGTGAGCTTGTGCGGGGGCCACGGCAACGGGTTGCCCGGAGACGATCGGCTTAGCGTTCATGGCGTTTGCTCCGCTGCCGCAGTGCCAGGTAGGTGACAGTGGTCACCGCCGTGAACACGAAAAGCAGGCACGACACCGCTGACGCATAGCCGTAGTCGAACTGCACGAAGCCTGCTTTGTAGACGTAGGTCATGACGACCTCGGTGGCGCCGCCCGGGCCGCCGCCGGTGCTCGAATACACCTCGGTGAACACGCGCACGCCACGGATGAAGCCCAGCACGCCCACGATCACAAAGGTGTGGCGCATGGCGGGCAGCGTCACGTACCAGAGGCGGTGGTGCCAGCGCGCGCCGTCGACGGAGGCTGCGTCGTACAGCTCGCGGTTCACGCCCGTCAGGCCGGCAATGAAGATCATCATGTCGTAGGGCACGGTCTTCCAGATCTGCATGGCGATCAGCGAGCCGAGCGCGAGATCGGGGTCGGCGAAGAAGCCCGCGGGCGCCACGCCAAACCAGCCCAGCACGGTGTTGCCGATGCCCTCTGGCGTGGGCGCCAGCAGGATCTGCCAGATCTGCGCGACTACGGCGGCGCTCGTCACGGCCGGCAGAAACATGGCTGTGCGGACAATGCGCAGATGCCGCGCCGGGCCTTCCAGCGCGAGCGCCAGGAAGAAGGCGATCACCGCCGACGCGATGACCGACACCGCCACATACAGCGCCGTCTGCACCACGGCCGCATGCAGATCGCTGTCAGCGAAAGCGCGTTCGAAGTTCTCCAGCCCCACCCATTGCCAGTCCGAGCCGAACTGCACCTGGTAGAAGCTCATCTCCAGCCCGCGCAGCATCGGCACGAACTTGAACGTGACGAACAGCACGATGGCCGGCAGCAGGAAGAGCCACGGCACGAGCGGATGGCGCGTAGCCAGGCCGTGTGCGTTGCGTTTGATCGAAAGCTTCATCGCCGTGAGCTCAGTTGGCGGCCACGCGCTGGCGCGCGAGTTCCTGATTGACCTTCTTGTTCAGGTCTTTCAGGCCGGCGTCGATGTCGCTGCCGCAGTTGGCAAGGATGCGGTTCAGGCCATCCGCCGTGAGCTGGCGCAGGCTCATCCAGTCGGGGATGGCCGGCGCGTAGTGCGCGTCCTTCTCGTAGACGGCTTCCACCGTCTGCCAGCGCGGGTCGTTGTAGACCTTGCCCGCATCGACAGTCTTGTTGACCGGCAAGCGCACCACCGGGAAGCCGCCCGGATGCATACCCAGCTTCTGCCCTTCGGGCGACGTGAGGAACGCGATGTAGGACAGCGCGGCCGCCTTGTTGGCCGAGCGCGTGACGTAGGCAAGTTCGCCCTCACCCAGGCTGTCGGCCTTGCCGGCCGGGCCCGGCGGCGGCGCAATGACTTCCACCTTGGCGCGCCCCGGCTCCTGGTCGACCACGGCCATGTGGTACGGGCCGCTGAAGAAGATGCCGGTCTGGCCGGAGCGGAAGCTGGCGATGGCGTCTGCCGTGGTGGCGTTGATGGCGCCCGGCTGCGTGACCTTGTCGGTGCACAGCATCTGGCGGAAATAGGCGACGGTCTTGGCGGCGGCGGGCTCGTCCAGCGCACCGCGGAACTTGCCCTTGCCGTCCGGGCGGATGAAATCACCGCCCGCCTGCCACAGGAAGCTGCTCAGGAACCACGTCGTGTACCCACGCGTGGCCGACGCCGGAAACGTGAAGCCGTAGGTTGGCTTGCCCGGCCCCGCCGGCTGCTTGGTGGTGAAGGCCTTGGCCAGCGCCGCAATGTCATCCCACGACTTCGGCTGCGGCAGGCCCAGCTTCTCGCGCCAGTCCTTGCGGATGAAGAACACGAATGACTGCACCGACACCGGCACCGCGTAGTACTTGCCGTTGTAACCCTGAGCACCCTGCCAGGCGCGTTCCTGGATGTCAGCGCTGCCGGGGAAGCCGGCGCGGTCGATCTCGGTGGCCACGCCGGTCTTCATCATCAGCCCCAGCGACGCGCTGTCGTTGATGATCACGTCAGGCAGGTCGTTGCCGGCAATCGCGCGCGACAGGCGCTGCTCGTAGTCCGTCATCGCGTTGAAGTACTCGACCTTGATGCCGGTCTTCTTGGTGAAGGCGGCCGCGATGTTGTCGTACGTGGCGCGTGCATCCGGGTTCGAGCGCGTCCAGACGCGCAGCGTGGTCTCGGCCTGCGCAGACGATGCGAAGCCGGCCAGTGCGATGCATGCGGCGCCGGATGCCGTCAGCCGCGCGATCAGGCGCACGTGTTCCTTCATGCGGTTCATGTTGTCTCCTGCTTGTTCTATCGGCCGGCGTCCAATGCATGTGGCGCCGCGCTCGTTCATTCATGTGCACTGCCGGACGCGGGCAAGCCGCGCCAACCTTCACGCTGCGGGCATCCGCAATTGCGCCAGCAAGCCGCCGTCCACCGGCAGCACATGCCCGGTGATGAAGGACGCCGCGCTGGACGCCAGGAACAGCACCGGCCGCGCGGCCTCTTCCGCCAGCCCATGACGTGGCAGCGGCAGGCCACGCGCGGCGGCGGGGTCGACGTTCTTCGTATGCGAATGCGGGATCTGCGCGGGCGCGATGGCGTTCACGCGAATGCCGTGGCGGCCGAAATCCACCGCCAGGCAGCGCGTCATCGCGTCCACCCCACCCTTGCTGATGTCGTAGATGGCGTTGTTGCGGTGCGCGCGCTGCGCCCCCGGCGACGACACGTTCACCACCACCCCCGGATGGCCCCGGCCGACCCAGCCGCGCATCACGTCCAGGCTCAGCGCGTACATGGCGCGCAGGTTGACCGAAACGATCTCGTCGAAGTCCATGAGGTTGGTCTCGTCGGTGGGCTTCCTGGTCTGGGTCATGCCGGCGTTGTTGACCAGCACGTCGATGCCGCCGAGCTGGTTGGCACGCGCCACGATCGCCTGCCGATGCGCATCGTCGGCCATGTCACCCATGACGATGTCGCAGCGCTCGCCCAGGCTCTTGCTCAAGGCATCGAGCGCATGGCGATTGCGGCCGGTGGCCACCACGTGCGCGCCGGCGCGGTGGAACTCGCGGGCGATGGCCGCGCCGATCGCGCCGCTGGCGCCGGTCACGACGGCCAACTTGCCGTGGAAATCGAACTGGGTCTGCATGTCGTAGAAACGGTTGGGCGGATGCGCCTTGGAAAACGATTTCCGGACTATAGGGACCGACCCAAAGCAAGTCAATCGTTTTCCTAAATTGCTACATACGTGAAAACCCGAAGTTGCTCCGCAGCATGCCGAGCAAAGCGGCGCACGTCGCACGCCAACAAACGCATTGAACGCGTCACACCACGATGCCTCCCTGAAAAAACCACAGAACATGGCGCCACAAAGCCAACGACAGCCCGACGACCACCTTTCCTTTCACTGAAAAATACTGGCGCACCGCTTTACAACCACCCGGCCTCACACCTCGGTTTACGGCCCCAGGAAAATTGTTTAGGATTGGAAAACGTTACCCAATACACGCTGCAGCGGTCAAGCCGCCCTCGCCAGCAACAGGAAACCCACCCATGAAGATCACCGCTGTCCGCGTCACCCCCATTGCCATCAGCGACCCGCCGCTGCTCAACGCCAGCGGCGTGCATGAGCCGTTTGCGCTGCGCTCCATCATCGAGGTGGAGGCCGACAACGGGCTGGTCGGCCTGGGCGAGACCTATGGTGACAAGCCGGTGCTCGATGGCCTGCTGCGCGTGAAGGATGCGCTCGTCGGCCTGAGCCCGTTCGACCTGAATGGCCTGTGGCAACGCGTGGCGGCGGCGGGGGCACCGGCAGCGAAGGGCATCGAGCTGGACGTCGCGCCCGGATCGGCGACAAACAAGGGCGAACGCAAAGTGTTCGGCGGCTTCGAGGTCGCGTTCGTGGATCTGCAGGCGCGCTCGCTCGGCATTCCCGTGCATGCGCTGTTGGGTGGCGCGGTGCGCCGCCAAGTGCCGTTCTCCGCCTACCTGTTCTTCAAGTTCGCCAGCGATGTCGATCCGTCGTACAAGCCCGACCCGTGGGGCCCGGCGCTGGAGGCTGACCAGCTCGTCGCGCAGGCCCGCCAGATGATCGACCAGTACGGCTTCGGCAGCATCAAGCTTAAGGCTGGGGCGCTTGCGCCCGAGCACGAGGTCGAATGCCTGAAGGCGCTCAAGCGGGCCTTCCCCAACCACCCGCTGCGCATCGACCCGAACGCCAACTGGTCGCTCGACACCGCCATCCGCATGGCCGAGCACCTGCAGGGCGACCTGGAGTATTACGAAGACCCGACCCCGGGCCTGGAAGGCATGGCCGCCCTGCACCAGGCCACCGGCCTGCCGCTGGCCACCAACATGGTCGTGACCGACATGGAGGAGTTCCGCCGCAACGTGTCGCTGAACGGCGTGCAGATCGTGCTGTCCGACCACCACTACTGGGGCGGCCTGCGTGCCACGCAGCAACTGGCGACGATGTGCGAGACCTTCGGGCTCGGGCTGTCGATGCATTCCAACTCGCACCTGGGCATCAGCCTGATGGCGATGTCGCATCTGGCCGCCGCCGTGCCCAATCTGACCTACGCTTGTGACACGCACTACCCGTGGCAGGACGACGAGGTGCTCAAGGGCGGCAAGATCGCCATCACCGGCGGTTGCGTGACGGTAACGGACGCGCCGGGCCTGGGCATCGAGATCGACCAGGACGCGCTGGCCGCCCTGCACGCGCAATACCTGCACTGCGGCATCACCAACCGCGACGATGTCTCGCAGATGCGCAAGTTCCGCCCCGACTGGACGCGCAAGAAACCGCGCTACTGACCCGAACCGTCAGACCAACCGAACCCACCGAACCACCAGGAAAAACATCATGGCAACCATCGGCTTCATCGGCCTGGGCATCATGGGCGCCCACATGGCCCGCAACCTGCTCAAGGGCGAGCACACCCTCGTCGTGAGCGGCAAGCACTCCGTGCCCGACGACCTGCGTGCGCGTGCCACTGTCGTCGCCAACTCGGCGGCCGTCGCGCAGGCGGCGGACATCATCATCGCCATGGTGCCGGACACGCCGGACGTGGCCAACGTGCTGTTCGGCGAAGACGGCGTCGCCCAGGGCCTGAGCGCAGGCAAGCTGTTTATCGACATGAGCTCGATCTCGCCCATCGAGACACAGGCGTTTGCCAAGCGCGTCGAAGCCTTGGGGGCCGATTACCTCGATGCGCCGGTCTCGGGCGGCGAAGTCGGCGCGCGCGATGCGACGCTCACCATCATGGTGGGCGGCAAGGAGGCGGCGTTCGAGCGCGCCAGGCCACTTTTCGCGCTGATGGGCAAGAACATCACGCGCGTGGGCGACTGCGGCGCCGGCCAGACCTGCAAGGTGGCCAACCAGATCATCGTGGCGCTGACCATCGAGGCGGTGGGCGAGGCGCTGCTGTTCGCCTCGAAGGCCGGCGCCGACCCGGCTCGCGTGCGCGAGGCGCTGATGGGCGGCTTTGCCGCGTCACGCATCCTTGAGGTGCATGGCGAGCGCATGATCAAGCGCACCTTCGACCCGGGCTTTCGCATCGAGCTGCACCAGAAAGACCTGAACCTGGCGCTGGACGGTGCGCGCAAGCTCGGCATCGCCCTGCCCAACACGGCCAGCGCGCAGCAGCTCTTCAGCGTATGCGCGGCCAATGGCGGCAAGGCATGGGACCACTCGGCCATGGTGCGCGCGCTGGAGCTGATGGCGGACCACACCATCGCCTGAGCCAGCGGGCCGCCTGGGCGTCACGTGCTGAAGCGGGCGCGGTATGGCACCGTGCCCGTGGAAAACGTTCTCCACCTATAATTCGGCACTTTCTTGCACGTGCCGCACCGATGAAAAAGAACGCTCCGACCATCCGAGACGTTGCCGCCGCTGCCGAGGTGTCTGTGGCCACCGTGTCGAAGTACATGAACGGCACGCAGCGCTTTTCCGCGCCGGTCGAAGCCAAGCTCAAGGCCGCCATCGAGCAGCTCGGCTACCGCTCCAACCCGCTCGCGCGCTCGATGATCACGGGCAAGACGCGCACCATCGGCCTGGCCATCCTCGACATCCGCAATCCGCACTTCACCAACATCGTGAAAGGCGCCAACCGCATCGCCCTGCAGAACGACTACACGCTGCTGCTGGTCGACACGGAAGAGAGCCAGGAGCGCGAGCGGCAGCTGATCGAAGCGCTGGCGCAGCGCGTGGACGGCATGATCGTCAGCTCGCGCATGCCGGAAGAGGCCATCCAGTGGATGGTCGAGCTGAACAAGCCCGTGGTGCTGTTCGGGCGTACGCGCGAGCTGCCCATCCCCAGCGTCGGCACGGACAGCCACCTGGCGGCGTACATGCTGGCGCGGCACCTGCTAAATGAAGGTCATCGCCATGTGGCGTACCTGGGCTTCGGACAATCGCGCTGGAATGCGGAGCGCATCCGCGGGGTGACGGAGTGCTTCCAGGAAGCGGGCCTTGGCGTCGACATCTACGATGCGCACGCGCCCTCGGCGCAGGCCGGCGAGCACGCCTGCTCGGCCATCCTGCTTGGCCCCAAGCGCCCGCAGGCAGTGATCTGCTACAACGACCTGATCGCGCTCGGCTTCATGAAGGAAGCGCGCGCGCTCGGTTTCACGCTGCCGGACGACGTATCGGTGGTGGGCTTCGACAACGTGCCCTATGGGGAGTACGCCTCGCCCGCGCTCACCACCATGGACCTGCAGAGCGAACGCATGGGCGAGGTCGCCATGCAGAAGCTGCTTGACCTGCTGGCCGGCCACGACGGCGACGGCGAGTATTCCCTTCTTGAGCCCCGCCTGATCGTACGTGAATCGACCCAGCGCCGCGAAGCGGGTGCGCAAGCCGCACCCAAGCCGCGGCGCAAGGCCTAGCGTTACAGCTCCAGCTGCTCCAGCACCTTCTCCTTGGTCTCGATGCCGAGGAAGTGGATGGTGGCGGCCGCCAGGCACGGCACCAGCGCCAGCAGGAAGAACGCGGTGCTCACATTACCGGTGCCGATGGTGCCGCCGATGAGCGAGGGCGCGAAGATGGCCGCGATCTTCAGCCACGCGCCACCCAGCCCGCAGCCCATGGCGCGGATGTTGGTCGGGTACAGCTCCGGCGTATAGACATAGGCCGTGATGAACCCGCATGCCATCAACCCCAGCGCCAGCGAGCACAGCGTCGCCACCACGTAGATCGACGCATCGTGCAGCACACCGGCCAGCGCCAGCGACACGCCGCACAGCACGAACGACACCACCATCACCGGCTTGCGGCCCACCTTGTCGACCACCAGCGCGCAGATCAGCGAGCCGATCACGCCCAGCACCGAGGCAAACGCCGCCAGGTTCAGCGCCAGTTGCAGCGGCGCGTGATAGACCGTCTTGTACAGCGTCGGCAGCCACGTCGACAGGCCGTACTGGATGAAACCGCAGGTGGCCCACAACATGGCCACGGCCAGCGTGCGGCGCAGGTAGACCTTGCCGAACAGATCCGCCATGCCGCGCTTCGGGTGGCGATGCGACATGCGATCGAAGGCCTCGGTATCGCCCAGCGGCGGCAGCGCGCCCTTCGCACGCCGCTCGAAGCGGGCCTGTGCGGCATCCGCCTCGGCCAGGCGGCCGTTGCTCGCCAGCCAGCGCGGCGACTCAGGCACGGCACTGCGCAGCACGAAGAACAGCACCAGCGGCACGCCCCCGACGAAGTACATCACCTCCCAGCCGAAGCGCGGCACCAGCCATGCGCCGAGCGCGTTGGAGGCGAGCAGCCCGATCGGGAACACCACCTCGTAGAACAGCACGAAGCGCCCGCGGCCATGGGCGCGCGTCACCTCGTTGATATACGTGGCCGCCACCGGCAGCTCACCGCCCAGGCCGATGCCCTGCACGATGCGCAGCGCCGCAAACACGGCAAAGCTCGGCGCCAGGCCGCACAGCATGCTCATCAGGCCGATGATGCCGGCGCTCCAGCCGATGGTGCGCACGCGGCCAAAGCGCTCGGCCAGATACGGAAACAGCAGCGCCCCGACCAATTGCCCCACCGAAGGCGCCGCGATCACGAACGCAATCTGCGCCGGCGTCAACGCCCACTTGGCGATCAGCAGCGGCAGCGTGGTGGCGATGACGATCACGTCAAAGCCGTCGAAGAACGTCGCCAGCCCGATCAACAGGCGTGCGCGGACGTGCATGGCGTTGGCCGGCAACCGCTCGATACGGGCGACGATGTTGCCCAGGCTGATGCCGGCGAGGGGCACATCCTTGTCAATCAATACACCTGGCTTCATACCAAGCTCCTTCCAGGGGGATCTTGCCGCGCCGCCGGACGTCTGCCCAGCGGCGCCGCGTTGGGTCAGAACATCAGAACGAGTGGTGCACTCCGGCGCTGATCACCGCCTGGCTGCGCTTGGCCGACACGCCAACCCCGTTGATGGCCGCCAGCTGTGCATCGCCGGACGCACGCTGGACCGTGCCCTGCAGGTAGACCTGCGTGCGCTTGGAGAAGCCATACACGTTACCGATGCTGAACTGGTTCCAGCGCGCGCCTTCGTACTTGCTGAAGGTATAGCCCACGTTGAGCGTGTTGGCGCCGCTGTAGTGCCAGGCCGTGCCGAGGTCCACGTTCTGCATGCGGGTGTTGGCGCCGCCCAGCGTGATGCGGGTCTGCGTGTACAGCGCGTTGATCTGCAACGGCAGACCGGTGAACTGGTACAGCGTGCCCGCGCCGAACGACTTGACCGTGTTCATCGCCGTCATCACGCCCGGCACCAGCGTCGTGCCCAGCGTGTTGGTGATGCCCAGACGGCCAGCCACATCCAGCGGACGATTGTTCGAATCCGTATAGGCCGCTGCTGCACGGAAACCGCCATTGCTGTAATACGCACCCAGGCTGTAGCTGCGGTTGGTGGACGGCGAGCCCGGCACGCCGCCAAAGCCGACCATGCCGCCCAGCTGCAGCCCGCCGAACACCGGCGACACATAGCGCACGGCGTTGTCGATCTGGAACTGGTTGGCCAGGTTGTCGAAGTTGCCCGGGTGGAACAGGTAGAAGTTCGTCAGCTGGAAGCCGTTGCTCAGGCGCCCGAGGTAATCGAACATGAAGTCCGCCTGGTGGCCGAGCTGCACATTGCCAAGACGCTCGTTGGTCAGGCCGACCCACGCGGCGCGGTTGAACAGCTTGCCGGCCACCACGCTGTTGCCAGTGTTGCCCAGGAAGCCGGATTCAAGCTGGAAGATGGCTTGCGTGCCACCGCCCAGGTCCTCCGTGCCGCGCAAGCCGAAGCGGTCCGGCTGCATCGTGCCAGGGTCCACGCGGAACGCCGAGCCGCTGCCTGCGGCGCTTTTCAGGCTGTTGATGTAGGCCACGCCCTGATCGATGCTGCCGTACAGCGTCACGCCGTTGCTCTGCGCGGCGGCCGTGCCAGCCAAGCCCATCGCCGCGACGGCGATCCAAGTTGTCTTCATTTGGTGTTTCCTCCACTGGCCGGGGTGTCAGGCCCCGCCGGTTGTCGCCGCCTTGCGAGGCGGGCTGTTGTTTTCGTTTCGTATACGAAACGGTGTTTAGCAAAAGAACTACGGGTAAAAAAAGAGCGCGCGGCTGGTCAGGCCGGCGCTTAAAGATCGATCACCAGGCGCTTCCCTTTGCAGCCCGACACGCAGACCATCATGGTCTGGTTCGAGGCACGCTCGCTCTTGGAGAGCACGCTGTCGCGGTGTTCGGGTTCACCTTCCAGCACGCGCGTCTCGCACGAGCCGCACACGCCTTCCTTGCAGCTGTATTCCACCTCCACGCCCACTTCCAGCAGCGCGTCGAGTAGCGACTTGCCGGCCGGCACGCACAGCTCCGAGCCGGTGCGCGCGAGCTTGACCGTGTACTCGCCCTCCTGCACCGACTCGACGGCCGCATCGGCGGCAAAGCGTTCGATGTGGACGTTGCTGTAGCCAAGCACCTCGCACGCGGCCTCGAAGGCGCGCAGCATCGGGCCGGGGCCGCAGCAGTAGAAATGCGTGTCGGCCGGGTGGCCTGCGAGCAGCGTCTTCAGGTCGGGTGGGCCGCCGGCTTCTGCATCGAAATGGAAGCGCACCGCATCGCCATGTGCGGCCAGTTCATCGGCGAAGGCCGCTTCGGCAGGCGAGCGCGCGCAGTACAGCATCGAGAACGTCTTGCCCTGCTCGGCCAGCCGGCGCGCCATGCAGACCATGGGCGTCACGCCAATGCCGCCGGCCACCAGCACCGTGCGCGGCGCGGCCTCATCCAGTTCGAAGTTGTTGCGCGGGCCGCCGATCTTGAGCGTCGAGCCCACGCGCAGTTGCTCGTGCACGTAGCGCGAGCCACCGCGGCTGTTGCGGTCGAGCAGCACGCCGACCACGTAACGGTCACGTACTTCCGGCGCACCGCACAGCGAGTAGCTGCGCACCAGGCCGTTGCCGAGATGCAGGTCGATATGCGCGCCCGGGGCGTACGCGGGCAGCGTGTTGCCTTCCACATCGCGCAGCTCCACGCACACGATGCCCTGGGCTTCGAAGCGCATGGCGTGCACGCGCAGGGTGAGGGGGGGATTGGTACTCATGGCACGTCTCTCAACTTCGGTTATTCCCACTGCAAAGCGACGTCAAAACGAAGCGAAGCGGTTCTGGCGGTTCGACGGCGGCGCAGACAGTACAGGCAGTACGGCAAGCCGCCGTCGGGCCGCCAGAATCGTTTTGACGGCGCTTTATCGCTTTTCGGTGAGGAACTTGCCCTCAGCCTTGCCGGCATCCTTCTGGCGGCGCGTGTTGCCGTCGATGCCGCCTTCGATGGCCCACTCTGCAAACACCGTGGGGCCGGGCTCGAAGTCGCGCGGCTGCCACTCGGCATCGAGCTGGTCCTCGTCGGCGTAGTACTCGATCAGGCCACCGGCGGGGTTCTTGAAGTACCAGAAGTACGCCGACGAGATCGGGTGACGACCCGGGCCCAGTTGCGTATCCCAGCCGCAACGCGACACATTCATGCCACCGCCGAACACCTCGTGGATGTCGCGCACCGTGAAGGCGACGTGGTTGAGCCCGCTCTTGGCCTGCGGCAGTTGCAGCAGAAACAGGTCGTGGTGGCCGCCTTCCGGCTCGCAGCGCAGGAACGCGCCGCGGCCCGGGTAGTGGTCCGACGGCACGAAGCCGAGCTTGTCGATGTAGAAGCGCTCGGTGGCCACCACGTCCTTGACGAAGAACACCACGTGGCCGACTTCGATGGGCGTGGCGCGCTCGTAGATAGGGCTGGGCTGGTTGCGGCGCGGCTTGTCGGTCCACGTGTTCATCGTGGCGCATTGCACGTCGATATCGCGCTTGCGGGTGAGCTGCACGCGCACGGCCAGGCCGTTCGGGTCGGTGCAGCCGACGCGGCCATCGGCGTTGATGTAGCCGGGCTGGTCGGCCAGCTTGTCGGCCAGGCGATCCAGCACGGCTTGCGAATCCGCGCCCCAGATCACCTCGCGCAGCGTCGGGCCGGCTTCCATGGCGGGTGGCAGCGTTGCATCGTCGCTGCGCTTGACGCGCACGCGGCAGCCGTTGAGCGTTTCGAACAGCAGGCCGCCGGCGTCTTCCGATTGCAGCGCGAGGCCCCAATCGAGGAAAAACTGCTTGCAGGCGGCAAGGTCGTCGGCACCGTAGACGATCTCGTCGATGCCTCGAATCGTGTTCATCTTCATCTCCTGTGGTCCGGGCGTGTGCTTGTGCTTCAGTTGACGTTGGCCCAGGCCAGCGGTTGTTCGTTCAGGCCCCAGTAGAGGCTCTTCTGCTCCATGTACTGGAGGATGCCCAGGCGGCCCTTCTCGCGGCCCAGGCCGCTGTCGCGCCAGCCGCCGAACGGCGTCGAGATCGAGAACTGCTTGTACGTGTTGATCCACACGTTGCCGGCCTGCACCGCGCGGGCGATGCGCCAGGCGCGCTTGTAGTCGCGCGTCCAGATGCCGGCGGCCAGCGCGTAGACGCTGTCGTTGGCCTGCTCGATCAGTTCGTCTTCGTCCTCGAACGGCATCGCCACCAGCACCGGGCCGAAGATCTCTTCCTGGCAGATGCGATCGCGATTGGTCAGGCCTTCGATGATGGTGGGTGTGTAGAAGTAGCCCGACTCGCAGCCGGCAATTTCCGGGCGCAGGCCGCCCGTGCGCAGGTGGCCGCCGTCTTCCACGCCCATCGCCACGTACGATTCGATGGTCTCGCGGTGGCGGTCGGTGATCAGCGGGCCCATCTGCGTCTGCTCATCGGCCGGATTGCCCACGCGCAGGTGCGCGGCGGCGGCAGCCAGCCGATCCATGAACGGCTCGTACAGCGCGCGCGCCACGAACAGGCGCGAGCCTGCGATGCACGACTCACCCGACGAGCTGAAGATGCCGTACAGCACGCCGTTGACGGCGTGGTCGAGGTCCGCATCGTCGAACACCATGGTCGGCGACTTGCCGCCCAGCTCCAGCGACACCGGCATCATCTTGTCCGCCGCGATGTGCGCGATATGGCGGCCGGTGGTCGTGCCGCCCGTGAACGACACGCGGCGCACCAGCGGGTGCTTGGTGATCGCATCGCCGATGATCGAGCCCTTGCCCGGCAGCACGCTGATCATGCCCTTGGGCACGCCCGCCTCTTCGCAGATCGCAGCCAACTCCAGCGCCATCAGCGGCGTCACCTCGGCGGGCTTGACGACGACGGCGTTGCCGGCGGCCAGCGCGGGCGCCATCTTCTGCGCTTCGCTGGCAATGGGGGAGTTCCACGGCGTGATGGCGGCCACCACACCCATGGGCTCGTGCACGCTCATCGTCAGGCAGTCGCCACGCGCGGGGGTGAGGCTTTCTTCCAGCGTCTCGCACGCGGCGCCGAAGAACTGGAACGTGGCGGCGGCGCTCGCCACCAGGGCGCGCGTCTCGCTGATTGGCTTGCCGTTGTCCAGGCGCTGGCGCTGGGCCAGGGCTTCGCTGCGCGAGCGGATCAACTCAGCCACGCGGTACAACACTGCTGCGCGCTCGTGCGGCTTGCGCTGCGCCCAGCCGCTGGAGAGGAAGGCTCGGTAGGCACCGGCCACGGCCTCTTCCACGTCGGCCACGCTGGCGGCGTTCAGTTCAGCGACGACCTCGCCCGTGGCGGGGTAGCGCGTGGCATAGCGCTCGCCGGTGCCGAGGCGCCATTCGCCCGCGATGCAGATCGGCAGCAGTGAGGTTGCGGTTGCGTTCAGGGTGGAGACAGTCATGGCGCGATGGCCTCGCTCATCAAATCGAAACGGCGTGCGCGCGGTTGCCCAGCGCACGCACCACGCTGAACACCGTCAGCGCGGAAGTCTTGGGATTGGCCGCCAGCGGCTTGCCGCGCATGGTCAGCTCGAAGCCGCCAAAGGCGCCGCGCGCCTCGACGTGGTGGATGTTCTCGTCGACGGTCGGGTCGGCCAGCAGCTTCACGTGCGTGTGCTCCAGCCCCAGGCCCGCCAGCGACAGCGTGGCCGCCACGTTGGCGTTCTTCGGGAACAGGCGCGCGGCCTCGCGGGCGTTGCCCTCGAAGATCACGGTCGGCTCGCGCAGCGCATCGAGATCGAACTGGCCATCGGCCGGCGTGTCCTTCCAGGCGCGCGGCGGCTTGCGGCCGGTGTAGACGACCGATTCCAGCCCGCCGACGCGCGCTGCCGCCAGCGCATCGATGGCACCGATAGCGCCCGACAGCAACTGCACCTGCGCATTGCCGCGCCGGGCCGCCGCTTCCAGCCGCTCGGCCACGCCGGGTTCGGACAGCGCGCCCACGGACACCACCAGGCAGTCGATGCCCTGTTCCAGCGCGGGCAACACGTGCTCTTCCAGCGCGTCATGCCCGGCGCATTCGACCAGCAGGTCGGGGCGTGCATCTGCTGGCAGGTGCGTCGTCACGCGGGCATTCGGTGCCAGCGGGGCAATCGCCTCGCGCGCCTTGTCCATCGCGTGCTCGGGCACGATCACCGCGTCAAAGCAGACGTCCGGATCGCTCTTGAGCAGCTCCAGCACGCCCTGCCCGATCGCTCCGCACCCGACCATCGATACATGCAGCATGTCCGGCTCCTTGGTTCGATGCTGTTGCAGGCTCACGCCACCACCGTGGTGCGTTCGGCCGCGCGCTCACCCTGGCCTTCCTTGGCCTGCTGGTTGACCGGCGGGCCCGCGAAGGCGGTCTTGAAACTGCCGATGGAGAGCATGTCGATCTCCAGCAGGAACGGGCCTTCGCCGCCGAGGGCTTCGTTCAGCGCATTACCGACGTCGCCCAGGTCCGACACGCGACGATGGCGCAGCTGCAGCGACTGCGACAGCGCGGCGTAGTCCGGCGTGTGCAGCTCGACGTAATGGCGGCGGCCGCCGTATTGCGCGTCCTGGATGTTCTTGATGACGCCGTAGCCCTTGTCGTTCATCAGCACGATGACGAGGTTGGCGCGCTCCTGCACGGCGGTGGCCAGCTCACCCAGGTTGAGGATGAAGCCGCCGTCACCGGCCAGGCAGAAGGTGGTCTTGCCCGAGGCGGTGGCGGCCGAGCCGATGGCCGCGCCGATGCCCATCGCCAGGCCCTGGCCGATGCCGCCACCCAGCGCGTGCACGCCGGCGCGCGAATCGAAGATGCGCAGTTGGCGGTTGCCCCAGGTGCTGTTCGACACGGTCACGTCGCGCACCCAGTTGAACTCGCGGCCGACGGCGGCTTGCAGTGCTTCCACCAGTTGCGAATACGGGCCTAGGCCATCGACCAGCGATCCGACCGCCTTCTCATGTGCGGCACGCAGGTCGCCCGCGAACGTGGCGTCGATCTGCATCTTCTTCTCCAGCCGATCGGCCAGCGCGTCCAACGCCAGGGCCGAATCGCCACAGACGAAGTAGTCGCTGGCGTAGCAGCGGCCTTCCGACGAGGCGTCCGCATCAATGCGGTACAGCGGGCGCGGCAGCTTCAGTTCGTACTTGAGCGTTTCGTTGCCGCGCAGGCGAGAGCCGACCACGAGCATCGCATCGCAGGTCTGGTAGAACGCCTCGACCGGCTTGTGCAGGTTGAACGCGCCCAGCGAGCGCGGATCATCTTCGGCCACGATGCCGCGGCCCTGCGTGCTGGTGACCACGCCAAAGCCCAGGTCCATCAGGCGCTTGACCTGCTTGGCGGCATGGCGGGCACCACCGCCCAGCCACAGCATCGGACGGCGCGCACGCGACAGGCGCTCGGCCAGCTCATCCAGCGCGTGGGCCGACGGCACATGCTGCGGCACCAGCAGCGGGCGCAGGTCGTCCGGCATTGGGATCAGCGCGGCCTGGATGTCGATCGGGATCTCCACGCTCACCGGGCCGGACGGGGCGGTCAGCGCGGTCTGCACGGCCAGCTTCATGGTGCTGATGGCGGTGTCCGCACTGCGCACACGGAAGGCGGCCTTGGACACGGCCTTGAGCATGGTGAGCTGGTCCGGCGCTTCGTGGATGTAGGCCAGGCTCTGGTCCAGGTACGGGGTTTCGATCTGGCCGGTGATGTGCAGCAGCGGCGTGCCGGCGGTCAACGCTTCGACCATGGCGCCGGCAGCGTTGCCGGCGGCCGTGCCGGTGCTGGTCAGGCACACGCCCAGGCCGCCCGTGGTGCGGGCATAGGCGTCGGCCATGTTGGTGCCGCCCGCTTCACCGCGCGCCATGATGAAGCGGATCTTGCCGCGCTCGCCCATCGCATCGAGGATGGGCATGTTGTGGATCGAGATGACGCCGAACGCGGCCTTCACCTCGCAGGCTTCCAGGAAGGCGGCAATCGCGGCGCCGACCGTGACCAGTTGTTGTTCCTGTTGTTGTCTATTAAGCATGACGGGAGTGTCCTCCGGAGATATCGAGATGGCTGCCCGTGGTGTACGAAGACAACGGCGAGGCAAGGAACAGAATGGCGCGGGCCGCCTCTTCAGGCAGGCCCAGGCGGCCGAGGGGAATATGTTTCTGCACAGCAAGGCGGCGCGTCCACGCGGCCCAGTCCAGATGGCGATCAGCCTCCGGGCGCGCATCGAAGCGGCGGCGCCATTGGCCGGACTCGACCAGGCCGATCAGGATGCCGTTCACGCGCACGCCCTTGGGCGCGAATTCGGTCGCCATCGAGCGCACGAGGTTCAGCACACCGGCCCGCGCGGCCGAAGTGGCCACCATATGCGGCTCAGGCTGCTGCGCCAGCAACGAATTCACGCAGACGATGGCGCCCTGCCCTGACCGCTCCAGTTGCGGCAGGAAGGCCCGCGTCGGGTGGATCACGGAGAAGAACTTCAGGTGCAGCTCTTCCGTCCACGCGGCATCTTCGGTATCGGCGAAGGTCGAGACGCGGCCCTGGCCGGCGTTGTTGACCAGCATGTCGATGGGGCCGAGCGCCTGCGCCACCGCGTCGGCAAACGCGGCCATCTGCGCGGCGTCGAGCACGTCGCAGGTGGCGGCGAACAGCTTGGCGCCAGGGAAGCGGCTGCGCAGTCCTTGCTCAGCGGCGGCGAGGCGCTCCGCATTGCGGCCGCACAGCGCCACAGCGGCGCCGGCTTCCAGCAGCAGCTCGACGGTCGCGAGACCAATGCCGGAGGAGCCCCCCGTCACCACGGCCGCCTTGCCGGTCAGGTCGATCATCGGCATGGTCATTCCCGGAACAGGTTGACGACCTTGCCGCTGACCGGGCGGTAGTCGAGCAGGTACGACAGCTCACCGGCGGCGGCGCGCACCTTGTCAATCATCGAATCCAGTTGCGAGGGTTCGATGCGCGGCGACGGGACCGTCGTGCCGAGTGCGGCCACGACCTTGCCCGCACGGTCCAGCACCGGGGAGGCGATGGTGGAGATATTGGCTTCGAAGAAGCCCTCTTCCAGCACGTAGCCCTGTTCGCGGTCACGCTGGACCATCTCGAACAGCTCTTCCACCGTGCGCGGCGTGTTCTTCGAGAACGACTCCAGTTGCGGCTCGGGATACAGGTGACGCAGCTCGGCCAGCGACAGATCGGCCAGCAGCACGCGGCCCAGCACCGTGGCATGCGCGGGCAGGCGCGTGCCGACATTGACGGAGCTGGTGAACGGCGTCGGCGCCACCGATTTCGCCACGTAGACGATTGAACGGCCATCGCGCACGACGAGGTTGCACGGGTAATGGATGTCGTCGCGCAGGCGGTCGAGCAGCGGGCGGCCCAGCTCGGTCAGCTCCAGCGAGGCGAGATATTCGAAGCCCAGGCGCAGCACGGCCATGCCAAGGCGGAAGTCACGGCCGCCGTCCACACGCTCGATGAAGCCCATCACTTCCAGCGTGGTCAGCAGGCGGAACACCGTCGAGCGCGGCACCTTCAGCCGACGCGCGAGTTCCGGCGCGGACAGCACGCGGTCTTTGTGGCTGAACTCGCACAGCAGGCGCAGGCCGCGTTCGAGACCCGGCACGATGTACTTTTCCTGCGCGTCTTCGGGGATGAGGTCGTTGCTCATACGTCTTGGCGTTCAAGGATTGAGAGAGGCGGCGGACGGCTCTTGCTGGCCCTCCGTCCGGTACTGCTGTACGGCTTGTTCGATCCAGCCTGCAACGGCTTCGGGCGCGTCGATATAGGACGCGTGCCCGGCTGCCGGCACCAGCGTGAACGGCAAGCCGAATGTCCCAGCCAGCGCTTCGCAACCAGCCGGCGGCGTGATGCCGTCGACATCGCCACAGGCCACGCGCGCCGGCGTCGATGCCGGGCGCTTGCGCAGGTAGGCGCCGATGTCGTCGCCGCTGAGCATCGCCACCGCCTGGCGATAGCCGCTGGCGTTCAGGCGTGCCATGTTCCAGCGCACCCAGGCGCGTTCTTCGTCCGAGGCATCGGGGCGCAGCAGATGCGCATGGCGCGACTCCGCCATGCCGTCGATGCCAAGCTTGTCGAGCGTCGCCAGGCGTTGTGCCTGCACGGTGCGCGACTTCTCCTCCTGCCCCGGCTGGCCATAGCCTTGCGCCGGGTTCAGGAGCAGCAGGCTGTTCGGCTGCATCGCGGCCGGCGCTTCGGCCACATACGCCGACGCCATCAACGCACCCAGCGAATGCCCGACGATCACGTCCGGCTTCACCTGCAGTGCCGACAGCCACGCACGCAAGCGCAGTGCGTAGTCAGCCGCGCGCGGCTCGGCCTGTTCAAGCGGCGTCGAATTGCCATAGCCCGGCGCATCCCACGCCAGCACGCGCATGGTTTGCGACAGCACGCGCGCGCACGGCAGCCATGACGCGGCGCTGGAGCTGATGCCGTGCAACAGCACCACCAGCGGCCCGCGCTCACCCCACTGCCGATAGCCGATGCGATCGCCTTGCGCGTTGATCGCGATCGTGCGTTCGGCAAACGCCGCACCGAGCACCGCCAGGGCGTCGGCAACGCGGAAGACGTGGGAAGACATGACAGCCTGCGCACTCATGGCATCAACGCTTGATCTGGCTGAGCGGATGCTCGGGCGGATACGTCGGCGTGATCGGCTTCTTCGCGCCGAGCATCACGCACATCAGCGCGTCTTCCTCGCCGATGTTGATCTCTTCGCGGTACACGCCGGGCGGCACCGAGACGAGGTCACGGTCGGTCAGGATGGTCTCAAAGCGCTCGCCGTCCTTCTCCAGGATCAGCTTGATCTTGCCGCGCATGACGAAGAACACCTCTTCCACATCGGTGTGGATGTGCGACGGGCCTTCGTGGCCGGCCGGGATGATCATGGTCGAGAACGTGAAGTGCTCCGACGGCACCGTGTTGGTATCAGCCGCCACACCCGTGCCACCCGTGCCGAGGTAGCGCATCTGCGCGCGGCGGTATTTCGGGTCGTAGTCGGCCTGGAACTTGAGGGCGTCCCAGTCGTAGCGACGGGTGGAGAAGCGCGCCACACGGCCGTTCATCCAGTCTTCAAACGACGCGCCCTCGGGACGGTCCCAGGTGCGCTGCACTTGCTGTTGTTCGGAGAGATCGCTCATCGATTGCCTCGTAGGGTGTTGGTGCGTTACTGCGTTACTGCATGACAAAACCGCCGTTGACGGCCAGGGTCTGGCCCGTCACGAACCGGGAAAGATCGGACAGCGCGAACAGCACGGCGCCGCACACGTCATCGGGCACCGGGTCGCGCGAGATGGCGCGCTGGTCGCGGTACAGCGCGTGCCGGTGCGCCGGCACGTATTCGGTGGCCTCCACCAGCGTCAGGCCCGGGGCGACGGCGTTGACGGTGATGCCGTCCGCGCCGCACTCGCGCGCCAATGACTTGGTCATGCCGAGGATGGCGCTCTTGCTCGCCACATAGGCCAGCAGGTTGGGCGCGCCCCACAGCGGCGTGTCGGACGCCAGGTTGACGATGGCGCCACGGCCTGACGCCTTGAGCGCCGGCAGGCAGGCCGTCGTCATCAGCCAGGTGCCGCGCACGTTGACGCTCATCACGCGGTCCCAGGTGTCGATGTCGATGGACGATGCATCGCGCCCACCCGAATTGGTGATGGCCGCGTTGTTGACGAGGCCGTCCAGGCCGCCCAGCGCTTCGGTTGCAGCAGCGGCGCAGCTCAGGATGGAAGCCGGATCGCCCAGATCCACCGCAAAGCCGTGCGCGTTGAAGCCGGCCGCACGCAGCGTTGCGGCTTCTTCCTGTACGCGCTCGCCCAGGATGTCGGCCAGGGCGACGGCGCCGCCGGCCTCGGCGATGGACTTGGCGAAGGCCAGCCCCAGCCCGCGCGCGGCGCCCGTCACGAGCACCGTGCGGCCGGCCAGCAGTCCGGCGGCTTGCTTGTGCTCAGGCATGGTGGGCTTCCGTGGCAACCGGCTTGAGCATGGCGACCGGCTCGTCGGCCAGTTCGGCGGCGGCGCGGCGCGACAGCACGCGGCGGATGCGCGTGATGCCAATGTCGTGCTGGTACAGCGTCTCGTGTTCGCGCGCCTGCGGCGCCATCGATTCGAGCACCACGCGGTCCTGCTCCAGCACATCCCAGTGCAGGCCTTCCAGGCGGTTGCGGTACAGGAAGCGCCACACGTCGCGCTCCCAGCCCTGCACCTGGCGCGTGCGCCAGAAGAACACCATACAGTGCTCCTCATCCACCGGCGTGGCCATGCCGATGATGGTGAACGGGCCGCCCGGGCCGACCTTCGGCTGGTACGGAATCGACAGGCGCAGCCACATCGTGCCGGTCTCGCCAAACTCGACCCAATCGAAGTTCACGCCGCGCTGGCCGGTCTTCTGGAACATGATGCCGGTCTCGGTCTCGACCACTTCCATCACGGCCTTCTTCTCGCCGCTGGCCATGGAGTGCGACACGGCGTGCAGGTAGGCGCCGTGCATCGGGTCCATCACGTTGTCGATGGCGTAGCGGTAGTTGACGTCCCAGTGGGCGACGCAGAGGAAGTGGCTGTGCTCGTCGCCGGTCAGTTGCTCGGGCAGGCGCAGCGTGCCGACCGCGTCTTCAAACGACGACGGCGCCTTGTCGCCGAACCACAGGAAGATGGCGCCGGCGTGTTCCTGCACCGGGTAGCTGCGCACGCAGGTCTTGCCTTCCATCGGGCAGCTGTCGACTGCCGGCACGCTCTTGACCTGGCCGTCGCCGCCCACCTCCACGCCGTGGTACCAGCAGGCCACGCGGTCGCCCAGGTTCCAGCCCATCGACAGGCGCGCGCCACGGTGCGGGCAGCGATCTTCCAGCGCCTGCACCTGGCCATCGGCATCGCGCCACAGCACGATGTTCTGGCTCAGGCGGGTGATGCCCACCGGCGCGTTCTTCACGCTCCACGATGCGGCCACCGGATACCAGTAGTTGCGCAGACCGGTGTTGATGCGCGCGTCCTTCTGCGCTTCCTTGTTGCCTTCCATTGCTTGCCTCACTTGATGGGGTTGCGTGGCCGCCTCTGCGGGCGGCGCGGCGTCGAATCGGTTGTGGATCAGGCGCCCAAGCGGCGCATCTCGGCCAGGAAGGCGTCTTCGGTCCAGGCCTCGCCCGCCTGCGTGCGCAGGCCGCGTGCGTTGAGCACGACGACGATGTCCGCCGGCGTCTGCGCCCCACCCGAGAACGCCGCTTCCAGCCCATCGGCCAGTTGGTTCTCGTACGCGCTCGGCTCGGTGGCACGGGTCTGCCACACGATGTTGCCGACGTGGCCGGGGCGCTCGATGCGGCCCTTGCCGGCGACGTTGTTGGGGGAAGCCTGCTCCCACGGAGCGAGTTCGGGGTTGAATTGCGGCTGCATTTCTGTCGACTCCATCACGTTTCGCTTGTTTTACCTATGAAACGTCTGTTAATATCTGGAACACAGGTGTAACTATAGACCGCGTCCTCGAAAACGAAGATGCGGGATTACCCCTATTCGCTCGGAAAATTCTGGCGCCTGACACCGGCCAATCGGCCGGATGGCGCGCCCGGTGCCGGTCTTGGCGCCGCGCTTACTTCAACCGGGCCAGCAGGCGCCGGCCGGCATCGATGACAGCACGGTCGCCGGTCATCTGGTAGCGCACGATCATCCCCTCCACGCACAGCAACGCCTCTTCGGCGATGGCCTTTGGGCGTGCGTAGCCTAGACGGCGCGCCAGCTCGGCAAGATACGCGCCGAGGTCGGCCTTGTGCGCCACGGCTTTTTCCACCAGTTGTGCGTCGCCGGTTTCGGTGCCGGATTCGGCCACTAGGTTGATGAACGCGCAGCCGCGGTAGGTCTCGGTCTGGAACCACGCCGCCAGCACGTCGGCCAGCACGTCCAGATCGGCGCGCTTGGCGAGGCGCGCTTCGGTCTCATCCCGGAACCACGCCATCCAGCTTTCGTGCCGCGCCTCCAGAAAGGCGGCTATCAAGTCGCTCTTGGATGGGAAATGCCGGTACAGCGACATCTTCGCCACGCCCGACTCGGCAATGATCCGGTCAATGCCGGTGGCACGAAAGCCTTCCTGCAGGAACAGGCGCTCGGCCGTTTCCATGATGCGTTCGCGGGCGGAGAGAGGTTCGGCTGCCTTGGCCATGTCGATGCCTTTGCGAGGGATGGTCGCAGTATGGTCTTGACAGACAGACCTGTCTACTCAATCATGTAGACAGACTTGTCTCATGCTATCCACGTGACCACCGCTGTATCCGCCATCTCTGTCAATTGCCGGTCCGCCGTGCAGCCGCCGCGCGCACGGCCGGCGCTGTCGCCATTGCCGCTGTGGCGCCTGAAGCTGGCGACGGCCTATATCGAAGCGAACCTCGGCGGCCCGGTGCGGCTGGAAGACGTGGCGCGCGCGGCCGGCCTGACGCGCATGCATTTCGCGGCGCAGTTCCGTGCGGCCACCGGCGTGCGTCCGCACGACTACCTTCTTCACCGGCGCGTGGAGCGCGCCAAGCTCTTGCTGATGCGGGTGGAGGCCACCGTGGTCGACATCGCGCTGGAGGTCGGCTTCCAGAGCCAGGCGCATTTCTCAACGGTGTTCAAGCGGTTGGTTGGCGACAGCCCGTCAAACTGGCGGCACCACGCGCTCGACCGGCTGCACGGCGCATGAAAAAAGCCCGGCCAATGACCGGGCATCACGCCATCACAAACCCAGGTCCGACAGACCGGGGTGGTCATCCGGGCGGCGGCCCAATGCCCAGAAGAACTTGCGCTCGGCTTCCTTGATCGGCGCGTCGTTGATGCACGCATAGCGACGCTGCATCACGCCGTGCGCATCGAATTCCCAGTTCTCGTTGCCGTACGAGCGGTACCAGTTGCCGGAATCGTCGTGCCACTCGTAGGCAAAGCGCACGCCAATGCGGTTGCCGCCGAAGGCCCACAGCTCCTTGATCAGGCGGTAGTCCAGCTCCTTCTGCCACTTGCGCGTGAGAAAGCCGACGATCTGCTCGCGGCCGGTGACGAACTCCGCGCGGTTGCGCCATTGGCTGTCGGGCGTGTAGGCCAGTGCGACCTTCTCGGGGTTGCGGCTGTTCCAGCCATCTTCGGCCAAGCGGACTTTCTGGGTGGCGGACTCCAGCGTAAACGGCGGAACCGGCGGACGGATTTCGTTGGCAGACATCGAACACTCCTGTGCATCTGGGTTGGCCCGCCGACATGGCGGCTCAAACACAGTCTGCCGATCCACCCCACATGCCGATATCGCGTTCGCACGGCGCTTTGCCAGAACGCACGATTGGGCACCGCATCCCTCTTTCGGGGGAAGCCCCTTCAGATATGCAACTGGTTGCCGTATGTCTTGCTGTCGCACGCAGGGGGCGGCCGGGTTCATGCTGGCCGGAACGCGACGGAGACACGCACCAGACCACAACGACAACATGAAACGACTGACCTTGAACGCCAAGCTGTACGCCACGCTTGCGCTGCTGTGGGCGAGCCTGATCGTGCTGCTGGCGATCGGCCTGCTGGCCAACCGCGCGACCATGATGAACGAGAAGCGCCTGGACCTGCAGCACCAGATCGAAAGCGCCACTGCCGTCATCAAGTCGTACCAGGACCGTGCCGCCAAGCAAGCCATGCCGGTGGACGACGCCAAGCGCGCCGCGCTGGAGGCGCTGCGCCCCATCCGCTTCGGCAAGAACGGCTATATCGGCGTGATCGATTCGGGGCTGATCATCCGCCTGCTGCCGGTCAAGGCCACGTCCGAGAACCAGCACGTCGACACGCTGAACGACCCCAAGGGCGTGCTGGCGGTCAAACGCATCATCGGGGTCGGCACCGGCTTCGTCCAATATGAATTCCCGCGCCCGGGTTCGGAAACCCCGGTGCCCAAGCTCACCTACGCGCAATACCTGCCCGACTGGGACTGGCACGTCTACACCGGTGCCTACATCGACGACATCGACGTGGTACTGCGCGAGCACACGCTCGAGGGCACGGCCATCGTGCTGGTCATCGGCCTGCTGCTGACGGTGCTGATGCTGGCGCTGATCCGCAACATCAAGCGCAGCCTGGGCGGCGAGCCCGGTTATGCCGCCGCCGTCTGCACGCAGATTGCAGCGGGTGACCTGTCGGTGCCGGTGGCACTGCGCGCCGATGACCGCTCGAGCCTGCTGCATGCCATGCATACGATGCAAGGCACCTTGACCGGCACCGTCGCACGCATCCAGACCGGCATCGAGCAGATCAACGTGGCCTCGCGGCAGATTGCGGCGGGCAATGCGGATTTGTCGCAGCGCACGGAAGAGCAAGCCTCCTCATTGGAAGAAACCGCGTCGAGCATGGAGCAACTCACCGGCATCGTGCGCCAGAACGCCGACAACGCCCGCCACGCCAGCACCCTGGCCGGCGACGCATCGACCACCGCCAGCCAGGGCGGCGAGGTGGTGGCGCGCGTGGTCTCCACCATGGGCGCGATCAGCGACAGCAGCCGCAAGATCGTCGACATCATCGGCGTGATCGAAGGGATCGCGTTCCAGACCAACATCCTCGCGCTCAACGCCGCCGTGGAGGCCGCGCGCGCGGGTGAGCAAGGGCGCGGCTTTGCCGTGGTGGCGGGCGAGGTGCGCACGCTCGCGCAACGCTCGGCCGCAGCGGCCAAGGAGATCAAGTCGCTGATCAGCGAATCGGCGGACCGTGTGGCGACCGGCTCCACGCTCGTGGGTGAAGCCGGCGCGACGATGGAACGCATCGTCGGAGCCATCGCACGCGTCACGCAGATCATGGACGAGATCAGCGCCGCCTCGGCTGAACAGAGCAGCGGCATCGAGCAGGTCAACCAGGCCGTCACGCAGATGGACCAGGTGACGCAGCAGAATGCGGCGCTGGTCGAGCAGGCAGCCGCTGCCGCCGAGTCGTTGGAAGAACAGGCGCAGGAGCTGACGCGCGCGGTGAGCGTATTCCGCGTGGCGAGGTAACCGCCGCCCTCACACAGCCCTCACCCGCCCCGGGCGTCCTGGCCTAGAGAAACTTGCGGTAGACCACGAAGCCCGATTTTTCCGCCACGGTGTCGTAGAGCTTCATGGCGGTCGCGTTGGTCTCGTGCGTGTGCCAGTAGACGCGCGGCAAGCCGGCTTCGGCCGCCCGGAGATAGACGGCTTCGATCAGCGCACGTCCCACGCCCTGCCCGCGCGCGGCTTCGGCCGTAAAGAGGTCCTGCAGGTAGCAGGTCATCTGCACCTGCGTCGTGCTCCGATGGAACAGGAAGTGCACGATGCCGAGCAGCAGGCCATCACGCTCGGCAACGATGGCGTAGATGGGCTCATGGTCGTCGAAGAAGCGCTGCCACGTGGTCTGCGTGACGGTATCGGGCAGCGCGGTGTCGCCGTGCCGGCCGTAGAAGGCGTTGTAGCCGTCCCAGAGCGGCTTCCATTGCGCGAAATCGTCCGGTTGTACGGGACGGATCAGCAGATCGGTGGCTGCGGTCATGTGGCGTGATGTGCGTTGAGCGGGTCTGCATTGTGGCACCCCATGCCTTTGCGCGCCCTGCACGGCACATCTCCCGCGCCGGACAAACCCCAAGGCGGGAAAGTACCTACGCTCTTGGCACGTCTGCGAAAGTTTGACGAAAGCCTCGGCGCAATACAGTGCAACCACTGCTTGGCGACGATCTGCAGCCGGTGCGCCGCAACAGCGACAGGATGGGATCGGTCGGGTGTCAGGTAGTCGACGCGTTTCTGCAGTCAGACGCGGCAAGGACAGGCGATTGGCGTGTATTGGGGAATCCGCGCCGCGCGTCTGGTCCGATGTTTGCCGTGTTCCCGCTGCGATACGCGGTAAGGCTTGCGGTGCTGCGATTGGGGAATCCGTATCCCGCAAGCCTGTTCAACCGAGTTGATCGGTCTTTCCTGCTGTCAACCTTCTAAGCCCGCCGCCTGGCGGGCTTTTCTTTTGCGCCGTTGCCCATTGCCCGATTTGCCGACATCGCTTGGGCATGTTCGATGCGTGTTCCAGCAGGCCGCTTGCTCTGCCACGGGAGACCACCATCATGAAAACCGCATCCCGAAGCCACCCCAGTGCACGCGAGATCCGCGCGATCATCGGCCCGTTCGAGGCGGAAGTGCTCGCGCGGATTCTCGACCTCGATCCCAGCCTCGAAGACGTGCAGCTCGCCTACAAATGGCTGCGTTCCGACGAGCACCTGCAGGGCCGCGTGCCCATTGAGCTGTCCGGCAAGGCCGGGGCCGTCTACGAGATCCTCGACGACGAGTTTCCGGACTTCGATGCCTCCGGGCACAGCGATGTCCACATGTAGCGGTGCCCGTTGATGCAGGTCAGCGCCAGGCCGCCAGGTTGTCGGCTACAAAACGATCGAAGCGAATCGGCGCGCGCCCCAGCACACGCTGCACGTCGGGGCTGACCTCGGCCGTGTAGCCGGCCGCGATGATGCGGTTCAGGCTCATCAGCGTCTCGATGGACCAGGCAGTCATGCCGGCTTGGCGCATCGACGTGATGGCCGCCTCGTCCGATACCGGCACGTAGCTGATCGTGCGCCCCAGCGCCGCGCCGATGCAGGCCGCCACATCCGCGTTGGAGAGGGCTTCGCCGCCGGTGAGCGTGTAGACCTTGCCGGCGTGGTCGGCCGGCTGCTGCAGGACCGCCGCTGCAACGGCAGCGATGTCGCGCGTGTCGACAAACGATACCTTCCCCTGCCCCTGCGGCAGATACAACGCGCCGCCGCGGATCATGCCCGCATAGAAGTTCAGGAAGTTCTGCATGAAGCTGTTCGGCCGCAGCAGCGTGTAGGCGATGCCCGAGTCGATGACCAGTTGATCGATCTCCCCCTGCACACGGGCGATGGCGACCGGGCTCGATGCATCGGCGCCGGCGCCGGACGAGCGCACGATGTGCTTCACGCCGGCGGCCTTGGCAGCGGCCACGGCGTTGCGCGCGAGCTCCACCATGTTGGCCTGCAGCGGGAACAGCAGGAACAGCGTGTCGATGCCCTGGAATGCGCGCTTCAGGCTGGCTGGATCGACAAAGTCGACATGCCGGGTTTCGACGAGGCGCGCAACGCTCTCGCCGCTGGGCGAGCCGGCGATCACGTGCGCACCGGCCGCCTTGAGCTGCTTCACGAGTTCGCGGCCGATGTTGCCGGTGGCGCCGGTGACGAGGATGGGGTTGGGCATGCTGTGCTCCGTTGCAATAGGTGTGACCCACACGGGGTCGATGCACACCATCGTAGCCCGCTCGATTGACGCCGATTAGTCCATAATCATTCGAATCAATTTCAACGAATTGGATCGAATTGCCGTGGACGACCTGCGCAGCCTGGAGAGCTTTCTGAAAACGGTGGAAGCCGGCAGCTTCTCGGCCGCCGCGGGCCGCCTGGGCCTGACACCCGCCGCCGTGAGCAAGCACGTGGCAAAGCTGGAGCGCGAGCTGGGCGCCCGCCTGTTCCAGCGCACCACCCGCAGCCTGGCGCCAACCGAAGCCGGCGAGCGCCTCTACGCGGAAACCGCCACTGCCGCCCGCGCGCTGGCCCAGGCCATGGCCACGCTGACCGAGCGTGACACCCAGCCCGCCGGCACCCTGCGCGTGAGCGTCGCGCCCGGCTTCGGCCGCCAGTACGTGCTGCCGCTCATGCCCGCGTTTCTCGCGCGCTATCCGGCCATCCGGCTCGACTGGAGCTTCGAGAACCGTCAGGTCAATCTGGTCGAAGAAGGGTTCGATGCGGCCATCGGCGCCGGCATCGAGGCCGATGCCAATGTGGTGGCGCGCCGCCTGGCGCCGATCCGGCCGCTGACGGTGGCCTCGCCCGCCTATCTGGCCGCGCACGGCACCCCGGCCACGCTGGCCGACCTGGCCCACCACGATTGCATCCGCCTGCGCTCGGCCACCACGGGGCGGCTGCGCGATTGGGAATTCAACGTGGGCGGCGACACCGTCACCGTGCCGGTCGACGGGCGGCTGGTGCTGACCGATCTGGATGCGATCTGCGAGGCGGCGGTCGCGGGGATGGGGCTCGCGCGGCTGGGTGCGCACCACGTGCTGCCCTATCTCGACGATGGGCGGCTCGTGCAGGTGCTGCCTGGCTATCCGGCCACGGGCGGCACCATTTACATCTACTACGCGCACTACCGCCTCACGCCGCCCAAGGTGCGCGCCTTCATCGACTACCTGACCGACGCATTCGAGCAGAGTGCGTGGCTCAAGCGCATCGAAGCGCTGGGCTGACTGCACGCGGCACCGAGGGGCCGGGGCAATCAACCCGTCACCAGCCGCTGGCTGAAGCGCTGCACGGTCGGGCCGGTCGCCAGCACGATGCTGAACGCCGCCGGCCAGGCCAGCACGAAGGCGTGCGCCCAACGGGCAAAGAAATCCGCCGCGAAACCGGCGTTGATCCAGCCGATCCAGCCCGTCATCAACAGCGACATCAGACCGGACATCAGCAGCGCGAAGGTAATGCGAAGGCGAGTGGGCGTCGACATGGTAGTGCTCCTGGCAACACAGCGATTGGGAATGACGCTATGCTAGTCAACGTCGATTTATGAAACCATATACGTTTTCACAAACTTAAATTCCAAACTCGGAATCATGCTGGATGACCTGGCCTTGTTCGTGTCGATCGTGGATCACGGCAGCCTGCAGGCGGCCGCGCGCCATGCCGGCCTGCCGCCGGCCACGCTCACGCGCCGGCTGCAGAAGCTGGAGACCACCCTCGGCTGTCAGCTGCTGCTGCGCAGCGCGCGCAGCCTCAAGCCAACGCCCGAGGGCCTGCTCTATTACGAGCAATGCCGCCCGCTGCTGACTGCGCTCGCGCAGACCACCGCCACGCTCGACGACGATCTCAACCAGGTCAAAGGGACGTTGCGCGTGCTGGCGCCGCTGAACCTGTCGCGCGGGATCCTGGCGCCGGCATGGGCGAGCTTCCTGACGGCATGGCCGGAGATCCGGCTAGAACTGTCTTTGAGCAACCAGAATGAAGACGTGTGGCGACATGGCGCAGACCTCGCCATCCGCGTCGGCCAGCAGGACGATCCGAAGCTGCGGCAGCGCCGGCTGGGGATGATCGGGATGGCGCTGGTGGCGGCGCCGGCGTATGTGGCTATGCACGGTGCGCCGACGCATCCAAGCGAGCTGGAGTCGCACGCGCTGCTGGTGTCGAAGCCGCTGTCTACGTGGCGCTTCACTTCGCTGGATGGCGCCGAGACGGTCGAGCTCACCCCGTCCGGCCGCTGCGGCCTGAACGACATCGAACTGGCCGTGACCCTGGCGGAAGCCGGACTCGGCCTGCTCTATTGCCCGCACACGCTCTGCCACGAAGCCATTAGGGCGGGCCGGCTGGTGCGCGTGCTGGCCGACTGGCGCAACCCGCAGCGGCCGATCTATGCCGTGTGGCCGCAGCAGCAGATGCCGCGCAAGGTGCGCACGCTGCTGGAACACCTCGCCGCATTCACGGCCGCAACGCCGTTGCTGCAGGGCGAACTCGACTGAGCCTTACATCTGAAACGCCGCCGCGGCCTTGCGCCGCTTGCGGCCGACGATGATGTGCACCCACAGGGCCACGCACACCATCACTCCGGCAATCCAGTGCAGGACTTCCGCGCACTGGCGCGGCAGCTCGCCGTTGACGTAGTACAGCGCGTAGCCCGTCACCACCAGCGTCAGCGTCAACGCGCCGAACACCGCCCCCGCCGCGCGATTGCGCCGCCGCACCCACGCATTGCGGATGTGCGGGCCCCACAGCATGCCGAACAGGAACAGGCTCGCCATGGCGGCGGCGGCGTGCAACTTCATGCTCCACGCCAGCGCAGCCATGCCGCCTTCGCTGCCGTCGTCGATGAAATGCACCGCCAGCCAGACCAGCCCCGTCAGCAGCAGCACGGCAAACCCGCCGTACACCATCCAGCGGCGACGCGGCGTCAGGCGGAAGGCGCTTTCGCGCACGTGATGGGCAAACCGGGGAGCAGACGACATGACAGCGGACAGGTCAGCAAGTTAACCGCGCGAGTATACCGATGGCCCGCACCGCGACGTCAGCCCTTCACCAGCGCCAGCTGCGCCATCACCGCGATGCGCCGGATGCCGTCGGTCAGGTGCGTGCACGACAGCGTCGCGCCGCTGATGTTGTTGATGTCCTCGCCGATGCGCAGCGGCGCCTTGGCCGATTTGCCCGTGAACTGCGCGCGCCACGGCTTGTTGCGCACCTCGTAGCCGTGGCTCTCGCGGTAGGAGAGGATCTCCACATCGACGATATCGCCGGCCGGGTTGAGGCCAACCGCGTAGCTGATCAGCTCGAACTTGCCGATCACCGCGTCGGTGATGACGTAGCCGAGCGGCTTGTCGCCTTGCACGGCACGCCACACACGCCACGTGCCTGGGCGGGCCGGGCCGCCGGCGCGGTCGGCCAGCTGCTTGAGCTGGTCGGCGGAGAGCGCCAGCGCTACCGGCTCGAAGCTGGTCGCATCGGCAAAGATCGCCTTCTGGGCCTGCTCGACGCTCAGGTAGTCCGCGGCAAAGGCCTTGGTGACGACCAGCCCCGGCGCGCCAACCGCGGCGGCACAGACCAGGACGATGGGAACCGGTTGATAACGCATGGCGCCTCCTCTCCTTCAAACGCTACGCAGTTTAGAACGACACGCCCAGGCCCAGATCCACGCGCGAGAAATCGCGGTTCTGCGTGAAGCGCTGGTAGTCGATCTTGAACACCACGTTCGGGTTCAGGTAGAAGTTCGCGCCGATGGTGTAGACCGTGTCGGACATCGACGGCCAGCCGGCCGGCGACGTGAAGCCCGGCGCCAGGCCTTCGTACTTCGCCCCCATGTTGTAGCGCTCATAGCGCACGAACGGCGCCAGGCGGTAATCGCCCTTCTGCCACACGTTGTAGGCCGCTTGCATGAACCAGCCGTAGAACGCCGCCGGCATCGGGTTGGCCGCGCCGGGGTTCAGCTGGTTGGCGGCGGCGGTGTTGCTGAACGTGCCGCGTGCATACAAGGCAGACAGATCCCACTTGCCCGGCGTCCAGCGCGCGTGTGCCTCATACAGCGTGGCGCGCTGATCCGGCAGCGCAGCTTCGGTGCTCGCACGGCTGCTCTTGCCGGTGAAGACCGAGCCGCCCAGCGTCAGGCCCGAGATGCCGGTGTAGTTGAGCGCCACGTACTGCGACAGGTTCTTGGCGTTGGCCAGCCCCAGCTCCTGGTGCGACGTCTGCATCGGAGCGATGGCGTTGTTCTGCATCTCCAGCGCGGAGCTGAACAGCGGGTTCTCCGGGTTGAAGTTCCACTTGGCCAGGTCCAGGCCGGTGGTCAGGCCCACGTTCCAGTTCAGCCCGATATCGGTATCGCCGTACAGCGACAGGCCGCCCTCGCGCCACGTGCTCGGGATGATCAGCGTCTCGACAAAGTTGCGATGCACGCCGTAGTAGTTGGTCGGCTCGTGGTTGCGGTTCATGAAGCCCGTCGGGATCAGGAACAGGCCCGCGTTCAGGCCCACCTTGTCGGTCAGCTTGTGGTCGATATAGAACTGCTCGACCTCGAATTCCCCCACGTCGGACGACGAGGTGACGCCGTGCTCGATCTCGAACTCCGAGTTGAAGCGCGTCTTGTCGTCAAAGCGATAGCCGATGCCAAACACGGCGCGCGCGAGGTCGGCCTTGGTTTTTTCGGAGGCGCGAGTCGGGCGGCTGTAGTTGGCTTCGCCGTAGCCCCACAGGGTGAGGTTATCAAGCGGCGACGGCTTGGACGATGCGAGCTGCGCGGTCTGCACCGTCTGCTGCACGGTCTGCAGGTCGGCACCCTGCTGCGCCTGAGCCTTGGCCTGCGTCTGCTGCTGCGTGGCGAGCGAGGCGTTCTGTGCCTTCACTTCCTTCAGCTCGGCCTTGAGCGCGTCGATCTGCGCGGCCATGGCATCGAGCTTCTGCTCCAGTTGCGAGGTCGTGGCGGCATTCGCTGCGCCGGCCCCCATCAGTGCGATGGCGGCGGCGGCCGACAAGGCGGTTCGTTTCATGCTGTGACGCTCCCTTGGTGTCTTGAATGGTTTATTTGGAGGTGCTCGTCTTGGCGCCTGTGGCTCCAGATACCGAGACGGATTGGATGCGTGCGGCCCCAACGCTGGCAGCCGTGGACTGACACTGCGCAGGCACGTTGTAGGCGGACGGATTGGCCGGGTCGAACCCATCGGTGAGCGTGCACAGGAAGTGCACGACGTCGCTCATCTCCTGGTTCGTCAGCGACGGCGCGGCGGCCGGGTTGTACGGCACCTCCGCCACGTTGACATTGCCGTCGAAGGCGACCGGCAGGTCGTTGTACGGCACGTCGGGCGTGCCGTCGGCCTTGACGTACCAGCGGCCCGGATCGGTATCGCGCGTGACGTACCACGCCACCACCTGGTCCAGCGTCTGGAACACGCCGTTGTGGAAGTACGGGCCGGTCAGCGCGATATTGCGCAGCGTCGGCACCTTGAAGCGGCCGCAGGTCGAGCCACCCACGCGGAAATCCGTCCGCAGCGGACCGCACAGGCCCAGGTCGTAGTAGCTGTAGTTCGGATCGCCCAGCGCGATGCCGTTCTTGGGCACGTACGGCAGCGTGGTGCCTTCCTGGTTGGCCGCGATGCTCCAGTTGCGGGGGATGCCGACGTTGTCGTTGGTGAAGTCGGTGAACAGCGCCGGCGTGCCGCCCTTGGCCGTCGAGAGATGGCAGGCGTTGCAGTTGCCCTTGGTCGGGTTGTTGAACAGCAGCAGGCCGCGCAGCTCGGCAGCGGTCAGCGTCGCCTTGCCGGCGATATAAGCGTCGTACTTGCTGTCGAAGGTGTGGAAGCTCGGGTCTTCGGACTGATAGGCGGCCAGCGCCCGGCCGATGCTCTGCATCGCGGTCGTACTGTCCTGGATGCCGGCCTTGGTGAAGACCGCGGTGAACTGGTCGAGGTATGGGCGCGTCAGCAGCGTCTTGAGCACATCATCCGCCGAGGCATTGGCCATCTCGAACGGGTTGGTGAACGGCTGCTGCGCCTGATCCATCAGCGACGGCGAGCGGCCATCGCGGAAGAAGCCGCCGGAGGTCTTGCCCGTGTTGTCGGTCTGGAAGGTCGGCGTATACGACGCGTAGTTGAGCGACGGCGCGTTGCGCAGGCCCGGCAGGTCGGAGTTCGGCCCGCCGATCGACACCGCCAGCCCGTTCGGATCGGTAAACCCGCGCGACGGCTCATGGCACGACGCGCACGACTGCTTGCCCGAGGCCGACAGCGTCTGGTCGAAGAAGATCGCCTTGCCAACCTGCGCCATCGGCGACAGGGCGCTCCCCGCGGTAGTGGCGATGCTCGAAGAACTGCTGTCTCCGCCGCCACCGCACGCCGTCACAGCCATCGCAACTGCGGCGAGCCATGTCGCCCGCATCACACGACGCATCAACGCGCCGCGTTCTCCCTGTTCTTTTTCTTGCATTTCCCTGTTGCCGGCGTCGCAAACGTGCGCCAAAGCGCACCAAATAATAGTAATAGGAACAATTCGCGTTCGCATTCTAAGGGAACTATCAGGAGAAATCACGGGAATTGTGAAGCGATGCAGGAGGCCAACATGACCATTGTCAAACGCCCCGCGCACCCCATACCATGCCATCGAACGATGTCACAATTCGATCATCCGGAGATGGATCGATGCCCACCCCCACCTCACCCGCTTCGCCCAAGCGCCTGCCGCCCGGCATCCTGCAGACCACGCACGTGGTCCGCTCCGGCAGCATCCGCCTGCATGCCAGCGTGGCCCAGCCCAAGCACACCGTCGCCCGCCAGCGTCCGGCGGTCGTGCTTGTGCACGGTTATCCGGACGACAGCAGCGTGTGGGACGGCGTGCGCGACGCGCTGGTGCGCCATAGTCGGGTGGTCACCTTCGATGTACGCGGCGCGGGGCTGTCCGATGCCCCGGCCGATCTTGCCGGCTATCGCATCGAACACTTCGCCGAGGACCTGGCAGCCATTGCCCAAGCGCTGCTACCGGGCGAGCGCTTCCACTTGGTCGGGCATGACTGGGGTTCGATCCATAGCTGGGAGGCGGTGACCACCGAGCGCTTGCACGGCTGCATCGCGTCCTACACATCGATCTCGGGGCCCTGCCTGGACCACGTCGGCCACTGGGTACAGGCGCAACTGGCCGAGGGCACCTGGGCGGCGCGGCGCCGGGTGTGGCAACAGCGGCTGCAATCGTGGTACGTGGGGGGTTTCCAGCTGCCGTTGGTGCCGGAGTTGGGCTGGCGGTGGATGGCACGCGCGTGGCCGTGGTGGCTGCGCAAGACGGAAGGCATCCGTGGCATCGCCCCGCGCCCGACGCTGCTGCGCGACGCCTGCAACGGCCTGCAGATGTATCGCGCCAACATGCGGGAGCGATTCGCGCATCCGCAGGCGCGCACGCCCCATGCGCCGGTGCAACTGATCGTGCCGACGCGCGATCGCTATGTCGGCCCCGCGGTGACGCGCGCGGTGGAGGCCTGGGTGCCGCACTACTGGCGACACGAGGTGGATGCCGGGCACTGGCTGCCGTTGCGCCGGCCCGACTGGGTGGCGGATTGCATCCGCCGCTTTGCCGACTACGTGGAATCCGGCGACGAGCCCGCCGCGCTGAAGCGGGCCCGCGTGAGCGGCACGCTGCAGCCGGTGCCAGCCGAGGCCGCACCGGCCCTGGCCTGACCCGCGCTCAAGCCTGGCCGGTCTCCTGCAGCCAACGCTGGTGGTATTCCTCCAGCAAGCGCTGCAGCGTCGCGCCGATGCGCACGTAGTCCGGCTCATTCAGGTTCGCCAGCGACACCCGCACCGACGGATGCAGCGCGCCGAAGCCACGCCCCGGCAGCAGCACCACCCCGCTCTCCTTCGCCAGCCGGAACAGCACCTCAGACGGGTTCGTCTTGGTCATGAACCAGTCGATGAAGGCGTCGCCGTAGGTCTTCTTGCCGATGACCTCGGCGTCGAGGATGTTGTAGTAGGCGACGTCGTTCTCGTCCGCGTCGGCTTCGATGCCGATGGCCTGGTACAACGCCGCCTTGCGCCCGCGCACCAGGCGTTTGACGGCGGCCTTGTAGGCATCCGGCTGATCCATCAGCGCGTACAGCGAGAACAGCGCCATCTGCACCTGCTGCGGCGTGGACAGCCCCGCCGTGTGATTCAGCGCTACCGTGCGGCTATCCGCGACAAGACGATCGATGAACTTGAGCTGATCCGGCTTGGTGGTGATGGACGCATAGCGCTGGTGCAGGATCCGGCGCTTGTCTTCGGGCAGCGCGGCCAGCTTGTCGTCCAGCACGTTCTTCTGGTGCGTGGCGATGGTGCCCAGCCGCCAGCCCGTCGCGCCAAAGTACTTGGAATACGAATACACGAGGATGGTGTTGTACGGCGCCACCGCAAACAGCGAGACGAAGTCATCCGCAAAGGTGCCGTACACATCGTCGGTGAGGATGATCAGGTCGTTGCCGGCCTTGTGCCGCGCATCGACGATGGCCTTGAGCTTCTTCAGGCCTGCACTGGAAATCTTGACCGACGGCGGGTTGCTCGGGTTGACCAGGAAGAACGCCTTGACGCTCGGGTCAAGCAGCTTCTCCAGCTCGGCATCGCTGTATTGCCAGCCGTGGAACGGATCGGCATCGAGCTTGACCTCGACCAACTGGTAGCTGTTCAGCTCCGGGATCTCGATGTACGGCGTGAAGATCGGCATGCCCAGCGCGATCTTGTCGCCGGCGCCCAGCAGGAAGTTTTCCTTGAGCGTGTTGAAGAGATACGTCATCGCCGCCGTGCCGCCCTCGACCGCAAACAGGTCGAACTGACCGACGAAGGGCGCGCTGCCGATCATCTCCTGCTTCAGATAGCGCGCGGCGATCTGCTCGGTGATCTTCAGCATGCGGTCCGGCACCGGGTAGTTGCAGCCGAGGATGCCGTTGACCATTTCCGCCAGGAAGTCTTCGGCCGACAGGCCGAGCTGATCCCGCACGTACGACACCGCGTGGTGCAGGAACTTCACGCCCGGCACATCGGCATTGCGGCGCGCAAAACTCTCGAAGCGCGCCTCGAAACCTTCCTTGCTCGGGATGCCGCCGATCTTCTCGGCCAGGTACGAGAACGAGCGCTCCGACTCCTCCAGCGCGAACAGGCCAAGCTGGAAGAAGCCGTGGCGCGGCTCCAGCGCCAGGAAGTTCGGATTGCCGCGACCGGCATTGAGCATGATGCGCTGCGAGTCGCTCTGGGCGAGCTGGATCAGCACATCCTTCAGCTCGAACGGGCTCAGTTGGCCGAGGGCTTCGAGTTCCTTGGACTTCATCGTCGGGTTGGTCGTCATGGCGGATTCCCGTGAGCACAGCATGAAGGGCAGCCCGCCGCGCGGCAGGCCGTTGAAGGCGTCAGGCGAAGGCGACCACCAGCGGACCGAGCAAGGTCAGAAGCACGTTGGCCAGCGCGTAGGTGATGGCAAAGGGGATGGTTGGCACGCTGCTCTCGGCTTTCTCCAGCACGCCGCCAAACGCGGGGTTGGCCGAACGCGAGCCGGACAGTGCACCGGCCAGCACGGCAACGTTGTCGTAGCGGAGCACGTAACGGCCGAAGGCGTAGGTCAAGATCAACGGCACCATGGTGACGATCACGCCGGCAATGAAGATCGACATGCCGCTCTTCTGCAGCGTCGCCCACGCCTGCGCGCCCGAGCCCAGGCCCACGCACGCGACGAAGGCGGCCAGGCCCATGTCCTTGAGGATCTGCGAGGCGGCGTTCGGCAGCTGGCCGAAGGTCGGATGCTTGCCGCGCAACCAGCCGAACACCAGCCCCGACAGTAGCGCCCCGCCGCCACTGCCCAGCGTGAGCGGAATGCCGACCACCTTCACGGCGATCATGCCGATCAGCAGACCGATCAACACGCCCAGGCCGAGGTAGACGAAATCGGTCTTATCGCCGGGCGGCACCGCGTAGCCGACTTCCTTTGCGGCACGCTTGAGATCGGACGGTGCTCCGTGCAGCGTCACCACATCACCGTGCAGCAGGATGGTGCCGTCCAGCAGCGGCACGGCCTTGCCCATGCGCGTGATGCGCGCGATGTAAACGCCGTGCTTCATGTCGCGCGTGGCCTGCGCCTTCAGCTCGCCCAGCGTCTTGCGGTTGCCGCCCTTGCGCGTGAACACGACATCGCGCACCTGCAGCGGCTGGTCCAGGTCGCTCGACACGGACGACTCGTCGCCGAGCATGGTCCACGCCTTTGCCGCAGCCTCGCGGCGGCCGATCAGCAACACGCGGTCGCCGCGCTGCAGTTGCAGGTCTTCCGCGACGCTCAGTTCCTTGCCCTTGCGCAGGATGCGCTCGATGGTGATGCCGTCGTCCAGTGCGGTCTCCACGTCCTGCACGGACTTGCCCGCGCCGGTCGTCACGTCGTACACGCGGCCGACCAGCGCCGGCAGCGACGCCACCTCGCCCTGCTCCAGCGGGCGCTTGCCGCCGGCCATTTCCTGCTCGGCGCGCTTGGCGTCGTCGCGCAGCTCCCGGCCCATCAGGCGCGGCAGGATGTTCACGCACATGATGATGGCGCCCAGGCTGCCGAACACGTACGTCACCGCATAGCCGATGGCCACGTTCGATTGCAGGCGCGCCACCTCGTCGGCCGGCAAACCCAGGCGCGACAGGGCATCGCCCGCCGTGCCGATCACCGCCGACTGCGTCATGCCACCCGCCGCAATGCCCGCCGTGAGCCCTTTATCGAAGCCGAACAGCTTGCCGCAGATGAGGATGGTGGCGAGGCCACTGGCCGCCAGGAACACCGCCATGGCGATCTCGCGCAGCGTGCTGCGGTTGAGCGAGCTGAAGAACTGCGGCCCGCTCTCGTAGCCGACCGCATAGATGAAGAGCGCGAACATGACGCTCTTCACGCCCGAGTCGATGTGCACGCCAAACTGGCTGATCAGCACCGCC
Organism: uncultured Ralstonia sp.; assembly: GCA_913056305.1. GTDB lineage: Bacteria > Pseudomonadota > Gammaproteobacteria > Burkholderiales > Burkholderiaceae > Ralstonia. The sequence goes on from CAJXMR010000001.1 coordinate 142,416, forward strand.
GCGATGAGCGAGCCGCCCACGCCACCGATCTGGAACTTGCCGAAGTTGATCTTGCCGACCGCATAGCCGATGGCGAGCGACAGGAAGAGCGCCGTCTCCGGCACGCTCTTGAATACGGCATGGATGAAATCCATCAGCGGCGATCTCCGAAGCAAGCAACTTGGAAGCAACGCGCACATGTCTGATTGACCGGACAAGCAGACGACGCGCCGGAATGCGCCGATGTGGTGAGCGACGCGCCTGCGGACCTTATGGGCCACGCAAGCGCGCTGTCAATTTCACAAAATTTAATTGCCTAGGCACTATTTCAACATTTCGTCTTAGAACATTGCGTCCAACGCAAACGTTGACGTGTATGCATCACGCTGCAATCATCGTCCGCCGGGTCACCCGACGGCCGCGCCACGATCTGGCACGGCCTGATATTGCGAGCCGGACTCGCGCCAACCGCGCCTGTCCCGGCTTCAAACAAAAAAAGCTCAGGGACAAGACAATGAAAAGCAAGGTCGTGGTCTACGGACCGTTATACGGGAAGTGGTATGCGATTCTGGTCAATGACGGCGTGGCCGCAGAATCGAACCAGTTTGGGTCGTACGAAGCCGCGATCGACTTCGCATCGCGCCGGTACCCCGAGCTTGAGCATGAGCGACAGCCCTACGCACGGGGCCGCGAAGAGGAAGAAGCGCAAGTCTAGCGACGCCGTGCGGGCGTCACCAATGCATCAGCGTGGCGCCACGCAGAATCGCCCGGCAATCCAATCGAACACGCTGCCCTCGTGCAGTACGCGGCTTTGTGCTTTGTCGCCATACCGGATCTGGTACAGCGGCTTGCCGCTGGCGTTGCGCGCACGGTAGAGCGTCTGCGTGATCACCGTGTAGGAACGGCGCGCGCAATCGAGCACCACCTGCTTGACCGACGAGCGGATCGGTTCGCCGTCGGGGGTCTTGATGGTGAAATCGGGCAGCACGTTGCGCAGCAGCGCGAAATGCACGGTGGATGCGCCCGCCTCGAGCTGCGGCTTGACCGATTGCCGGTCGACGTACGAGACGATGCCCGAGGCGCCAACGTAGCGGCGCCAGCGCGCATCGGTCTCACCTTGCTCGGCGGGGCGCGCCGTGGTGGCGTTGGCAGATGCCTCGCCCATTGCGGGCGCGGTTGCCTGCATCGGCGGCGCCTGCGCAAACACGGGCATCGCCATCCATTGCGCTGCCACCAGTACCGTGGCAGCGATGGCACCTTGTTGGCGCCAGCCTCCTGTCTTCATGTGATCGACTCGCCTTGCTACAAATTTAAGCAGGCGATTTTACCGTGCTGGCGCAGGCTGCCTTGTCAAGATTCGATGGCGGTCTCCACCGCCTCGATGCCCGCGAAGCGCAGATACAGCGCACGCAATGCCTGCGTGAGCGGCCCCGGTTGGCCATTGCCCACGCTCACGCCATCGATGGAAATCACCGGCATCACGAACGTCGATGCACTGGTGTAGAACGCTTCCGCCGCCTGCTGCGCCTCCTGCACGGTGAAGGTGCGCTCCTCCAGCGTCAGGCCATGCTCGCGCGCCAGCGCCAGCACCGACACGCGGGTGATGCCCGGCAACACGGCGTTCGACAACGGGCGCGTGATCAGGCGCTTATCCGCGGTGATGATGAAGGCGGTGGACGACGCGCCCTCGGTCACGTGGTCGCCGTCGGTCATCCAGGCTTCGTTGGCGCCGGCGCGGGCGGCCATCTGCTTGGCCATCACCTGCGGCAGCAGGCCCACGCTCTTGATGTCGCAGCGCTTCCAGCGCAGGTCGGGCACCGTCACCACGGTTGCGCCCTTGCGCGCCAGCGGGCTGTCGACGATGGTCTTGACCTGCGTGAAGGCCACGGCTGTCGGCGTGATGGTGGCGGGAAAGCCGAAGTCGCGCTCGGCCACGCCGCGCGTGACCTGCATGTAGACCACGCCTTCTTCCAGGCCGTTGCGTGCAACCAGTTCTTCGCACACGCGCCCCCATTCCGCCTCGGTGTACGGGTTGTCGATGCCGATCTCCGACAGCGAGCGCGTCAGGCGCGCGAGGTGGGCATCGCTGTCGACGAGTTTGCCGCGCGCGACGGCGGTCACTTCATAGATGCCATCGGCAAAGGTAAAGCCGCGATCCATGATGGAGATGGTGGCCTCGGCGGCCGGCACGTATTGGCCGTTCAGGAAGACGATTCGGGACATGCTGGGAAGAGGGATTCAAGCCGGGCGGGACTGCCCTGCCAACGAATCTACAGGATACGTGGGCCGCACCGCGAATAGCGATTTGCACCCAGGTTATGCGCAAACGGCATGGCGAGCTCAACGCTTCCGGTAAACTCCGCAGCTTTCCGGCCAACCGCCTGCCATGTCCGAAAGCCTCATCCGCCCCGTCGCTGCCGCAGACCTGCCCGGCATCCTGGCCGTGCAGAGGGCGTGCTACGGCGATGGGTTCCTCGAACCGGGCGACGCGCTCGCCAGCCGCTGGGCACGCAGCCCGGCCACCTGCCTGGTCGCGCTGCAGGGTGCCGAGGTGGTCGGCTACCTGCTCTCGCATGCGTGGCACACATGGGCACCGCCCAAACTGCACGTACCGCTGCCCGCGGCCGATGGGCCCGACACGCTCTGGTTCGTGCATGACATGGCCATTGCCCCGCCTGGCCGTGGCCGGCGTCTTGGCGAGCGTCTGTACGCAACGGCATGCGCTGCGGCCCAGGCGCAAGGCTTGCAGCAATCGCGACTGGTTGCGGTGCAAGGCGCGGATGGTTTCTGGCGCCGGGTCGGCTATCTGCCCGCCCCCTTGGATACGGGCCCTCTCCAGGCATTGCGCGCCGTCTACGGCAGCGATGCTCAGTTGATGGAATGCACGCTCCGCTGACGCCGCGCCGGCGCCACATCGTTACATCTTGTAACATCCGTATATCTTCTGTAAGACCGCAGGCGCACCACTCGACTAGAGTGCAGCCGTGCTCAGGAGTCTCACCATGCAAAGAATTGCCGCGCTGTGCGCGCTGGCCGCCACAGCGGCGTTGTCGTCCCAGGCCGCGCAGGCCCACGTTGATGTGGGCATTGGAATCGGTATTCCGGCCGCGCCGGTGTATGTCGCGCCCGCCCCGGTCTATGCGCCGCAGCCCGTCTATGTCGAGCCGCAACCGGTCATTGTTGCGCCCGCGCCCGGTTACTACGACGACTGGCGGGCCCGCCAATGGCAGGAGCAGCAATGGCGCGAACAGCGCTGGCGCGAGCGCGAATGGCGCAAGCACCATCGCCGCCATGACGACGACGATGAGGATTGACCACCGCGCTAACGCCGCTCGGGCCGCTCAGGCCGCCTTCTTCGCCAGCCCCAGATAGGTCTCGATCACGCGCGGGTTACCGGCCAGTTCCTGCGCCGGACCTTCGAGCGTCATGTCGCCGGTTTCCAGCACGTAGCCGTAGTCGGCCACCTGCAGGGCGGCGCGCGCGTTCTGCTCGATCAGCAGCGTTGCCACACCGGTTTTGCGCAGGTCGCTGATGATGTGGAAGATCTCCTTGACGATCAGCGGGGCGAGGCCGAGGCTCGGTTCGTCCAGCATCAGCAGCTGCGGCTTGGCCATCAACGCGCGACCCACGGCCAGCATCTGGCGCTCGCCACCGGAGAGCGTGCCGGCTTCCTGCGTGCGACGCTCCTTCAGGCGCGGGAAGAGGCCGTACACCGTCTCCATCTGGTCCAGGTAGTTGCGCTCGCCTGCCCGCTTGCGCCGGTAAGCGCCGAGCACGAGGTTGTCTTCCACGCTCATGGTGGCGAACAGCTCGCGCTTCTCCGGCACCAGGCACATGCCGCGCGCGACGCGCTTCTCCACCGGCAGCCCGGTCAGGTTGTGACCCAGGTACGAGACCACGCCATTGGCCGAACCCGTGGTCGGTAGCGCCCCCATGATGGCGCCCAGCATGGTCGACTTGCCCGCGCCGTTCGGCCCGATGACGGTGACGATCTGGCCCGCGCCCACCTTCAGGTTGGCGCCGTGGAGCGCCTCCACCTTGCCGTAGCGGACGTGCAGGTCCTTCACTTCGAGAATGATCGACATGCCCGTTCTCCTTATTCCACGCCGCCCAGGTAGGCTTCCAGCACCGCGGGGTTCTGCTGCACCTCCTGCGGCACGCCCTCGGCGATCTTGGTGCCGAACTCCATCACCACCAGCCGGTCGGTCAGGTTCATGACGAAATCCATGTCGTGCTCGACCAGCAGCACGCTCATCCCTTCAGCCTTGAGCTTGGTCAGCAGCGCGGCCAGCGCCTGCTTCTCCTTATAGCGCAGGCCGGCGGCGGGTTCGTCCAGCAGCAGCAGCGCCGGGTCGCAACACAGCGCGCGGGCGATCTCCAGAATCCGTTGCTGACCGAGTGCCAGGCTGCCGGCTTCCTGATACATGCAATCCGCCAGACCCACGCGCTCCAGCTGGCGGCGCGCCTCGAACAGCAGCTTCTGCTCTTCGGCCTGATTCATGCGCACGACGCTGGCCAGCACGCCCCCCTGCGCCGCAAAGTCGCCACGCAGGTGGGCGCCCAGCGCCACGTTCTCCAGCACCGTCATGCCCGACAACAGCTGCACGTGCTGGAAGGTCCGCCCAACCCCGCGCTTGACGATCTGACGCGAGGGCTGGCCGCTGATGCGCTCGGCACGGTACAGCACCTCGCCGCGCGTGACCGGCAGCACGCCGGTGATGAGGTTGAAGGTGGTCGACTTGCCTGCGCCGTTCGGGCCGATCAGGCCGATGATCTCGCCGGCCTTGACCTGGAAGCTAACGTCGTTCACCGCCACCAGGCCGCCGAACTCCTTGCGCACGGCACGCACGTCGAGGATCAGCTCGCCCGCCTGCGGCTTCTCACGCTGCTTGAGCGCCGGCGCGTCTTCCGGTGCACGGGCCGTCGGCGCCGACGGGAACAGCTTGCGGATGAACGGCCACACGCCATCGCGCGCGTATTGCAGCAACAGCACCAGCAGCACGCCGAACACGATGATCTCGAAGTTACCGTTGGAGCCAAGCAGCTTCGGCAGAATGCTCTGCAGACTGTCCTTCAGGATCGTCAGCAGGCCGGCGCCCAACACCGCCCCCCACACGTGGCCCACGCCGCCGACCACCGCCATGAACAGGTATTCGATGCCGTAGTTCAGGCCAAACGGCGTCGGGTTCACCGCGCGCTGCAGGTGCGCGTACAGGAAGCCCGAGATGCACGCCAGCACCGCCGCAAACACGAAGATCACCACTTTCATCCACGCCGTGTTCACGCCCATCGCCTCGGCCATGGTGCCGCCGCCCTTGAGCGCGCGGATGGCGCGGCCCGGGCGCGAGTTCAGCAGGTTCTGCACCGCCAGCACGGCCACCACCACCACGGCCCAGATCAGGTAGAACATCTCGCGCCCGCTCTGCAGCGATTTGCCGAGCACGTTCAACACCGGGATGCCGTTCAGGCCGTCGTACTTGCCCAGGAATTCCAGGTTGCCGAACAGGAAGAACAGCGACAGCCCCCAGGCAATCGTCGCCAGCGGCAGGTAATGGCCCGACATGCGCATCGTGATCAGGCCGATCACATAGGCACACACCACCGTAATCGCCAGCCCGGCCAGCAGGCCGATCCACGGGGACAGGCCATATTGCGTGGTCAGGTACGCCGTGCTGTATGCACCGAGCCCGACGAACGCCGCCTGGCCGAACGAGGTCATCCCGCCCACGCCGGTCAGCAGCACAAGGCCCAGCGCGACGAGGCTGTAGAGCCCGATGTAGTTGAGCAGCGTGATCCAGAACTCGGGCGTCGGCAGCACCGGCAACAGTGCCAGCACGATCACGAACGCCGCCGTCAGCAGACGGTTACGCGACAGCCAGCCGCGCTGGCCGGCGTTCTCGGAAGGTTTAGTGAGCGTGGTCATCGGCTTACTCCTCTTCCTCGACGTGCTTGGTGGTGAGCGATCGCCACAGCAGCACGGGGATGATGAGCGTGAACACGATCACCTCCTTGAACGCCGACGCCCAGAACGATGCATACGACTCCAGCAGCCCCACCAGCAGCGCGCCCAGCGCCGCCACCGGATAGCTGACCAGCCCGCCGACGATGGCGCCAACGAAGCCCTTCAGGCCGATCAGGAAGCCCGACTCGTAGTAGACCGTGGTGAGCGGCGCGATCAGGATGCCGCACAGCGCGCCGAGTGCTGCCGCCAGCGTGAAGGCCAGCCGCCCCGCCTGCGTGGTCCCGATGCCGACCAGCCGCGCGCCGAGGCGGTTGACGGCGGTCGCACGCAGCGCCTTGCCCGACACGGTGCGGCCAAAGTAGAAGTAGAGCGCCATGATCATCAGCGCAGACACCGCCACCACCCACAGGCTCTGGCCCGACACGGTGAGCGCGCCCAGGTCGAAGCGCGCATCGGAAAAAGCATCCGTGCGCGAGCCTTCCGCGCCAAACATGACCAGACCCAGCCCCACCATCGCAAAGTGCACGCCCACCGAAACGATCAGCAGCACCAGCGTGCTCGCCTCGGCCAGCGGCTCATAGGCCAGGCGGTAGATCATCGGCCCCATGGGGATGACGATCAGCAGCGCCAGCGCCACCTGCACCGGCTGCGGCAGCGTCATCGGCGCCAGAACGTTTGCGGCGGCAAACACAGCAAGCGGAAACAGAAGGTACTTGCCCGCGTAGATGGCACCCGTGCGCAGCGCGTGCAGGCGCAACTCGGGCTGCAGCAGCGTGCGGCCCATCTCGACGAGGAAGGTCAGCACGCCCAGGGCGACAAGCATCGACGCCGAGAGCGGCGCCTTGTTGGCCTGGATGGCGGCCAGCGTGAGCGCGCCGTACGCCACGAACTCGCCCTGCGGGATGAAGATCACGCGCGTGACGGAAAACACCAGCACGAGCGCCAACGCCAGGAGCGCGTAGATCGCGCCCGAGGTCACGCCGTCCTGCGCCAGGATGGCGGCAATCGATAAATCCATGGGTCTCCTCGTTATTGGAGTCGTGGTGGTCGCGCGTTGGGACGCGAGGGGGCGCCACGAGTTACGGGATGGTAAATTTTTTACGTCAGGGTGAAATTGGCGACAACCCTAACGGTCTGTCCGGCTGCCGCGCTTGGCCGTCGTTGTGGAAGGCTCCGGCGGCGGGCCTTGCAGCAGGATGGATAGTTGCTCGACAAAGGCGCGCAGCGTCAGCTCAAGCTCGCCGCCGCGCTGCGCATGGAACAGTGGCTGCAGGTTCAATGCGATCAAGACCAGCGCCAATTCGCCACGCGCGCCAAACACCGGCAGCGACAGCGCGCTCACGCCCGGCAGCAGGCTGCCCGATACCCACGAGGCACCTTCGGTGCGGATGTCTTCGCAGAGCCGGTAGTAATCCGTGAGCGAGCGCGGCAGGCCCGGCAGGTCGTCGCCCGCGCGCGCGTGCAGTTCGCGCTCGACCAGCGGCAGGGTCTGCTCGATCGGCTGATAGGCGCCAAACAGGCGGCCGGTGGCGGAATTGAGCATCGGCATCACGTCGCCGATGCGCAGGTTCACGCCGGGTGCACCGCCGGCTTTTTCCCAATGGACGACGGTCGGGCCGCGTTCACTCCAGACCGCGATGCCGATGGTGTGGCCGGTCTGGTCGCGCAGGCTGGCCAGCAACGGGCGGGTGCGCGTGACCGCCTCGACACGGTTGAGGCTGGCGAGCCCCAGCCGCAGCGCAAACGGGCCGAGCTCGTAGCGGCCGGTCAGCGGATCCTGCGTGACCGCGCCCACGCGCTGCAGGCTCACCAGATACCGATGCGCCTTGGACGGATGCATGCCCGCCGCGCGGGCCAGGTCGCCCAGCGCCATCGCGCGTGAGGCCCGGGTGAGCGCAACCAGCAGTTGCGAGCCGACCTCGATGGACTGGATGCCCGCCCGGTCGCGGCTGGCGCGCGCGTCTTCAGCGTCAGCCGCATCCGCGGCTTGCAGGTCGTCGACTTCGGGTGTCTCCATCACGTCTTGGGGCGCGGGGTTGGCGGGCCGGGCGGCGCCCGGCAAGTGCCGCGAGCGTAGCACGCCGGGGTGGGTCGGCTACGTTTAGCTATTTTTATGCATTGTAAAAGCAATGATTCTAATCATAATTCTCGTATACCCTAGAAGTATCCGGAAGCCACTCGAACTATGATGATCGCGTTCGGTGCAGGCTGGCATTGTGCGACCCCAACAGCGCTTTCAAGTCAGCCGACATCTCCGAAATAATTCCCCCAACCGTAACTCACTACACCAGGAGTGACAGAATGGCCAAAGCCTTCGCCTCGCAAGCCGACCTCGAGGCCAAACAAGTCACCTTCACCCAGCTCTCCCCCAACGCCTACGCCTATACCGCCGAGGGCGACCCGAACTCGGGCGTCATCATCGGCGACGACTCGGTGCTGATCGTCGACACCACCGCCACACCGGCGATGGCGCAAGACCTGATCGCTCGCATCCGCGCCATCACCGACAAGCCGATCAAGCACGTGGTGCTGTCGCACTATCACGCGGTGCGCGTGCTGGGCGCGTCGGCCTACTTTGCCGAAGGCGCGCAGAACGTCATCGCCAGCCGCGGCACGTACGAGATGATCGTCGAGCGCGGCGAGGCCGATATGAAGTCCGAAATCGAACGCTTCCCGCGCCTGTTCGCGGGTGTCGAAACGGTGCCCGGCCTGACCTGGCCGACGCTGGTGTTCGAGCGCGAACTGACGCTGTTCCTCGGCAAGCTGGAAGTGAAGATCCTGCACCTGGGCCCGGGCCATACCAAGGGCGACACGGTGGTGTGGATTCCGTCGCAGAAGGTGCTGTTCTCGGGCGATCTGGTCGAGTACGACGCCGCCTGCTACTGCGGCGATGCCCAGCTCGAAGAATGGCCCGCCACGCTGGACGCGCTGCGCGCGCTCGGCGCCGACAAGCTGGTCCCCGGTCGCGGCCCCGCGCTGCTGAACCCGGCCGAAGTCGACAAGGGCCTCGCCTACACGCGCGATTTCGTCTCCACCCTGCTCCAACGTGGCAAGGAAGCCGTGGCGCAAAAGATGGACCTCAAGGCCGCCATGGCGCACACCCGCGCGGCAATGGACCCGAAGTTCGGCCAGGTCTTCATCTACGAGCACTGCCTGCCCTTCGATGTGACCCGTGCCTTTGACGAGGCCAGCGGCATCAAGCATCCGCGCATCTGGACAGCCCAGCGCGACCAGGAGATGTGGCAGGCGCTGCAGAACTGACCATCGCGACCTCTCCCACGACCTGACATCCACCGACAAAGCGGCGGCCACGACCGCCGCGGGTGCGAGCGAGACATGAACCCCGATTTCCAGACCCGCGTCTTTTCCTACGCGCCGTGCGCTGAACAGCAGCCCGGCGCCATGGCCGCGCTGCGCCCCGTCGTCATCGTCGGCGCGGGGCCGGTCGGCCTGGCCACCGCCATCGACCTGGCCCAGCAAGGCGTGCCCGTGGTCGTCGTCGATGACGACTGCACGCTGTCCACCGGCTCGCGCGCCATCTGCTTCTCCAAGCGCTCGCTGGAGATCTTCGATCGCCTCGGCTGCGGGCAGCGCATGGTCGACAAGGGCGTGAGCTGGAACGTCGGCAAGGTCTACCTAAAGGACGAGCTGCTCTACAGCTTCGACCTGCTGCCCGAGACCGGCCACCGCCGCCCGGCCTTCATCAACCTGCAGCAGTACTACGTCGAGGGCTTCCTCGTCGAGCGCGCGCAGGCGCTGCCGAACATCGAACTGCGCTGGCAGAACAAGGTGACGGGTCTCGTGCAGGACGCGGACGGTGTCACGCTCACCATCGAGACCCCCGACGGCACCTACACGCAGCGCGCCCAGTACGTGGTTGCCGCCGACGGCTCGCGCAGCCCGGTGCGCCACATGATGGGCCTGGAAGCGCACGGCCAGACCTTCAAGGACCGCTTCCTGATCGCCGACGTGCGCATGGAGGCGCCCTTCCCCAGCGAGCGGTGGTTCTGGTTCGACCCGCCTTTCCACCCGAATCAATCGGTGCTGCTGCACCACCAGCCCGACAACGTCTGGCGCATCGACTTCCAGCTCGGCTGGGATGCCGATCCGGTGGCCGAGCGCCAGCCCGAGCGCGTCATCCCGCGCGTGCGTGCGCTGCTCGGCGAAGGCGTCGACTTCGAGCTGGAGTGGGTCAGCGTCTACACCTTCTCGTGCGAACGCATGGACCGCTTCCGCCACGGCCGCGTGCTGTTCATTGGCGATGCGGCTCACCGCGTGTCGCCGTTCGGGGCGCGCGGCGCCAACAGCGGCCTGCAGGACGCGGAAAACCTCGCGTGGAAGCTGCGCGCGGTCCTGAACGGCGATGCGCCCGACACCCTGCTCGACACCTACGCCAGCGAACGCGAATTCGCCGCCGACGACAACATCCGCCACTCGACCCGCTCGACCGATTTCATCACGCCCAAGAGCGCCGTCAGCCGCGTCTTCCGCGATGCAACGCTGCGCTTGGCCAAGCACTATCCGTTTGCACGCACGCTGGTCAACAGCGGGCGCCTGTCGATGCCGACGGTGCTGGACAACTCGCCGCTGCTGACGCCGGACGAGACGCCGTTTGCCGGACCGCTGGTGCCGGGTGCCGTGGCGCTCGATGCGCCGGTGCGCAGCGCCGATGGCGGTGCCGGCTGGCTGCTTTCCCGCCTGGGCGAAGGCTTTGTTGTGCTGTGCTTCTGCGGCGCCGGCGAGCATGTCGACGCGCTGCCGTTGCCCACGCTGGCCATTTTTCCCGCGGGCGGCAGAGGCACGGTCTCTGCCAACGTTGCCGTGCTGGAAGATATCCACGGTCTTGTCGCCCAACGCTACGACGCGCGCCCGGGCACGCTCTACCTGATCCGCCCGGACCAGCACGTGTGCGCGCGCTGGCGCAGCGTCGACACCGCCAAGCTCGCCGCCGCCGTGCGTCGCGCCACCGGCCACTCGGTGCCGGCCACCACGCCGCGCGCCGCCGCCACTGCCTGATTCAGACCGCCATGCCGCTCAACACCCAACCGAACCTACCGCGCCCCGACGATTTTTACGAGGCACTGATCGACGCGCACCGCAACCTGAGCGACGAGCAAAGCGCGATGCTCAACGCGCAGCTCATCTTGCTGCTCGCCAACCATATCGGCGACATGGCGGTGCTGCGCGAAGCGCTGGCGGCAGCACGACTGGCATTGCCGGCGGCGGCCACCTGAGCGCTTCCGCGTTTCCACAATCCAACACCCCACCCTCGCCGCACTTGCGACCGCGCAAAGTGCGGTGCTAGTGAACCGTAACGTTTAATTAGGAAGTAATATCGTACCCACTGGAGGGTGCG
>CAJXMR010000002.1 GCA_913056305.1 uncultured Ralstonia sp.
AGATGCGCAGCGGATCGGTCTGCGCCAGCGTGAACAGCTCGCGGTTGGCGCCCGCGTTGCCGGCGTTGACCAGCGCACCCACGTCGACATTGCGCTTGGTGACCACGCCCGCGAACGGCGCCACGATGCGGCGGAAGCCCTGCAGCTCCTGCAGGCGGCGCACGTTGGCCTCGGCGGCGGCCAGGTCGGCCTGCGACTGGTTGGCGGCGCTGCTGCGCTCATCCAGCTCCTGCTGCGAGACGGCGTCTTTCTGGCGCAGGTTTTGCCAGCGCGTGAGCGAGGTCTGTGCGAGCGCGCGGCGCGCGGCGGCCTGGTTGCGTGCGGCCTGCGCCTGGTTCAGCTCCTGGTCGACTTCCGGCGTGTCGAGCAGGGCCAGTACTTCGCCTTTCTCGACATGGGCGCCGATGTCCTTGAACCAGCGCAGCACGTAGCCGTTGGTGCGCGCGTAGATGGGCGATTCGACAAAGCCCTGCAGCGTGCCCGGCAGCGTCAGCTCGCGGCCACCGGCTGCTGGCTTGGGCACGATGGTGTTGACGTAGCGCGTCGATTGCGAGGCCACCTGCCGCTCCAGCGCATGCGCGTTGTAATAGCGGCTCACCAGCGTGCGCACCGCACCCAGCGCCAGCAGCACGGCAACGACGACCAGCACCCAGCGCGCCCGGCGCATGGCGCGGCCGCGGTCGACCTGCTCGATCGGGTCGACCGTGACGTGGTGGTGCGGCGGGCCTTCCGCCAGATGCCCGGAATGGGTGCCGGTGGTTTGCTCAGACATGTCCTTCGCTTCCCCGCAAATTGGTACGTCCGGCGGCGCGCCGCTGCAATCTGTTGTGCACGCTGGCAAACACCACCGGAACAAAAAACAAGGTCGAAACCGTGGCGAACAGCAGCCCGCCGATCACCGCGCGGCCCAGCGGCGCGTTCTGCTCGGCGCCTTCGCCCAGGCCCAGCGCCATCGGCACCATGCCGATGATCATCGCCAGGGCAGTCATCAGCACTGGGCGCAGGCGTGTGGAGCCTGCTTCCAGCGCTGCCTGCACCGGTGCGATGCCGTCATGCAAGCGCTCGCGCGCAAACGAGATCAGCAGGATCGAGTTGGCTGTGGCGACACCCATCGTCATGATCGCCCCTGTGAGCGACGGCACCGACAGCGTAGTCCCGGTCGTGAACAGCATCCATGCAATGCCCGCCAGCGCCGCCGGCAGCGCCGTCACGATGATCAGCGGGTCGATCCACGACTGGAAGTTCACCACGATCAGCAGGTAGACCAGCACGATCGCCATCACCAGCCCGACGCCCAGGCCGATGAAGGACGACTGCATCGTGCGCACCTGGCCACGCACCGTGATTTGCGCGCCGCGCGGCAGCTTGGGGCGGATCTCGTCGACGGCCTTCTGCACGTCCTTGGCGACCGCGCCCAGGTCGCGCCCCTGCACCGAGGCATAGACATCCACCACCGGCGTGATGTCGTAGTGCGACACCACCTGCGGCTGCACCCCCGGGCTCACCTGCACCAGGTTGCCGAGCAACTGCGGACCGCCCGGCTGCGCGGCGCCGCCGCCCGCGCCGGCCACCGGCGTGCGCAGCAGGGCGTCGAGCGAGTCGACCCGGTATTGTGGGCTCTGCACCGCCACCTGGTAGACCACGCCGTTGACGGGGTTCAGCCAGAAGGTGGGCGAGGTCTGGAAGCTGGAGCTGAGCGACACCAGCAGGTTCTGCGCCACGTCGCGCCCCTGCAGACCGACCTGCTGGATGCGCGTGCGGTCCATGTTGACAGCAAGCGTGGGCTGGTCGAAGCGCTGGTGCACGTGGGTGTCCACCGCGCCGGGAATCTGCTTGATGCGGTTGACCAGCATGCCCGCCAATTGCTGGTTGGTCGCGACGTCCGCCCCCGAGAACTGCACGTCGATGGCCGACGGCAGCCCGAAGTTCAGGATCTGGCTGACGATATCCGCTGGCTGGAAAGCGAACTCGACACCGGGGAAGCGCTTGGGCAGCTCTTCGCGCAGGCGGCGCACATACTCCGCGCTGGGTTTGCGCTCGCCCTCGTGCAAGGCGATCAGGATCTCGCCATCCAGCGTGCCGATGGTGCCGGCGTTGCTGTACGACAGGTTGATGCCCGAGTTGGGCACGCCCAGGTTGTCGAGCAGGGTGCCCAGCTCGTTCTTGGGGATGAGGGTGCGGATGGCGGCTTCCACCTCGTCGGCCAGACGCGCGGTCTCTTCGATGCGCAGGCCCGACGGCGCGCGCATGTGCAGGCGGATCTGGCCGGCGTCCACATCGGGGAAGAAGTCGCGGCCGAGCACCAGAACCAGCGCGCACGACGCCACGCAGAAGCCGAGGAACGATAGCGCGAACGTGCGACGGTGCTCCAGCAATACGCCCAGGATGGCGGCGTAGTTGCCGCGCATGTGCTCGAACTGCGTGTTGAAGGCCAGGTAGATGCGACGCATCACATTGGGCTTCTTGGCGTCTTCGGTATGGCCGGTCATCAGCATCATCACCAGCGTCGGCACCAGCGTGCGCGAGAGCACGTACGACGCCAGCATGGCGAAGATCACCGCCTCGGCCATCGGCACGAACAGGTAGCGCGCCACGCCGGTCAGGAAGAACATCGGCACGAACACGATGCAGATGCAAATGGTCGACACGAAGGCCGGCACCGCAATCTCAGCTGCGCCGTCGAGGATGGCGGTGACTGGCGCCTTGCCCTCGTGCAGGTGGCGCTCGATGTTCTCGATGGTGACGGTGGCGTCGTCCACCAAGATGCCGACCGCCAGCGCCAGGCCGCCCAGCGTCATCAGGTTGATGGTCTCGCCCAGCAGGTGCAGGACGATGATCGACGACAGAATCGACAGCGGAATCGACACGGCGATGATCGCCGTGCTGCGCCAGTTGCCGAGGAACAGCAGGATCATGGCTGCTGTCAGGCACGCGGCGATGATCGCCTCGCGGATCACCCCCTCGATGGCCGCTTTGACGAACAGCGATTGGTCAAACAGCGGCGTGATCTTGATGTCCTGCGGCAGCACCGACGCGGCCACCGGCAGCAGCTTGTAGATGTTGCTGACGATATCGAGCGTGGAGGCGCCGCCGTTCTTCAGGATGGACAACAGCACGCCGCGCTGGCCGTCCTGGCGCACCACGTTGGTCTGTGGCGAGAAGCCGTCGCGCACGTTGGCCACGTCGCCCAGGAACAGCGTGGCGCCGTTGCTGGTCTTGACCGGCATGGCGTTGAGTTGGGCGATGGTGCCAGGCGTGCCGTTGAGCGACACGGCGTATTCGGAGGCGTCGATCTTCTGCGTGCCGGCGGGCAGGATCAGGTTCTGCGCGCTCACCGCGTTGACGATGTCGGTGGGCGTGAGGCCCTGCGCCAGCAGCTTCTGCGTATCCAGGTCGACCGTGATCTGGCGGCTCTTGCCGCCGTACGGGAACGGCACCGCGATGCCCGGCACCGTGATCAGGCGCGGGCGCAGGAAGTTCAGCGTCGCGTCATTGAGCTCCTGCTCCGACAACGTGTTGGACGACAGCCCCAACTGCAGGATCGGGATGCTGGAGGCGGAGTACTTGATCACCAGCGGCGGCGTGGTGCCCGGCGGCAGCTGCCGCACCTGCGCCTGCGAGATCGCCACGATCTGCGCCAGCGCGGTCTGGATATTGGCGGTCGGCTGGAAGAAGACCTTGATGATGGCGACGCCGCCCAGCGACTGCGACTCGATGTGCTCGATGTCGTTGACGGTGGTCGTCAGGCTGCGCTCGGTGACGGTGACGATGCGGTCGGCCATCTCCTTGGACGGCAGCCCGTTGTAGTTCCAGATGATGCTGCAGACCGGAATGTCGATTTCCGGAAAGATGTCCGTCGCCATGCGCATTAGCACGAACGGCGTGGCCAGCAGAATCAGCAGCGCCAGGACGATGAAGGTCAGCGGCCTTCGCAGCGCGAGTTGGACGATCCACATGGTGGTGAGAGAGCTGCGGGCGGTGCGTCGATGGGGGCGTGGGCCGCTCTGACCGGCGGCGACTAATCATTCTAGCGCCGCGATGCCGCGATAAGAATGTTCCTATGATCAGACATTATTACAGTGCATAACGGCGCTTGCCGGGGCAGCTGAAGGCCCTGTCCCCCGCGCGGATGATGCCTTCAGCGCAGGTTGCGCGCGCACTGCAACAGCAGGTCGTGCAGCAGACCGGCGTGCTCGGCGTCGATCCCCTGCAGCATCTCCTGCTCCAGCTGGCGGACGGCTTCATCACAGAGCGCCAGCAGTGCAAGTGCTTCGTCGGTGAGGCCCAGCATGACGATGCGGCCGTGCGTCGGGTCCGGCGTGCGCGTGACCCAGCCGCGCGCTTCCATCGTCTTCACCACTTCGTTGGCCGATTGCGGCGACATGAACGAGCGCTCCGCCAGTTGCGCGTTCGACAGGCTGCCGCGCGCGTGCAACACCGACAGCGCGGTGAACTGCGGCACCGTCAGCCCGTGCGGTGCCAACGCCTCGCCCAGGCGGCGCTTGACGATGCGATCCGTACGGCCGATCAGGTAGGGCAGTCGGGCGGATGTTGCCGGAGCAGCATCCTGCGTGGGTTGCGGTGCGTTGGGGAGGATCTTCTTGGTGGCCGCCATGGCGTGTGGGGTGCGTCGCAGCTTGCAGATGTGCGCATTCTGCTACGTGTCATCCAGATCAGGGTTTACGGCAATGATAATCTCCTTGTTATATCAGGCTACCTGATATTAAATGGCCACCAAGCCAGCACGCACCGCACGCATCGCGGTCCGTGCCGCAGGTTGAGTGAATTCAGCAAGCCGACAGATCAAGGAGATGGAAATGGCTGACTACCAAGGGCGCTGGCAGACCGTGGACGTGAAGGTGGACCAGGGCATCGCCTGGGTCACGTTCAACCGCCCCGAGAAGCGTAACGCGATGAGCCCAACGCTCAACGCCGAGATGATCCAGGTGCTCGAAGCGCTGGAACTCGACGTCGACGCCCGCGTGCTGGTGCTGACCGGCGCCGGCGATGCGTGGACTGCCGGCATGGACCTGAAGGAATACTTCCGCGAGGTCGACGCCGGCCCCGAGATCCTGCAAGAGAAGATCCGCCGCGATGCCTGCCAGTGGCAGTGGAAGCTGCTGCGCATGTACGCCAAGCCGACCATCGCGATGGTCAACGGCTGGTGCTTCGGCGGCGGGTTCTCGCCGCTGGTGGCGTGCGACCTCGCCATCGCCGCGGATGAAGCCGTGTTTGGCCTGTCGGAAATCAACTGGGGCATTCCGCCGGGCAACCTCGTCAGCAAGGCCATGGCCGATACCGTGGGCCACCGCCAGGCGCTGTACTACATCATGACCGGCGACACCTTCACCGGCCAGCAGGCCGCCGCCATGGGCCTTGTGAACGAGAGCGTGCCGCGCGTCCACCTGCGTGCCCGCACCGTGGCGGTGGCCGAGAAGCTGCTCGAAAAGAACCCCGTGGTGCTGCGCGCCGCCAAGCACGGCTTCAAGCGCAGCCGCGAGCTGACCTGGGAGCAGAACGAGGACTACCTGTACGCCAAGCTGGACCAGGCCACGCTGCGCGATCCCGAGCACGGCCGCGAGCAGGGCTTGAAGCAGTTCCTCGACGAGAAGTCGATCAAGCCGGGCCTGCAGGCGTACAAGCGCGCCTGATCCGATCACCGATCACGTTCACCACGCCCCCAAATCCATCGCGCAGGCGCGCGAACACAGCGCGCCGCCCCGGAGACGATTCCATGCATGACGTGCCCCTGCTGATCGGCGGACAAAGCCGGCCGGCTGCTAACGGCGCCACCTACGAGCGCCGCAACCCCGTGACTGATGCGCCGGTTTCGCGCGCGCCTGCTGCAACGCCGGACGACGCGGATGCCGCCGTGCAGGCCGCCGCCGAGGCCTTCCCCGCGTGGGCCGCGCTGCCGCCGGGCGAGCGCCGTAGGCGCTTGCTGAAGGCGGCTGACCTGATGGACCAGCACACCGATGCCTTCATCCGCATCGGCGTGGCCGAGACGGGCGCGATGCCCAACTGGATCGGCTTCAACGTCATGCTGGCCGCCAACATGCTGCGTGAGGCGGCCGCCATGACCACGCAGATCGACGGCAGCGTGATCCCGTCGGATGTGCCCGGCAACTTTGCCATGGCGGTGCGCCAGCCGTGCGGCGTGGTGCTCGGCATTGCGCCGTGGAATGCGCCGGTCATTCTCGGCACGCGCGCGCTTGCGATGCCGCTGGCATGCGGCAATACGGTGGTGCTCAAGGCCTCCGAGGCATGCCCCGGCGTGCATCGGCTGATCGGCACCGTGCTGCACGAGGCGGGGCTGGGCGATGGCGTGGTCAATGTCGTGACTAACGCGCCGGCGGATGCTGCGCAGGTGGTCGAGCGCCTGATCGCGCATCCGGCCGTGCGGCGCGTGAACTTCACCGGCTCCACGCACGTGGGGCGCATCATCGCGCAGCATGCTGCGCGGCACCTGAAGCCGGCGCTGCTGGAGCTGGGCGGCAAGGCGCCGGTGGTGGTGCTCGACGATGCCGACCTCGATGCAGTGGTCGATGCCGTGGCCTTTGGCGCGTTCTTCAACCAGGGGCAGATCTGCATGTCGACCGAGCGCGTGATTGCCGATCGCAAGATTGCCGATGCGCTGGTCGACAAGCTGGCCGCCAAGGCGCGCACGCTGCGTGCCGGTGACCCGACCGACCCGACATCCGTGCTAGGCGCGATGGTCAGCATAGATGCCGCCAAGCGCGTGCAGGCGCTCGTTGAAGACGCCCGCGCGCACGGCGCCGCGTTGCCGGTGGGCCTGCACGTGGACGGCGCCATCGTGCAGCCGGCGATCGTCGATGGCGTGACGCCGGCCATGCGGCTGTACCGCGAGGAATCGTTCGGCCCGGTGGTGACGGTGGCGTGTGTAGACGGCGATGAGGACGCGATCCGCCTGGCCAACGACAGCGAATACGGCTTGTCGGCCTCGGTGTTCAGCCGCGACGTCTCGCGCGCGATGCAGGTGGCGCAACGGATCGAATCCGGCATCTGCCACATCAACGGCCCGACCGTGCATGACGAGGCGCAGATGCCGTTCGGCGGCGTGAAGAGCAGCGGCTATGGCCGCTTCGGCGGCAAGGCATCGATCGCGGAGTTCACCGAGCTGCGTTGGGTGACGCTGCAGAACACGCCGCGCCACTACCCGATCTGAAGTTCCGCAGCCGCCCATCCAACACCATAACCAGGGCGGCGCTTTCAGGAGACAAGACGTGGATCACGTCGAGATGCAGGTCCAGACCGGGCATCACACGCCGCCCCCGGCCGGTGTGCCCTATCGCCCCGTTGCCGTGCACGACGCGCCGGTGCGCTGCGAGACCGACGGCGCCGTCTGGCACGTGCGCAATACCGAGCCGCTGGCCGACCATCCGCAGCGCATGACCGATTGCCTCGTGGCGGGCGCCCAGCGTCACCCGGAGCGCGTGCTGGCTGCGCGGCGCGGGCCGGACGGCGTCTGGATCAAGCTGACCTACCGCGAGATGCTGGAGCGCGCCCGTGCAATCGGCCAGGCGCTGTTGGACCGTGGCGTGTCTGCCGAGCGCCCGCTCGCGATCCTGTCCGGCAATGACCTGGAGCATCTGCAGTTGGCGCTGGGCGCGATGTGGGCGGGCGTGCCCTACGCGCCGGTGTCGCCGCCATATGCGCTGGTGTCGACCGATTTCGGCAAGCTGCGGCACGTGTTCGACGTGCTCACGCCGGGGCTCGTGTATGCGGCGGATGGCGGCGCCTTCGACAAGGCCATCGACGCGGTGGTGCCGGAGGGCATCGAGGTCATCACGCGCGATGGTGTGCTGCCGGGCCGTACGGTCACCGCCTTCGATACGCTGCTGCAGACACCCGTGACCACGGCCGACGCCGCACAGGCCGACGTCGGGCCCGACACGCTGGTGAAGATCCTCTTCACCTCGGGCTCCACGCGTAGCCCTAAGGCCGTGCCGACCACGCACCGCATGCTGTGCAGCAACCAGCAGATGCTGCGCCAGACCATTCCCGAATTTGCCAAGGAACCGCCGGTGCTGGTGGACTGGCTGCCCTGGAACCACACCTTCGGCGGCAGCCACAACGTCGGCATCGTGCTCTACAACGGCGGCACGCTGTTTATCGACGATGGCCGACCGGTGCCCGGCAAGTTCGACGAGACCCTGCGCAACCTGCACGAGATCGCGCCCACGGCGTACTTCAACGTGCCGAAGGGTTGGGAGGAGCTGGGGCTGGCGCTGGAGCGGGACGCCGCGCTGCGCGAGATGTTTTTCTCGCGCGTGAAGCTCTACTTCTTCGGCGGCGCGGGCCTGTCGCAGGAGGCGTGGGACCGGCTGGAGCGCGTGACCGGCGAGCACTGCGGCGAGCGCATCCGGATCATGGCCGGCCTGGGCATGACCGAGACCTCGCCGTGCTGCCTGTTCACCACCGGCCCGATCATGCGCGCGGGCTATGTCGGCACGCCGGCGCCGGGCTGCGAGTTGAAGCTCGTGCCGGTGGGCGGCAAGCTAGAAGCGCGCTTTCGCGGGCCGCACGTGATGCGCGGCTATTGGCGCCTGGGCGAAGAATCGGCCGCGCCCGTCTTCGACGAAGAGGGCTACTACTGCAGCGGCGATGCATTGCGCTTCTTCGATCCGGCGCATCCCGAGAAGGGCTTGGTCTTCGACGGCCGCATCGCTGAAGACTTCAAGCTCAGCTCCGGCACCTTCGTGAGCGTCGGCCCGCTGCGTGCACGGGTGATCGCCAGCGGCGCACCGCATGTGCAGGATGTGGTGATCGCCGGCATGAACCGTGACGACATCGGCTTGCTGGTGTTTCCGCAGATGGAGTCGTGCCGGTGCCTATCCGGCCTGCCGCCAACTGCGGGCGTGGCCGATGTGCTGGCCGCACCGGCGGTGCGCGTCGCGTTTGCCGCGCTGCTGCGCACACTGAACGCCACGGCCACCGGCAGCGCGACGCGCGTGGCGCGGCTGCTGCTGCTCGACGCGCCGCCGTCGCTGGACCGTGGCGAGATCACCGACAAGGGCACGCTGAATCAGCGCGCCGTGCTGACCCACCGTGCAGACCGCGTCGACGCACTGTATCGCGAGGGCGATCCCGCCGTGATCCGCGCAGGCTGACTTAGCCGTACTCGCAACGCATCAGACCGAACCGGCACAGACCGGTTTATCCACCCAGGAGGAGACTCATGAAGACCGTCATGTCACGGGGCATGGCGCTGGCCGCGCTCGCCCTTGCGCTGAGCTGCGCCGGCTGCAACGACGATAGCGCAGGCGACACGCTGCCACAGCTCACCGCCGCCACCGGCATGAACCTCGCCGCCACGTGCGAGAGCTTTACCGGCAAGCTGAGCTTTGCCAACACCAACGTCACCGCCATCTCGACGGTCGCTGCTGGCACCTTGAACGTGGCCGGCAGCGCCGTTCCCGAGCACTGCCTGATCACCGGCACGATGAACACGCGGGTGAGCCCGGTGGATGGCAAGACTTACGCCATTGGCTTCGAAATGCGCCTGCCCAAGGCCTGGAACGGCCGCTTCTACTACCAAGCCAACGGCGGGCTCGATGGCTCGGTGCTGACGGCACTCGGTGCGCTGGGCGGCGGGCCGATCAGCAGTGCGCTGGGCGCTGGGTTTGCCGCCATCAGTTCGGACGCGGGGCACAACGGCAGCCAGGTACCGCTGTTCGGCCTGGACCCGCAAGCGCGCCTGGACTACGGCTACAACGCCGTCGCCACGCTCACGCCGATGGCCAAGTCGATGATCGCGCAGGTGTATGGCAAGGCACCGGATCGCAGCTACTTCGGTGGCTGCTCGAACGGCGGGCGCCATGCGATGGTGGCGGCCGCGCGTTCGGCCAATGCGTACGACGGCATTCTCGCCGGCGATCCTGGCTTCCACCTGCCAAAGGCGGCCATCAACGAGGTGTACAGCGCGCAGCAGCTGGCGACGGTGGCGACCGGCAACACGAGTGCTGGCACGCCCGACATCACCACCTCGCTCACCACCACGGAGCGCGCCATGGTGGCCAGCCACATCCTCGCCAAATGCGATGCGCTGGACGGCACCACCGATGGCATGGTGAACAACCTCGCAGCCTGCCAGTCGGCCTTCAGCCTTGCCACCGACGTGCCAACTTGCGCAGGCACGCGTGACGGCACCTGCCTTACCGCCGCGCAGAAGACCGTGGTCGCCAACCTGTTTGCCGGCGCGCGCAACAGCGCGGGGCAGGCGCTGTACTCGGGCTTTCCGTTCGATGCCGGCATCAGCGGCAGCAACTGGGCTGGGTGGAAGCAGGGCAACTCGATCAAGCTCGATCCGGCGGCGCTGGCCTTTGTCTTCACCACCACGCCGCAGCCGGCTTCGGCGATCACCTCGCTCACGGCCTACGGGCTGGCGTTCAGCATGGATACCGACGCGCCCAAGATTTTCGCCACCGACGCCACGTATACCGAATCGGCGTGGTCGTTCATGACGCCGCCCGACGAGACCAACCTCAGCACGCTCAAGCTGCGCGGCGCCAAGCTGATGGTCTATCACGGCACCAGTGATCCGGTGTTCTCCTCCGACGACACCACCAACTGGTATCAGCGCCTGGCCGCCGCCAATGGTGGCGACGCCAGCAACTTTGCACGCTTCTATCCGGTGCCCGGCATGAACCACTGCTCGGGCGGCCCGACTGCCGACCAGTTCGACATGCTGACCCCGCTGGTGGCCTGGGTGGAGCAGGGCGTCGCCCCCGACAGCGTGGTCGCCACCGCGCGCGGGTCGTCCAACGCCGTGCCCAACACCGAAGTGCCGAGCGACTGGAACGCCGCAGGCCATGACCGCACGCGCCCGCTGTGCGCCTATCCCAAGATGGCGCGCTACATCGGCACCGGCAACATCAACGACGCGTCCAGCTTCCGCTGCGAATGACGTCCGCCCCGCAACCATTCGGCCATCCCCAACATCCGGAAGGAGACGCCATGCAATCCACCACCCCTACGACACTGCGCCGGGAGGCCGCCGGCCCCGGCGTCGCCATGACCCTTGGGCTGTGTTTCATCGTCGCGCTGCTGGAGGGGCTCGACCTGCAATCGATCGGCGTGGCCGCGCCGCGCATGGCGCGCGAGTTCGGCCTGTCGGTCGGGCAGATGGGCCTGGCTTTCAGCGCGGGCACCTTCGGCCTGCTGCCCGGCGCCATGCTGGGCGGGCGCCTGGCCGATCGCATCGGCCGCAAGCGCGTGCTGATCCTGGCCACGGCGCTGTTTGGCCTCTTCTCGATCGCCACCGCGCAGGTGTGGGATTTCAACAGCCTCCTGATGATTCGCGTGGCCACCGGCATCGGCCTGGGCGCGGCCATGCCCAACCTGATCGCGCTGTGCGCCGAGGCCGTGCCCACGCGCCTGCGCAACACCGCCGTGAGCGTGATGTACTGCGGCATTCCGTTCGGCGGGGCCATCGCGGCGGTGGTCGGCATGCTGAGCACGGGCGATAGCGGCTGGCGCCACATCTTCTACGTGGGCGGTTTTGGCCCGCTGGTGGTGGTGCCCCTGTTGCTGACGCTACAGGAGTCGCGCCGTTTCGACAGTGCGCAGCGAGGCGCCGGTGCCATCCAGCCGCCGCCGGTGTCATGGGCGCTGTTCGGCGAACGGCGCCTGGCGGCCACGCTGTGCCTGTGGGTCAGCTATTTCTTCACGCTGATCGTGCTGTATTTCCTGCTCAACTGGCTGCCCTCGTTGATGGCCGCGCAGGGGCTAAGTCGCCCGCAGGTGGGCATGGTGCAGATCCTCTTCAATATCGGCGGCGGCGCGGGGGCGCTGGGTATCGGCATGCTGATGGACGCGGCGCGTCCGCGTTGGGTGGTGTCGGGCATGTACGTGGGCATCATCGCTGCGCTGTCGCTGCTGGCGGCGGCCGGGGGCATGGCATCGATGTCGGCGGGCGCCTTCATGGCGGGGCTGTTCGTGATCGGCGCGCAGTCGGTGCTGTATGCGCTGGCCGCAGCGTACTACCCGACGGCGGTGCGCGGCACCGGCGTGGGCGCGGCGGTGGCGGTAGGCCGGCTGGGCTCGATCGCCGGGCCGCTGTTGGCCGGACAGCTGCTGGCGATGGGGCAGCACTCGACCACAATCATTGGGGCGAGCATCCCCGTCACCATCGTCGCCGCGCTGGCTGCGCTGCTGCTGCTCAAGCGGCCGCGCGCGCAGGACTAGCGCATCCCACCTTCGCGCCATCTGTCCGGATGGCGCTTCCACGCATTCCAAACCGCTAGCCCGCCAGACATGGGGGGCGGGACCGGCTCGACCCTAGGAGGGGCCCCTCATGCTGCACACCACTTCGCGCGCCAACGTAGCGCGCCTGCGCTGCCTCGCCCTGGCGGCGCTTGCACTTGCCAGCGGCGCGGCCAGCGCGCAGAGCGTCACGCTCTACGGCCTGATCGACACCGGCATCGAATACGTCAGCCACGCCAATGCCAACGGCAACGGTCTCGTGCGTATCCCCGCCGTGACGGGCACGCTGCCTTCACGCTGGGGCCTGCGCGGCACGGAAGACCTTGGCAACGGCATCAAGGCCGTGTTCATGCTGGAGAGCGGCTTCAACACCAATACCGGCACGTCTGGCCAGGGCGGGCGCCTGTTTGGTCGCCAGGCGTGGGTGGGCTTGGCCAGCGACTATGGCACCGTCACGCTGGGCCGCCAGTACAGCATGGTCTTCTTGTCGCTGGCCGACGCTGACGTCCTCGGCCCCAGCCAATACGCGATTGGCTCGCTTGACGCGTACATCCCCAACGCGCGCACCGACAACACGGTGGCCTACAAAGGCACCTTCGGCGGTTTGACGGTGGGCGCGACGTACTCGTTCGGCCGCGATGCCGCCGGCGGTGTGCCGGCCTCCGGCACCTGCGCCGGGCAGCAGGCAGGCAGCGCATCGTCGTGCCGCACGGTGTCGGCGATGGTGAAATACGATGCCGCCACCTTCGGCATGGCGGGCGCCTTCGAAGAGCAGCGCGGCGGCACCGGTGCCACAGCCTTCTTCTTCAACGGCAGCGCGCCGATCCCGTTTGCCGACGCCGGCGACAAGGACCGCCGCATCGTCGCCAACGGCTACGTGAAGCTCGGTGGCGCCAAGCTCGGCGTCGGCTGGATCCGCCGCGACGTGGTCGTTCCCACGGGCGACGTGCGCTCCAACCTCTACTTCGTCAACGGCAGCACTCCGCTCACCGGTGCGCTCACGCTGGATGCCGGCCTATTCCGCATCATCAATGCGGACCAGAGCCGCAGCGCGACCATGGCAGTGCTGCGCGGTGTCTACGCGCTGTCCAAGCGCACCGCACTCTACGCGCAGACAGGCTATCTGTGGAACAGCGCCAATGCGCAGTACTCGGTCAGCGGGGGCGGCGGCGGTACCACGCCGGGCAAGGGTATGAACCAGCTCGGGGCGATGGTGGGGATGCGGACGGCGTTCTGAGGTGGAGGTGATGAGGTGGTCGTCTGGCCCAGGCATCGACAGATGTGACAACGGCAACGCGTGGGGCGGCGGATTTCGCGCGATAATCATCCGCTTTAGCGTCCCATCTCTGCCCGCCGCCATGAAACCCGGACTGACCACCGCCCTCCTGCACGCCGACCGCGAGGCCGGCAACGAGCACTACGCCGTCCACAAGCCGCTGCATACGTCCACCACCTACGGCTATACCGACACGCGCGAGCTGATCGACGTGTTCCAGGGCAAGCCCGGCTACACCTACGCGCGCCAGGGCAACCCGACCACGGCCGCGCTGGAAGCCAAGATCACGATGATGGAAGACGGCCTGGCGACGTCGTGCTTCGCCACCGGCATGGCCGCCGTGGTGGCGGTGTTTTCGACCATGCTGCGTGCGGGCGACCACGTGGTGTCCAGTGCCTTCCTGTTCGGCAACACCAACAGCGTGTTCGAGACGCTGCGGCACATGGGCGTGGAGGTGACCTTTGTCGATGCCACCTCCGCCCAGGCCGTGGCCGATGCCATCCAGCCGAATACGCGCCTGGTGTTCGTGGAAACCATCGCCAACCCGCGCACACAGGTGGCGGACTTGAAGGGCATCGGCGCGATCTGCAAGGCGCGCGGCCTGCTGTATGTGGTCGACAGCACGATGACCTCGCCGTGGCTGTTCCGCGGGCGCGATGTGCAGGCCAGCCTGGTGGTGCACTCGCTGTCGAAGTACATCGGCGGCCACGGCAATGCGCTGGGCGGCGCGGTGGTCGATACCGGCCTGTTCGACTGGACGACGTATCCGAACATCTTCCCGGCCTACCGCAAGGCCAAGCCGGAAATGCAGGGCATCCAGCAGATCCGCAAGAAGGGTCTGCGCGATCAGGGCGCGACGCTCATTGCGGACGCCGCACACCGCATCGCCATCGGCGCCGAGACCATGGCCCTGCGCGTGGACCGCACCTGCAGCAACGCGCTGGCCCTGGCCCGCACGCTGGCCGCGCACCCGAAGGTCGCGCGCGTCTACTACCCCGGCCTGCCCGAGCACCCCGAGCATGCCCGCGCCACCGAGCTGTTCCGCCACTACGGGGGCCTGCTGAGCTTCGAGCTGGTGGACGGCGCCGACTATGTCGACATGCTCAACCACCTGCGCTACGCCGTGCGCGCCACCCACCTGGGCGACACGCGCACGCTGGTGATTCCCGTCGCACCGACCATCTATTGGGAGATGGGCGCCGAGCGCCGCGCGTCGATGGGCATTGCCGATTCGCTGGTGCGTGTATCGGTCGGCATCGAGGATGAGGCGGACCTGCTGGCGGACTTTACGCAGGCACTGGACGCGACCAGCGTGGCTTGAGTCGTCCCCGCTCCGCGACCTTGCACCTCCCGAGTGCGCGGGTCGCGAAGCTGTCGGGCATCAGGCCGTGAAATCCGGCTGCCGCGCGGGGGCGGCGTCCATAAAGGCCGGGTGCGTGATGGCGTGTGCGTAGACTGCCATTGCGCGTTCAAAGCGGTCGAGCGGACAGCCCGCGCGCAACGCGTTGGCAATCTGCGGCACCAGCGTCACGTCCGCCAGCGTGGGTGCGTCGCCGAAGCACCACGGGCCACGGCCATAGCGTGCAAGCAAGCGTTCGACCGTCGCCAGCCCTTCGTCGATCCAATGCCGGTACCACGCGTCCTTCTGCTCCGGCGTCACCTTCAACACTTCCTGCAGATAGCGCAGCACGCGCAGGTTGTTGACGGGATGGATGTCGCAGGCGATGGCGTTGACTAGCTCCAGCATGCGTGCCCGCTGCAGCGGCTCGCGCGGAATGAGGCGCGGCTCAGGGTGACGTGCATCGAGGTAATCGAGGATCGCCAGCGACTGGCTCAAGCGCACATCGCCCTCGACCCAAGCCGGCACGCTCGCAGATGGATTGACCTGCCCGACATAGGCGTCAGCACGGTGCTCGCCCGCGCGGATGTTGACCGGCACGGTGTCATACGGCAGCCCCTTGAGGGCCAGCGCGATGCGCACGCGATATGACGTCGAGCTGTTGAAGAAGCTGTAGAGCTGCATGGCGCGGCCACTCAGACGATGCGGGCTTTCAGCTCGCCCAGGCCATCGATGCCCGTGACGATGTTGTCGCCCGGCTTGACGGCGCCCACGCCTTCCGGTGTGCCCGTGTAGATCACGTCGCCTGGCTCCAGCCGGAAGAACTGCGACAGGTACGCCACCGTTTCCGCCACCGACCAGATCAGGTGCGACACGTCGCTGCGCTGCTTCGACTCACCGTTGACGGTCAGCCAGATGCCGGCCTGCTGCGGGTGGCCAACCTCGCTGGCCGGGTGGATCGGGCCCATCGGCGCGGAGACATCGAAGGCCTTGCCGATCTCCCACGGGCGGCCCATCTCGCGCATCTTCATCTGCAGGTCGCGCCGGGTCATGTCCAGGCCGACGGCGTAGCCCCAGACGTAGTCGAGCGCGCTGTCCAAGGGGATGTCGGCACCGGATTTGCCGATCACGGCCACCAGCTCGGCTTCGTAGTGGTAGTTCTGCGTTTGCGACGGATAGGGCAGGTCCAGGGTTTGTCCATCGGCCACCGGCACGATGGCGTCGGCGGGCTTGCAGAAGAAGAAGGGCGGCTCGCGATCGGGGTCAAAGCCCATCTCGCGCGCGTGCGCGGCGTAGTTGCGGCCGACGCAGTAGACGCGGCGCACGGCAAACTGCGCGTCGCTGCCGGCAACGGGAACGGCGGTGAGGGCGGGGGGCGTGAAGACGTAGGTCATAGCGGGTTCAGTCATGTCGCAAGGGTGAGCAGGGCCGGCGGCAGCGCCGGTTCGCGCGCCGCAGCGGCATTTGGGGTCGGTCGAATCAGGTGCGCGCTTCGCGCAGCAGGTTGAGTGCGGCCAGCACGGGCCGGTCGGAGTAGCTGAACAGCACGGCGTTCTCCTGCGCGCTGAGCTGCACCGGCGCCCACGACGGGGCGACGAATACATCGCGCGGCTCAAACGCGAACTGCGCCTCGCCGATACGTACCGTGCCTCGGCCTTCCACCACGCTGTACACGGTGGCATCGGTGCCGCGGTAGGTCTTGCCCGCGAAGCCCTTCGGCAGAAACTGCATGAACGTGGCGATGGTCGGCATCGGCCAGCCGCCGGTGGCAGGGTTGACGTAGCGCAGCTTGACGCCGTCCCATGGGTCCAGCTCGCCATGGCGGTGGAGCGTGTCCAGCGCCTCGCGCGAGCGCTCGTAGGGGTAGCTGAAGATCGGTGAGGTCGGGTCGCTCACCTTGTGGCGCACCGGCACCATGTTGTGGCCGAAGCGAGCGAAGCTGTCGCCCTCCGGCCGCATCACAGGCTGCTGCGCTTCCGGGTAGTTCTCCGCAAAGCCGGCGTCGAACTGCTGCACGAGCGGAATATCGAGGCCATCCAGCCACACCACCGGCTCGCCGCCTTCGTCCACGCGCGGGCAACCGTGGTCATGCCAGGTCCACGAGGGCGTGATGATGAAATCGCCGGGATGCATCGTCGTGCGCTCGCCGTTCACCGCCGTCCATGCGCCCCGGCCTTCGACGATGAAGCGCAGCGCCGATTGCGTGTGCCGATGGCTCGGTGCAATCTCGCCCGGCAGGATCAGCTGCAGGCCGGCATACAGCGTGGAGGTGATGCTGGCCTTGCCCGGCAGCCCCGGGTTCTCCAGGATCAGCACGCGGCGTACGGCTTCCTCCGCGCTGATGACGGCGCCGGCCTGCATCACCAGCGGGCGGATCGCGTCGTACTTCCAGAGGGCAGGCACGATGCGCGGGCGCGGCTCGCGCGGCACCAGCGCGTGGAGCGATTCCAACAGCGGCGCCAGGCCCTTCCCGTCGAGTTGCGCATAGTAGGCGTCGCGGCTCGCTTGCAGCGTTGGCGAAGTCATGGCGGCTCCTTACAGCGCGACGAAGACGTGACCGTCCTCGATCTTGATCGGGAAGGTCTGCACGTCGCTGGCCAGCGGCTCACACAGCGCCTTGCCCGAGCGCACGTCGAACTTACCCTGGTGCAACGGGCATTCGATTTCGTAGCCGTCCAGGAAGCCGTCGCACAGCCGCGCGTGGCCGTGCGTGCAGACGTTGTCGGTGGCGAACACCTCGCCCGCGACGTGGTACACCGCGATCTCCGCATCGCCTGCGTTGACGGCAATCACATCGTCGTCGGGCAGGTCGGAAACGCTCAGAATCTTCAGCCAGGTCTTGGTCATGGCACACCTCAAATCGGATAGATGATCGAGTTGGGGATCATTTCGCTGTCGAACACGCAGGTGCGCGACTTCAGCTTCAACCCGGCCTCGGTGCGGACGATGGAGTCGATGTAGCGCCCGACGTTGAACACCGTGGACAGCTCGTCGGGCTTGGTACGGAACACGGCGTAGTTGGCCTGGGCGTCGATGCGGTCTGCGTCGACGTGCAGCACCTGCGGCAGGCCGACCACGTGGCGCTGGTAGTAAGGGTCGTGGAAGATGGTTTCCGTGATGCCGTAGATGCGGTCGCGGAGCATGCCCTTGCTTTCGAACGAGAGCGTGGCGAGCGGAAAGCCGCGGTCGTGGTTCTCGCGCGGCTGCACCTTGTAGGTGCAGTCGTCGACGAAGAGGTCGGTCCACTGGTCCCAGTCTGCGTTGTCCACGGCTGCGGCATAGCGGGTGTAGAGATCCAGCAGCTGCTGGTAGGTCGAAAAATCGAGCGTATCGGGCATGTCAGACCTCCATCACCTTGCGCCAGTATTCGTACATGCCACGGATCAGCGTTTCCGTGACCATGTGGTCGGTATCGCCCACCTCGCGGCCGCCGAGTTCGACCACAGTCCGGTGACTGGGCTTCTGTTCGAAGCCTTCCTGCGAAAACTCGATGACCTCGCCATCGTCCGCCGAGACGAAGCCGGCGGGCCCGAACAGGTTGGCCTGGCGCAGCCGGCGCTGCGTCATCTCCTCGGTATCGTCTTCAAAGCCGAAATGCGTCCAGACGAAGTCGAACGAGCCGTGGCCGTTCGGTTGGATGTGCCGCGTCGAGACGGAGTTGACCTGCTGCTGGAGGATCACGCTCGGGAAGACCGTCATCATCACGGCCGTCGGTGTGCCCCACCAGGGTTCATGCACGACGTCGAGGAAGCGGTCGTCATGCAGCGTCATCTTTTCCTTGAAGCTCGACACGCCGGAGGTCACCGCGCCCTTGCCGCCGGTGCCGCGCGTGGAGATCATCGCGGCGTGACGATGCAGCGCGTCCATCTTCAGCTCCGATTTGTTGTCGGCCCGCCAGAGCCCGAACGTGACGAACCAGGTGTGCAGCAGGCCCGGGTGGTAGGGGTCCTTGATGTTCTCCTGCATCAGCTTCCAGTTGCCCGGGATGCGCTGGCGGTTGTAGCCGAGGATCTTCAGCTTGCGCCCATCGAACACGCGGTCGAAATAGCCCAGGATGGTCGGGCCGAGAAACGCCTCCAGCGACGGTAGCGCATGATCGAACGACGCAAAGATGACGCCGTTGCGCACCGCCACGTTCAGCTGCGTCAGGCCATGTTCCTTGGGGTCGAAGTCGGCCGGCATGCCGCCCTGCACCTTGCCGTCGGCTTTGACACCACGCCGGAACGGCACGCCAATCAGGTTGCCCTTCAGGTCGTAGTTCCACTGGTGGTAGGGACAGGTGAATTCCTTGCGGTTGCCGGACTTTTCGCGGCAGAAGCGCACGCCCCGGTGCGCGCAGACGTTCTCCACCACGGCAATGGCGTTGTCAGGTGTGCGCGTGACGATGACCGAGCGTTCGCCGATCACCGTGCGCTTGAAATCGCCCACGTTGGGAATCTCCGCTTCCAGGCCGACGTAGCACCAGTGGCTGTTGTAGAACAGTCGCTCCAGCTCGCGCTGGTAGATCTCGTCTTCGGTATAGGCGCGGAACGGAATCCGGCTTGAGCCGTCGTCCTTCCAGAGTGGCCTCGAGAAGGTGAGGGTCGACTCCTGCATGGTGTGTCTCCGAGTTTTGTATTGAAGTCAGACGCCCACGGCGTAGAACGCGTCTGCGTAGATGTGTTCGGCCAGCACGCCGCGCTGGCGCAGCAGGAGGCTTGCGGCGTCCACCATGACCGGCGCGCCGGCCAGGTAGGCGCGCCAGCCTGCGAGGCTTGGCCAGTCGCTCGCGACGGCTTCGGTGACGACGCCCGAGCGGTATCGCGCATCCACATTGGAGGCGGCCACCACCACGTGCGTGTGCAGATTCGGCAGGCGCTCGCGCAGCGCATCGAGCCAATGCGTGCCATAGACATCGATGGGTGCGCGCACACCAAAGTAGACGTGGACGGGATTGGTCATGCCCGCATCGGCCATGCCCCGCAGGATGGAGAGGATGGGCGCCAGCCCGGTCCCGCCCGCAACGCAGAGGATCGGGGCCGCATGCCTGCGGCGCAGGTAGGCCGTGCCCAGCGGGCCGCTGACGCGCACCTCGTCTCCGACCTTGAGCTCGCTGGCGATATAGGACGTCACGCGCCCGTCCGGGACCACGCGGACATGGAACTCCAGCGCATGCCCCGCGTTGGCAACCGCCATCGAATACGGCCGGGCATGCTTCGGGGTGAACTGCAGCGTCGCGTACTGGCCCGGCGAGTAATCAAGCGGCTTTGCCAGGTCCAGGCGGATGCGCTTGATGTCGTGGGTCATGTCTTCGATGGCGGCGACCTTCGACTTGATGATCTTCGCCGGGTGCACGACCACCTCATCGACCTCGGGCAATTCGATCGCACAGTCCTCGACCAGCGTCGTCTGGCAGGCCAGCACGATCTGGCCCGAGGCGGAGGGCCCGTTCATGTCGGTGCCGCCGGTGACGGCCACGTTGCCGGAGAGGACCCGGCAGCGGCACGTGCCGCAGCGGCCGGCCATGCAACTGTACGAGATGGGCACCTGATTCGTGCGCAGCACTTCGAGCAGGTTATCGCCCGAGCACGCGCTGACGATGCGCTGCAGTGGGGTGACGGTGACGTCCATGTGCCAGTGTCTCCGGGCCGGTCGTTATGGGTGTGGACGCATGATGACGACCTTGACGTCATACATAAATAGAAGCACCCTGATGTGTCATATCACCCGCAGTGATAATGCAAAACGACAGGGGACACGCTGTGGAACTCCAAGATATCGACCTCAACCTGCTGGTCGTCTTCAATGAACTGCTCCGGCAACGTCGCGTCTCGGCCGTGGCGGAAACGCTGGGCATCTCGCAGCCGGCGATCAGCAATGCGCTGAACCGGCTGCGCAAGCTCATGGGGGACGAGCTCTTCATCCGCACGTCCAAAGGCATGGTGCCCACGCCGTTCTCGGAAACGCTCGCCGAGCCGATCGCCTACGCGCTCGGGGCGATCTACAACTCCCTGAACACCACCGCGAAGTTCGATCCGCAGACCAGCACGCGCGCCTTCACCCTCGCGATGACGGACATCGGTGAGATCTACTTCCTGCCGACCTTGATGCGCAGGCTCGCGAAGGACGCGCCGGGCGTCACGATCAGCACGGTGCGCAACCATACCGATACGCTGCGCGAAGAGATGGAGGCGGGCCGCGTCGATCTCGCCATCGGCTTCCTGCCGGATCTGAAGGCGGGCTTCTTCCAGCGCAGGTTGTTTCGGCAGCGCTACGTGTGCCTGTTCCGCAAGGGCCATCCACTCGCCAAGAGCGGCATGACCATGAAGGGGTTTCTGGAGGCGGAACATGTGTCGATCGTCGCCGAGGGGACCGGGCACGGCATGGTCGACGCGACCATCCTGCGGGCAGGCTTGTCCCGGCGCGTCAGCCTGCGGGTGCCGCACTTCATTGCGCTGGGGCACATCCTGCAATCGACGGACATGATCGCGGTGGTGCCCGAGGCCTATGCGACGCGTACGCTCAAGCCGTTCGATCTCGATACGGCAGCTTGTCCGGTCAAGATTCCGGACATCACCATCAACGTCCTGTGGCACGCGCGCAATCATCGCGAGCCGGCCAATCAATGGCTGCGGCAGCTGCTGTTCGAGATGTTCGCGATCTAGGCAGACAGGCGGGGCAGTGCGTCCGTGGTGTGCAAAAAATGGCACGCCATGCGGCGTGCCGCGGTTCTTCTTGTTGTGGTGACAGCGATTACGTCCCCTCGGAGGCAACCGGCAGCGTGTTGCCGGCCTCGGCGGGTCTGGCCTGCGCGCCGCACAGGAAGATGGCGAACGATGCGATAGCCGCCGGCACGGCGACGATGAGCAACAGCAGCTGGAAGCCGATGTTGGCGGTCAGCAGCACGCCGTCCACCAGCGCGCCGCACACCGAGCCGAGGCGGCCCACGCCCAGTGCCCAGCTGATGCCGGTCACGCGGCTGGCGGTCGGGTAGAACTGGGCCGCGAAAGCATTCGCGCCGATCTGCGAACCGCTGATGCAGAAACCGACGCCCGTGACGGCGAAGGCGAGCATCGCACCGTGCGCGACGCCGGTCAGTGCGAGGAAGACCGCACCGAGGCCGTAGGTGCAGCACAGCACCACCGGCGCAGGATACTTGTCCATCAGGCGTCCGATGATCAGGGCGCCGATCGTTCCGCCCACCTGGTACATCACCGCAATGCGCGACGCCAACGCCAGGGAGACGCCGCCCGCGTGGATCAGCGTGGGCAGCCAGTTTGTCAGAAGATAGACGATCAGCAGGCTCATGAAGAACACTGCCCACAGCAACAGGGTTCCCGTGCGGAAAGCAGGGAGGAAGAGTTGCCTGACGGGCGAGCCCTGCGCCTGCGTCTCGTGCAATACGAAGCGGGTGTCCGGCGTGACCACCAGTGGCGCAATCCGGTTGAGCAGCTTGCCGACTGCTGCGGTTTCACCCCCCTTGGATGCCAGATACCGCACCGACTCCGGCAGCGCGAAGGCCATCACCGGAACGAGCACGAGCGGGACCAGCCCCCCGAACAGCAGGACGCTGCGCCAGCCGTAGTCCGGCACCAGCTGTGCGGCGACGATGCCGCCGAAGCCCGAGCCGAGCGTGAAGCCGCAGAACATCACCGTGGTGAGGAACGACCGTCGGCGCTCGGGGCAGTACTCGGAGGTCAGCGCGATGGCGTTGGGCATGGCGCCGCCAAGGCCAAGCCCCGTCAGGAAACGCAGCACGACGAGTGCGCCCACGCTTGGCGCGAACGCCGCCGCCACGCTGGCAATACCGAAGGCGGCGACCGTGATCAACAGGGTGCGCTTGCGCCCGATGCGATCGGCCAGCGGTCCGAAGGCCAGCGCCCCGACCATGAGCCCGGCGAGCCCGGCGCTGAAGACGGTGCCCAGCACGGTCGGGCTCACGTGCCAGTCTTGCACCAGGGCGGGCGCAATGAAGCCGACGCAGGCCGTGTCGAATCCGTCAATGGCGACGATGAAGAAGCACAACAGGACCACGCGCCATTGGAAGGCGGAGAAGGGTTGCCTGTCGAGCCACGCGCGCAGGTCAATCGAAGAAGGGTGGGGCAGCATGATGTCTCCTCAGTCTTTGTTATGCGCGCCAAGGTAGCGGGCGCTGAGGAGACGCGTCCAGTCGAACGGTGAATGCGCGTCATTCACCAGATTGATACTGGGGGAGGCGTGGTGAGATCCGGGCGGAGCTTGCCCGGTCAAGGGTCAGCGGAAGAACAGCTCCCGCATGCCGAAGGTGTGATGCGCCTCGGCCGCCATCAGCAGCATCAGCACCAGCAGGCACAGAGGTGGGATCAGGATGGCGTACACCAGTGCCAGCCGCTCCCACATCATGTGCATGAACACGGACACGATCAGCCCTGCCTTGGCGATCATGAGCACGATGATCAGTGTCCAGCGCATCAGGCCCTGCACCCGGAAGTAATCCACCAGGTACGACAAGGTGCTCAGCACGAACAGCAGGCCCCAGATCTTCAGGTAGATGCCGATGGGGTGCTGCTGGCCATGGGCGCCGGCTGGTGTGCCGGATGCGTGGGACGGGTCGGTGTGGTCCATGGTCTGTCTCACCACAAATAGAACAGCGCAAAGATGAACACCCAGACGAGATCGACGAAGTGCCAGTACAGGCCCGCGATCTCGACGATCTGGAAGTTGCCGTGCTCGGCGAAGCCCGGCTGCAGGATCTTGCGCGCGATCAGCAGCAGGTAGATCACGCCGCAGGTCACGTGAAAGCCGTGGAAGCCCGTGATCATGAAAAAGCACGCGCCAAACTGCGCCGCGCCCAGCGGGTTGCCCCACGGGCGGATGCCCTCGTGCACGATCAGTTTGGTCCATTCGAAGGCCTGCATCGACACGAAGGTCGCGCCCAGCAGCGCGGTCGCCAGCATCAGGGCGGCGGCGCGGCGGGCATTGCGCCGGTAGCCGAAGTTGACCGCCATCGCCATGGTGCCGCTGCTGCTGATCAGCACGAAGGTCATGATGGCGATCAGCAGCAAGGGCACCTCGACGCCACCCACCGACAAGCCGAACACCTTGGACGGGTCGGGCCACGGTGCCGTGGTCGACATGCGCACCGTCATGTAGCCGATCAGGAAGCTGCTGAAGATGAAGGTGTCCGACAGCAGGAAGATCCACATCATGGCCTTGCCCCACGGCACCTTGAAGGCTTCGCGGTCGGCCGACCAGTCGTTGACGATGCCGTGCCAGCCTTGGGGTAGCGCGTCCGGCAGGGCTTCGGTGGAATCGGTCGGGAGCGTGGGCGT
Organism: uncultured Ralstonia sp.; assembly: GCA_913056305.1. Classification (GTDB taxonomy): domain Bacteria; phylum Pseudomonadota; class Gammaproteobacteria; order Burkholderiales; family Burkholderiaceae; genus Ralstonia. The sequence continues at coordinate 24,131 of CAJXMR010000002.1, forward strand.
GCTCATGGCGCGGCTCCGTACAAGGGCCCGCAGATGGCGGTGACGAAGGCGGGCGTGACCCACCACATCACCGCCAGCAGCACGAGCCACACGGCCAGCAGGAAGTGCCAGTAGGTGGCGCACAGGGCGACGGCGCGGCGGGTGCGCTCCAGGTCCCCACTGTGCAGGCGTGCAACCGTGGCGCCCCAGGCGATCAGGCCACCGATCACGTGGGCGGCGTGCAGGCCGGTGAAGACATAGAGGAAGCTGTTGGATGGGTTGACCGTCACGCCTTGTCCGGCAGCCGACAGTTGCTGCCACGCCGTCCATTGGCCGAGCACGAACAGGGCCGCCAGTGCGCCGCCTGCCAGCAGCCAGGCTGTGCGTCGCAGGTTCGCCTGCCGCGCCATCTGCATCGCCATGCTGGCCAGCACCAGCACGCCGGTGTTCCACCACAGCAGCGTTGGATGCGGAACCGGCATCCAGTCCGGTTCGCGCATGCGCATCGCATAGGCGAGGATCAGCAGCGAGAACAGTGTCGTGACGACGCCCATGAAGACGCGCAGCCCAATGCGGCCTGCGCTGGGCAGCACGGGCGGTGTGTCGGGCGCGAAATGGCGGGGCAGGGTGGTCATGCGCGAGCCTCACCGGTGTGGAGGGGCACCGTGCTCGGCGTAGCCTCCGGAGAGGGCGGCTCGTTCTGCGGCACGAAGTCTTCCGTGCGGTCGGGCGGGCTGTACTCATACGCCCAGCGATAGACCACCGGCGGCGTCGGCCCCCAGTTGCCGTGCACGGGTGGCGTTTGCGGGGTCTGCCATTCGAGCGTGGTGGCGCGCCAGGGGTTGCCATCGGCGCGCTTGCCGCGCACCAGGCTCCACGCCAGGTTGAAGAGGAACAGCAGTTGCGCCGCCCCCACCACCAGCGCGATCACGGTGATGAACGTATTCAGCGTCTGCGCCGAGGCCGGGATGAAGCTGTAGCCCTCATACGCGTAGTACCGGCGCGGCATGCCCAACACGCCCAAGTAGTGCATCGGGAAGTAGATCAGGTACGTGCCGATGAAGGTGATCCAGAAATGCGCGCGGCCCAGCGTGTCGTTGAGCATGCGGCCCGTCACCTTCGGATACCAGTGGTAGATGCCGCCGAACACCACCAGGATCGGCGACACGCCCATCACCATGTGGAAGTGCGCCACCACGAAGTACGTGTTCGATAGCGGAATGTCCACGCTCACGTTGCCGAGGAACAGGCCCGTCAGCCCGCCGATCACGAAGGTGCTGATGAAGCCGATGGCGAACAGCATCGGCACGGTCAGGTGGATGTCGCCGCGCCACAGTGTGAGCACCCAGTTGTAGACCTTGAGCGCCGTCGGGATGGCGATGATGAGCGTGGTGGTGGCAAAGAAGAAGCCGAAATACGGGTTCATGCCCGCCACGAACATGTGGTGCGCCCACACCACGAACGACAGCACCCCGATGATGATGATGGCCCACACCATCATCTTGTAGCCGAAGATGTTCTTGCGCGCGTGCGTGCTGATGAGGTCCGACACGATGCCGAACGCGGGCAGTGCGACGATGTACACCTCCGGATGCCCGAAGAACCAGAACAGGTGCTGGAACAGCAGCGGGCTGCCGCCAGCATGGTTCAGATGCTGCCCCATCGACACCACCGCCGGCACGAAGAAACTGGTGCCCAGCGTCTTGTCGAGCAGCATCATGATGGCCGACACGAACAGCGCCGGAAACGCCAGCAGCGCCAGGATGGTCGCCATGAGGATGCCCCACACGGAGAGCGGCATGCGCAGCAGCGTCATGCCGCGCGTGCGCGCCTGCAGCGTGGTGGTCACGTAGTTGAGCCCGCCCATCGTCGCCGCCACGATGAAGATCGCCAGCGACACCAGCATCAGCACGATGCCCAAGTCCGTGCCCGGCGTGCCAGGCAGGATGGCCTGCGGCGGATACAGCGTCCAGCCCGCGCCGGTGGGCCCGCCCGGCACAAAGAAGCTCGCCACCAGCACCAGCACGGCCACCAGGTAGACCCAGTAGCTGAGCATGTTCAGGAACGGGAACACCATGTCGCGCGCGCCCAGCATCAGCGGGATCAGGTAGTTGCCGAAGCCGCCCAGGAACAGCGCCGTGAGCAGGTAGATCACCATGATCATCCCGTGCATGGTGACGAACTGGTAGTAGTGGTTGGCGTCGATGAAGGCGAACTTGCCCGGAAAGCCCAGCTGCAGCCGCATCAGGTTCGACAGCACGAGCCCCACCAGCCCGATGGCGATGGCCGTGAGCGAATACTGCACCGCGATGACCTTGTGGTCCTGGCTCCAGACGTAGCGCGTCCAGAAGCTCTGCGGGCCGTGGTCGAGATCGGTGTGCGCGTAGGGCATTGTTCCTCCTCGCTACGGTTTGGCCGCGTTGGTGGGTGGCGGTCCACCTTGCGTCTTGATGTACGCCACCAGCGCAGACAGCTCCTGATCGGTCAGATCGAAGTTCGGCATGATCGGGGCGAAGCCTTTCACCACGCGCGCCTTCGGGTCGCGGATGAAGGTGCGCAGGTAAGCCTCGTCGACATGCGCGGTGCTGCCGTCGGCCATGGTTTCGGTCTTGCCGTAGAGACCCTTCCACGTGGGGCCGACGCTGGGGCTGCCGTCCACGCTGTGGCAGGCGACGCAGCCCTTGGCCTGCGCAAGCGTCTTCCCTTGGTCGGCCAATGCCTGCGCACTGCCGCCAGCCGCGGCCGGTGCAGCCTGCACCTTGGCACGCTGGCTCTGCTCGAAGGTGGTCTGCTGCTGCAGCCAGCGCGTGAACGACGCCTCGTCTTCCACCACCACCACGCCGCGCATGTTGGAGTGGCCGATGCCGCAGAGCTGCGCGCACAGGATGTCGTAGCGGCCCACCTTGGTGGGCGTGAACCAGAAGCTGGTGATCATGCCCGGCACCATGTTCATGCGCGCGCGGAACGGCGGCACGTAGAAGTCGTGCAGCACGTCGCGCGAGCGTGCCAGCACCTGGATCGGCCGGTTGAGCGGCAGGTGCAGCTCGGGCACTTCAATCAGGTAGTTGTCGCGCCCGTTCGGATCGGCCGGGTTCATGCCGAACGGGTTGTCGTTGGTCATGTAGCGCACGTCGGTCGTGCCGAGCTTGCCGCCGGGCCCGGCAAAGCGGAAGCGCCATTGCCACTGCTGGCCGAGCACTTCCAGCTGCAGCACGTTGGGCGGTGGCCGCACGTATTCCGCATAGACGAAGAGCCCTGGCGCCAGCAGCGCCGCCACCCCCACCGCCGTCACGCCGATGAGCCACCACTCCAGCCGCTTGTTGTGCGGCTCGTAGGTGGCGCGATGGCCCTCGCGATGCCGGTAGCGCAGCAGCGCCACCACCATGAACAGGTTGATTGCAATGAAGAGCGCGCCGGTGATGACGATGGTGATCGTCAGCGTGTCGTCCATGCGGACCCAGTTGGAGGCGATCGGGGTGATCCACCACGGGCTGGCAAAGTGAAACCCCACCGCCAGGACGACGATCAGGACCAACGCAATCGCAAGCGCCATGAGCCACCCCGCTATGCGCCACACGCTACCCAAAGGCTAGTCCTCTGATGTGCATCGTGCAAGGCAGCGGAAAGAGGAAGTACGCCCCGCGTGCGTCTTGTGGGAACGGACGGCGCGAACGGGCGGGCGGCGTGTTGCGGCGCAATGCAAAACGGCCGCCGCCGGCATCGGTTGCCGGTGGCGGCCGTCTCCCGAGCGCGCCGCTTGGTATGCGGCGCCGCAGGATGTCAGCGCCGCGTCACTGTGTCGGTGCCTGCATACGTCGTTCCAGCATGCCGTACGTGATGGCCGCCACCACGCCAAACAGCAGGTTTGCCAGCAGCGGTCCGGAGCCCCGCTCCGAGGCAAACCACGGGAACACCACCGTCATGACATAGAAGTTCCAGACATACGCCACGATCCCAAACGCCACGCCGACGGCGGCTTCCATGCCGACGCTCGAGTCAAAGTGGAAGGGCGCGATGACGGCGCCAAGGATCATCCCCATGATGGCGCCGAGCACGAAGTGCAGCACCAGCGCTGTCGCCACGATGCCAAAGCTGAACAGCGACATCTGCTCCAGCGCGCTCGGGCCCATGACCATGGCCGCGATCTTGTGCGTCGGGCGCCACGGGCTTTCATTGAGCACCATGGTCGACCAGAAGAACTCCAGCACGATCACCAGTGCGCCACCCACGACGCCGGCCACCGCGGCCGCGAGCCAGTCGGGCATGCGGCGCTCCCAATGGTGCGATTGCATGTGCAGTTCCATAGAACCTCCTTGCTGATGTATTCACGTCAGCACTTAAGAATCGGAAGCGCCACTCGCCCTGCTCCAGAGCGCCACTCGCATAAGTGCTTCTTTGCGTAGTTCAGTCTGGCAGATACGGGTGCCAACGCAAGGTGCAAAAACCCGCCGCGTCGCAGAGGACAACTGCGTTTTGTTCGAAGTGGAGCATCAGCGTGTCTGCGGTGGTCACATCGTCGATGAACAACAGCAGGCTGGGTTCGGGCGTCCATGTTGAGGCTGCGTCATCGGGCGGGCCGCCAACGCCCGCGAGCCACGATAGGCCGCGTGCGATGGCCCAGGCAAGCAGCTCGGTCTGGCGCGCGGCGTTCTCGTGCGCGCTGACCGCATGCGAGAACGGCTGGTGCGCCGTCACGAACACTGCCCACGGCGTACCGGCCTGCGCGAGCAGTGCCGCCACGCTCGGGCTGGCGGCGTCGATGGGCAGCAGCACGTCACCCTGCGGCGTGTCGACGCAATAACGCGCGACGCGGTAGGCGGCGATCAACTCGGGCGAGAGAGCAGGCGGATGGCGGTGCATTGTTGCGTCGCATGGTCGCGGCCATCTGATTTGGCGCAACGCAAAAGGGCCGTGGATGTCACAGAATAGCGTCTGGCCGGCCCAACCGTGCCATAGCAAGATTCCGACAACGACTCTCCTGTGAGGCTTGAACCATGTACAACAAGATCCTGGTCGCCGTAGACGGCAGCGAAACCAGCAAACTGGCCCTGGCCGAAGCCGTGCGCCTGGCCAAGGCATTCCACGGCACCGTGCGCGCCGTGTACATCGTCGACAGCCCGGCCATGCTGTTCGATGTCGGTTATTACGATCCGAGCGAACTGCGCAAGTCGTTCATCCAGGCCGGCACGACATTGCTGGAAGAAACCGCTGCCGCACTCACCAAGGAAGGCGTGACGCAGGAAACCGCCCTGGTGGAAACCGAGGGCGTGGGTGAAGACGTGGCCGCAGCCCTGCAGCGCGACGCCGCCAAGTGGGGCGCCGAAGTGGTGGTGGTTGGCACGCATGGCCGCCGCGGCCTGGCCCATGCCATGCTGGGCAGCGTGGCGGAGAAGTTCATCCGTGTGGCCACCACGCCAGTGCTGCTGGTGCGCGGGTCCGCCAAGGGCTGAGGCCTCGGTCGCCGCGCGGGCGGGGGCTCGGTGTCGTTCGTTGACCCATCGCGGTCACTGGACTTCCGCCAGCGCGGACGCGTGCCAACTGCCGCATCCGTCCGAGCCGGATATCCTATCGGGATGACAGCCCGCTGCCTGACCGGCTCCGGTCAGGTTCGCCCCCAACGTATCCATCGCCATACCACTATGAACGTCAATCCGGACGCCCCTGCGCGCCGCGCCATCCGCACCCTGACCGCTCTTGAAGGGCGCGTGCTCGGCGTCCTGGTCGAGAAGCAACACACCGTGCCCGACACCTACCCGCTGACGCTCAACGCGCTGGCTGCCGGCTGCAATCAGAAAACCGCGCGCGCCCCGGTGATGACGGTCACCGAAGCCGAGATCCTCACGGCCATCGACGGACTGAAATCGCTGAGTCTGGTCATGGAAGGCAGCAGCAGTCGCGTGCCGCGCTTCGAGCACAACATCAATCGTGTGCTTGGCGTGCCCAGCCAATCCATCGCGTTGCTCACTGTGCTGCTCCTGCGCGGCCCGCAGACGGCGGCCGAGCTTCGACTGAACGCCGCGAGGCTGCATGCCTTTGCCGACATCTCGTCAGTCGAAGCGTTTCTGGAGGAGTTGGCCGCGAACGATCCACCCTACGTCGTGAAGTTGCCGCGAACGCCGGGGGAGCGTGAAAGTCGTTGGGCTCATTTGTTGTGCGGCGCAGTCACGCTAGCCGAAATGCGGCAGGGCGGCGCCGTCGACGAGACCATCGCGCCTTCCGAATTCGAAGCGCTGAAAGCCGAGCAGAAGCGATTGGCCGACAAGGTGGTCCGGCTTCAGGCGCTCGTCGAGCAGATGGCAGAGGAGCTGGGCATCGCGATTGACAAATCGGCGCTGTAACTGCATACCACTACGCGTTTCTTTGCCGGCAGGCGAAAGAAAGTGAATCGGCCCCGGCAGGGACGGCGCCGGTGTGAATCACCCAGCCCCGCCCCGGTAAAGGGCCGACACAGCAGCCGCTAACTCACGCGCCGGCCGACACGAACAGCGTGCAGGCGCCTTCCTCCGCCGCCGACACATTGCGGCGGAAGCCCGAGAACAGGTCCCGCCCAACACCCGCGTGATAGTGCGCCAGCTCCGGCGTGCTCACCTGGCGGGCATTCCATTCTGCTTCCGGCACCCGCACCGACAGCGTGCCGGCTTCCGCATCCAGCACCATGATGTCACCGTCGCGCACACGCGCCAGCGGCCCGCCATTGAGCGCCTCCGGCGTGACGTGGATCGCCGCCGGCACCTTGCCCGATGCGCCCGACATGCGGCCGTCCGTCACCAGCGCCACCTTGAAGCCGCGCTCCTGCAGTACCGACAGCGTGGGCGTGAGCTTGTGCAGCTCAGGCATGCCATTGGCTGCGGGGCCCTGATACGGCAGCACAGCGATGAAATCGCGCTCCAGCTCGCCGGCCTTGAAGGCGTGGATCAGATCATCCTGCGCATGGAAGACGCGCGCCGGGGCTTCCACGACACGGTGCTCCGGCTTGACCGCCGACACCTTGATGACCGAGCGCCCCAGGTTGCCGTCCAGGACCCGCAGGCCGCCGTCCGGCGAGAACGGCTCGGCCACGCCGCGCACGATGTTGGTATCGAGCGAAGCCGCTGCGCCGTCGCGCCACACCAGCCGCATTTTGCCGTCCATGTCTTGCAGGAAGGGCTCCTGCGCGTGGCGGCGCAAGCCCTTGCCCATCACGGTGGTCACGTCGTCGTGCAGCAGGCCCGCGTCGATCAGTTCGCGGATCACGATCGACAGGCCACCCGCCGCCTGGAACTCGTTCACGTCTGCCTTGCCGTTCGGGTACACGCGCGCCAGCAGTGGCACCACGGCGGACAGTTCATCAAAGTCATCCCACGTGAGCAGGATGCCCGCCGCACGCGCCATGGCGATCAGGTGCAGCGTGTGGTTGGTCGAGCCGCCCGTGGCCAGCAGGCCGACGATGCCGTTGACGAAGGCGCGCTCGTCCAGTACATCGGCGATGGGCGTGAACTGCTCGCCGCCATGGACGAGCTTGAGCACCTGGCGCGCAGACTCACGCGTGAGTGCCTCGCGCAGCGGCGTGTTCGGGTTGATGAAGGCGGTGCCCGGCAGGTGCAGGCCCATGATCTCCATCAGCATCTGGTTGGAGTTGGCCGTGCCATAGAACGTACAGGTGCCGGCGCCGTGGTACGACTTGGATTCGGCCTCCAGCAGGTCGGCGCGCGAGAGCTTGCCCTCGGCGTAGCGCTGGCGCGTCTGGGCCTTCTCGTCGTTGCTCATGCCGGTGGTCATGGGGCCGCCCGGCACGAACACGGCCGGCAGGTGGCCGAACGACAGCGCGCCGATCACGAGGCCGGGCACGATCTTGTCGCACACGCCCAGGTACAGCGCCGCGTCGAACATCTGATGCGACAGCGCGACGGCGGTCGACAACGCAATCGTGTCGCGCGAGAACAGCGACAGCTCCATGCCGTCCTGCCCCTGCGTCACGCCATCGCACATGGCCGGCACGCCGCCGGCAAACTGCGCGGTGCCGCCGGCTTCCAGCGCGGTCTCCTTGATCCACGCCGGATACACCTCCAGCGGCTGGTGTGCGGAGAGCATGTCGTTGTAGGCCGAGACGATGCCGATGTTCGGCCGCTCCAGCGCCTTCAGGCGGATCTTCGCCTCGCCCGGCATCGCCGCGAAGCCGTGGGCGAGGTTGGTGCACGAGAGCAGCGAGCGCTCGACCTTGCGGCCGGCGTTCTTGCGGGTGACGTCCAGATAGGCCTGACGGGGGCCGCGGCTGCGGTCGATGATGCGCTGGGTGACGTCGGCCACGACGTCGTGCAGGCGGTGCAGGGCCATGCGGGTTCTCCTGGTGGGGGTCCGGATCGGATCGGGACGGAATGCTGTAATTTTCCTACAAACTGGCCGGTCGTGGGGCAGGGTTTTCCACAGGTGCCCAGGTAGCCTCAACGGCCTAGCACGCGAATTGCGTGCCGCAAGGAGGCTGAAAAGGCTTGGGATCTCGTCAATTCTCAGGCGGAAAGCGATTGCTTGGGCAGTCGCATGAACGCCTTGCTCGTGATGTAGTAATACTACAAAATGGACGGGAAAAGCACGTTGTACTGCTAGCCGCCACAAATCGCGCTCACAATGAACCGACGCGTTCATGTGCGTTACCTAGGCTAGCCTAATCGATGGCTCACACACAGGAGATGACGATGTCGGTGCCCGCATTCGACATGGTGTTGTTTGGCGGTACGGGCGATCTGGCCCGCCGCAAGCTGATCCCGGCCTTGTTCGATGCGCACCAGGGCGGCGACCTCCACCCGCGCGGGCGGATCTTCGCCATCGGCACCCAGCCGCTGGAGACCGCGGGCTACCTGGCGCTGCTCGAGCGCGAGACGCGCCCCACCATGCGCCTCTATTCCGGCGCGCCCGTGTCGGATGACGCCTGGGCCTCGTTTGCGCAGCGCATCGTCTACCAGCAGGTCGACGCCCGCAAGCCGGAGCAGTTCGATGCGCTGGCCGCAGCCCTTGGCGAAGACCGCGCGCCCATCACCGTGTGCTACCTGGCCACCGCCCCCGGCATCTTCGTCAACATCTGCGCGCAGCTCGCGCGCGTCGGGCTGAACACGCCCAACGTGCGGCTGGTGCTCGAAAAGCCGCTGGGCACCGACCTCGCCTCGAACGAGCGCATCAACTCTGCCGTGGCCGAGTTCTTTGCCGAAGACCAGATCTACCGCATCGACCACTACCTCGGGAAGGAATCCGTCCAGAACCTGATGGCGATCCGCTTCGGCAACGCGCTGTTCGAGCCGCTGTGGCGCCGCGAATCGATCAAGGACGTGCAGATCACCATCGCCGAGCAACTCGGCGTGGAGCGGCGCGGCGACTTCTACGACGGCGTCGGCGCGCTGCGCGACATGGTGCAGAACCACCTGCTGCAGCTGCTGTGTATCGTCGCCATGGAGCCGCCGTCGAGCCTGTCGCAAGATGCCATTCGCGACGAGAAGCTCAAGATCCTGAAGGCGCTCAAGCCGATCCCGCTGCAGGAGGTGCCCGAGAAGACCGTGCGCGGCCAGTACCTGGAAGGCGCCATTGCCGGGCAGCCGGTGCAGGGTTATCTGCACGAGCAGGGCATCCCGCCCGACAGCCGCACCGAAACCTTCGTCGCCATCAGGGCCGAGATCGCCAACTGGCGCTGGGCCGGCGTGCCGTTCTACCTGCGCACCGGCAAGCGCATGCCGCAGCGGCTGGCCGAGATCGTGGTGCGCTTCCACGACGTGCCGCACGCGCTGTTTCCCAAGCCGCTGATCCAGTTTCCGGAGAACCGCCTGGTGATCCGCCTGCAGCCGGAAGAAAGCATCCGCCTGCAGTTCCTGACCAAGACACCGGGCGCGGCGCTCGGCCTGCAGCCGTCCACGCTCGACCTGGACTTCACCGACCACGGTGGCGTGCGCCATGCCGGCGCCTACGAGCGCCTGCTGATGGATGCCGTCAACGGCAAGCTGGGCCTGTTCGTGCGCCGCGACGAACAAGCCGAGGCATGGCGCTGGGTGGAGCCTATTATCGAAGCATGGAACGAGGCCCGCACGCCGCCCAAGGGCTACACGGCGGGCAGCTGGGGCCCGGCCGCATCGAGCGCATTGCTCTCGCGCGATGGCGCCGCCTGGCACGAGGAGATGTGATGGTCATGGAATGGCACGCAATGCCTGACGCGCAGACCCAGGTGGCGCAGTTGGCCGACGCCGTCGCCGACACGCTCACCCGCGTGATCGGCACGCACGGCAGTGCATGCCTGGCGGTGTCGGGCGGGCGTTCGCCGATTCCACTGTTTGCCGCGTTGCGCACGCGGCCGCTGCGCTGGGCGGACGTGGCGATCACGCTGGTCGACGAGCGCGCCGTGCCGCCCGACCACGCCGACAGCAACGCGCGCCTGGTGCGCGAACATCTGCTGCAGGATGCCGCCGCTGCAGCACGCTTCTTTCCGCTGGTGCTGTCGCCGCACGTGCACGGCGGCTCGGTGGACGTGGATGCGTGCGTGGCCACGGCCAACGATCCGTTCCAGCAACCTGACGTGGCGATTCTCGGCATGGGCGACGACGGGCATACGGCCTCGCTGTTTCCCGATGCGGCGGAGCTGGGCGAGGGCATCGACCGCGCACGGCCGCCGGCTTACCTGCCGGTGCGCCCGGGCGCCGCGCCGCACCGGCGCATCAGCCTGAACCTGTCGGCGCTGTGCGCGGCGCGCTCGCTGTTTCTCGCCATTGGCGGGGAGGCCAAGCGCGCCGTGTTCGACCGGGCCGCGCAAGGCGAGGCGCAGCACGCGCTGCCGGTCAGCTATGTCATTCATCAGCGGGAGGTACCGCTCGATGTCTATTGGACTGCATGAAGTTGGCGTAGGCGACACGAAGGAAGCGATGGCGTACCCGCGCCTGGTTGGGGATATCGGCGCCACCAACGCGCGCTTTGCGCTGGAGATGGCGCCAATGCGGCTGGCCCATATTGATGTGCGGAAGGGCGACGACTACCCGTCGCTGGAAGCGGCGATGCGCGCGTATCTCGCCTCGCTGCCGCCCGAGATCGCCGCGGCTGGTGTGCGCCATGCGGCCATCGGCATCGCCAACCCGGTGCTGGGCGACCAGATTCGCATGACCAACCGCGACTGGGCGTTTTCCATCGAGGCCATGCGCCAGTCGCTCGGTTTCGACACCTTTGTCGTGCTCAACGACTTTGCCGCGCTGGCGCATTCGCTGCCTTACCTGAGTGCCGACGAACTGCAGCAGGTGGGCGGCGGCGCGTGCGTGGCCGATGCTCCGCGCGCGCTGCTGGGCGCGGGCACTGGCCTAGGCGTGGGCTCGTTGCTGCCGACGCCGGACGGCCGCTTCATTGCCGTGGCAGGCGAGGGCGGGCACGTGGCGTTCTCGCCGATGAACGACGAGGAAGTCGCCATCTGGCACTTCGCACGCGAGCGCTTCGGCCATGTGTCGGCCGAGAGGCTGATCTCGGGCATGGGGCTGGAGCTGATCTATGAGGCGCTGGGCGCGTGCTTCGACCTGTGGCAACAGGGCCCCGCCGTGCGCCGCGCCGCCGACATCACCGCCATCGCCCTGGGCGAGACGGACGACAAAGTGGGCGACCACGCCCGCTGCCGCTATGCCGTCGATACCTTCTGCGCCTTCCTCGGCACGGTGGCGGCCAACCTGGCGGTCACGCTGGGCGCGCGCGGTGGCGTCTACATCGGCGGCGGCATTGTGCCGCGCCTGGGCGCCACCTTCGCCAATTCACCGTTCCGCCGCCGCTTTGAAGACAAGGGCCGCTTCTCCGGCTACGTGGCGGCGATGCCGGTGTATGTCATCCACGCGCCCTATCCCGCGCTGATTGGGCTGTGCGCGGCGATGGACCATGCCGTGGCAAACGGACACTGAGCCGGCCGGCTCAACTCACTCCGGCTGATCGGCCAGCCCGGCAGTGCTGCCTTTGCGCAGCGCCGTCTCCAGCACCAGCGCATCGAGTAGCGCGAGGTGCAGCAGGCGTGCCACCATGGAGCGGTCCGCGACGGCGGCCTCCACACTGGCGGGCAGCGTGACGTCGGCCAGCGCGGCCAGGCGGCTGCCCGGCGCCGTCACGGCAATCACGCGCACGCCCAGCTCGCGCACGCGCTCCACCGCCGTCTGCAGCTCGGGCAGGTCGCCCGACTTGGAGATGGCGATCACCACGTCCCCCGCCTGCAGCACGTTCAACGACATCGACACCAGATACGGATCGCTGTACGCATTGGCAGCGATGCCGTAGCGGAAGAACTTGGTCTGCGCGTCGCGCGCCACCACGCCGGAGCTGCCGAAGCCGTAAAGGTCGATGCGGTGCGCGGCATCCACCAGCGCCACCGCGGCGTCGAGCGCGTGCGCATCGAGCTGGTCGCGCAGCGTGGCCAGCGCGTCGATGGTGTCCTGCAGGACGCGCGTGCCGGCAGCGGGCGCCTTGCGGGCCGGGGCGGTATCGCGCGGCACGTTGCCCTGCGCCAGCCGCAGCTTGAAATCCGACAGGCCGTGGCAGCCCATCGAGCGGCAGAAGCGGATCACGGTCGGCTGGCTCACGCCGGCCTCGCGTGCGATGGCCGCCACCGGCAGGCTCAGCACCGTACCGGGCTGGCGCAGCACCCAATCGGCCACCTGCCGCTCCGCTGGCGAGAGCGTCGGGCGCGCGGCGCGGATGCGTTCGCGCAGGTCGGTGCCGGGGTTGTCTGTGGTGGGTGGCGTTGTGGCGGGCAGGGCGCTCATCTGCGCGGGTTTCGGGTGACGGATCGCATCACGATAAAGGCAAGCGCAGCGCCATGCAACCGGAGGCTGCGCCCCCTCGTAGGACGTGCGGGCTCCGGTTGCAACTGCATGAATTTGCACTTTCCTCAGGCCGGATCGCTCGGTACGTTGAACGGCACCCTCGGCGCCACAAGCGCTTGGGTCCGACAACGTCGTACCTCCTTAAAAGGACTTCCGATGATCCGTACTGCCACCCCCATGCAGCACCTGTCCTCGCTGTGCCGGCAACTGGCCTGCGCCTGGCCGCTCGCGCTGGCCGCCGGTGCGGCGCACGCCGCCACCCCTGTAGCCACCGATTGGGTCGACACCCACACCCGGGCCTTTGTGACCGGCCCGCAACTGATGGCGCGCGGCGCCGCCAATGAACTCGCCACGGGCCAGACCGCCGATGTGCTGATCAGCCTCAAGCTGCGCAATGCGGCCCAGCTCAAGACCCTGGCGCGCGACGTCAACAACCCGCGCAGCGCGCACTACCGCAAGTTCCTCACCCACGAGCAGTTCCTGGCCGAACACGCCCCCACCGAGGCGCAGGTGCAGGCAGTGGTGAGCTACCTGCGCAAGAACGGTTTCATCAACATCGAGGTGGCGCCCAACCGGCTGCTGGTGTCGGCGCGGGGCACGGCGGGCACGGTCAAGACCGCGTTCAACACGCCGCTGGTGCACTACCAGTTGGCCGGCCGGGCAGGGTTTGCCAACTCGGCGCGGGCCCAGGTGCCGCGCGAGCTGGGCGGCATCGTCGGCTCGGTGCTGGGCCTGCAGAGCGTGGCGCGCGCGCGTCCGCTGCTGCACGTGGGCGATGTGGCCGAGGCGCGCACGCTGGCGGCCGGCACGGCCACCGGCCACTCGCCGTCGGAATTCCCGGCGCTGTACGGTGCCATCGGCGTGCCGACGGCCAAGGGCACGACGGTCGGCATCGTCACCATCGGCGGCGTGTCGCAAACATTGCGTGACCTGCGCACCTTCACCAGCAGCAACGGCTATGCGGCCGTCAGCACGCAAACCATCAAGACCAACGGCACCAGCGGCAACTACACCGACGACCAGGAAGGCCAGGGCGAGTGGAACCTCGACAGCCAGTCGGTGGTGGGTGCGGCCGGCGGCGCGGTCGGCAAGCTGGCGTTCTACATGGCCGACCTCAATGCCTCGGGCAACACCGGCCTCACGCAGGCCTTCAACAAGGCCGTGACGGACAACACCGCCAAGGTCATCAACGTGTCGCTCGGCTGGTGCGAGGCCGATGCCAGCGCCGACGGCACGCTCGACGCCGAAGAGCAGATCTTCACCCAGGCCGCGGCGCAGGGGCAGACCTTCTCGGTGTCGTCCGGCGACGAGGGCGTCTACGAGTGCAACAACCGCGGCTATCCGAACGGTGCCAACTACACGGTGTCGTGGCCGGCTGCATCGCCGCACGTGCTGGCCATCGGCGGCACGACGCTGTACACGAATGGCGGCGCGTTCGGTAGCGAGACGGTATGGAACGAAGGGCTCGACGCTAACGGCAAGCTGTGGGCGACCGGTGGCGGCATCAGCACGATCCTGCCGGCGCCGACTTGGCAGAGCGGCAGCAACCGGCAGTTGCCCGATGTGTCGTTCGATGCTGCGCAGGGTACGGGCGCCTTGATCTACAACTACGGGCAGTTGCAGCAGATCGGTGGCACCAGCCTGTCGGCGCCGCTGTTCACCGGTTTCTGGGCGCGCATCCTGGCGGCCAATGGCAGCAATCTGGGTTTCCCGGCGCAACGCTTGTATAACGCCATCCCCGCCAATGCGTCGCTGCTGCAATACGACGTGGTATCGGGCAACAACGGCTACCAGGGCTACGGCTACAACGCGGCCCAGGGCTGGGACTACCCGACCGGCTGGGGCAGCCTGAACATCGGCGCGCTGAACCAGCTCATCCAGTCGGGCGGGTTCTGAGCCACGCGAGGAGGTTGGCGGCCGGCGTCGCCCGGCCGCCGCTAGAGCGCCGGCGGCTCGGCCAGGTGGCGCTTGAGCTTGCCCAGCAGGCTGGAGAGCTGGGCTTGCTCTTCGCGCGCCAGCCCGTCGAACAGGGCGATCACCCACTGCTCGTGCAGTGCCGCCATCTCGGCAAATTGGGCCTTGCCCTTGGGCGTCAGGCAGACGGTGTAGGCACGCCGGTCGCGCGGGTCGTCGCGGCGCTCGATCAGGCCCTCTTCGACCAGCCGATCGGCGATGCCCGTCACGTTGCCGCCCGAGACCATCAGCAGCCGCGACAGGTCGCGCATCTTCAGCCCTTCCGGATGCCGCTCGAGCTGCGCCATCAGGTCAAAGCGCGGCAGGGTGGTTTCAAAGCGGGTGCGCAGCGCGTTGCGCAACTGCGTTTCGACCAGGCTGTGGCAGGTCAGCAACCGCAGCCACAGGCGCAATGCACCGTGATTGCCCGCGGGCACGCCGTCCGCTTCGGGGTGGGTGGCCGCGGCCACGTCGCCTGATGGCGCGGCCTTGCGTCTGCTGGTGTTGCGCGGTGATTTCACGATGCCTGCCAAATGCTGCAGGGCCGTGCCCTGCTTGCCCCGCATCTTACTGGACGCCCCATGGGTTGGCATGTCGGTCTCCGCTGGTCGGCTTGGGCGCGTTTCGTCCCAGGTGTGGGCCCGGTTTCAGGCCCGGCAGATTTCGATCAATTCGAGCGCCGCCTGGAACAACGGCGTCTGCGGCTGGGCAAAGGCCTCGCACAGGCTGACGTGGTCGTCGGCCGGCATGTCGACCGCGCCGCGCCAGCAATCGGGCCATGCACCGGCCAGCAGCGCCAGCTGGCGCTTGAACTCGCGGCTCTCGCGGCCGCCCACCGCGCCGATCAGCGGCGTATCGGCCACGGGCCGCAGGTGGATCGGGCTCAGGGCGGCGATGCGTTCCGGCGTGAAATCGAGGTCGCTGTGCAGGAAGGGCACGTGCGCCAGCGGCGCGAGGTCGGCCAGCGGCGACAGCGCGATGCCGCCCGCCACCAGCCGCGCCGGCAGTGTCCGGTCCAGCGCCGGCCAATCCGTCGCGAGTGCCATGCAGGTCAGGTGCCCGCCCGCCGAGTGGCCAGCCACCACGATGCGGCGGCGGTCGATGCCGAAGGCATCGGCCTGCCGGTACAGCCAGGCGATGGCGCGCCGCGTTTGATCCACGATGGTGTCCAGCGTCGTCGCGGGCGCCAGGCCGTAGTTGACGATGGCCACCGACACGCCGCGCTGCACATAGGCCGGCGCCGCCCAGGTGAAGTCGTCCTTGTGCAGGCGCCGCCAGAAACCACCGTGCAGGAAGACCAGCAGCGGCGCCGCATGCGGGCCGGTGTCAGCGCAGAAGAGGTCGAGCTGCTCCGCCGCGCCGGGCCCATACGCGAGGTTGTAGTGGCCGGGCAGGTCGTTGCGCACCGTACGGGCGCGCTCGCCCCACGCTGCCAAGGTCGACGCAAACGCCGGGACGAAGGCGGAGACATCGTATTCGCGCGCGAGGTCAAGCCCTGGCGCGGGCATCGGTTCAAACGCCAAGATAACGCTCCCACAGGTCAGGCTGGGCCGCCAGGCGGGCGTTGTCGCCGGTCCAGGGCACGTGGCCTTTTTCGATGAAGACGTGGTGGTCGGCCACCCGCTGGATCTCCTGCAGGTATTTATCGATCACCAGGATGGTCTGGCCGGCGGCCTTCAGGCGTGCGAGCACGCTCCAGATTTCGCGGCGGATGAGCGGTGAGATGCCCTCGGTGGCCTCGTCCAGGATCAGCAGGTGGGGGTTGGTCATCAGCGCCCGGCCGATGGCCAGCATCTGCTGCTCGCCGCCCGAGAGCTCGTTGCCCATGTTGCCGCTGCGCTCCTGCAGGCGCGGGAACAGGGCGTAGATGCGGTCGAGGTCCCATGGGTCCGGGCTGCCGTTGCGGTGGCCGGCGAAGGCCGCGAGGTTCTCGCGCACGGTCAGGTTCGGGAAGATCTGCCGCCCTTCCGGCACCAGTGCGATGCCCATCTGCGCGACGCGCTCGGTGGCGCGGCCGTTGAGGCGCTCGCCACGAAAACGCACCTCGCCGCGCCAGGTGGGCAGCAGGTTGAACAGCACCTTGAGCGTGGTGGTCTTGCCCATGCCGTTGCGGCCGAGCAGCGTGGTCACCTGGCCGGCCTGCAGCTCGAACGCCATGCCGAACAGCACCTGGCTCTGGCCGTAGCCCGATTCGACCTGGTCAAAGGAAAGCAGGGCACTCATGTCAGGCCACCGTTGCGTTGGCGGGTTTGGCTTCGTCGGCCTCATCGGCTTCCTCGGCTTCATCGCCGAGATAGGCCTGGATGACGTCCGGGTTGGCGCGGATCGCCTCCGGCGTGCCGGTGGCGATCACGTGGCCGGCCACCAGCACCGAGATGCGGTCGGCCAGGCGGAACACCGCGTCCATGTCGTGCTCGACCAGCACGATGGCGTAGGTGCCGCGCAGCGCGTCGATCAGCTCGGCCATTCGCTGCGACTCTTCCGGGTCGGTGCCGGCCATCGGCTCGTCGAGCAGCAGCACGGCCGGCTTGCACGCCAGCGCCATGCCCAGCTCCAGCGCGCGTTGCTTGCCGTGCGAGAGCGTGCCGACCACGCGGTCCAGCGCATCGGCCAGGCCGACGACGTGGGCGGTCTCCTGCGCCACGGCATCCAACGCCGATTCATCGGCCACCACGCCCAGCACGTCGAACGAATGGCCGGTGCGCGCCTGGGCCGCGAGCGCCAGGTTCTCTCGCACCGTCAGGCGCGGGAAGAGCGTCGTGATCTGGTACGAGCGCGCGATGCCGGCCGCCACGCGCTGGTGCACGCGCAGGCGCGTGACGTCGTTGCCGTTGAACAGGATGCGCCCGCTGTCCGAGGCCAGCTCACCCGAGAGCTGCGCCAGCAGCGTGGTCTTGCCCGCGCCGTTGGGGCCGATCAGCGCATGCACTTCGCCGGCGGCGATCTCCAGATTGCAGTCGTTGGTGGCGACGAGGCCGCCAAAGCGCTTGAACAGGCGGTCCACCTGCAGGATCGGGTTCATTGCGCACCTCCGCGCCGCAGCGCGGCTGCCAGCCGGCCGCGCAGGCTCATCACGCCATTGGGCGCGACCATCACGATCAACAGCAGCAGCGCGCCGAGTACGAGGTTCCAATGCTCGGTCTGCGTGGAAATAACTTCTTCCAGCAGCAGGAAGATCGCCGCGCCGGAAATACCACCCCAGAAGTAGCCCGAGCCGCCCAGGATCACCATCACCATCAGCAGGCCGGACTGCTGCCACGTGAGCGTGTGCGGCGTGACGCCCATGCTGAGGTTGGCCAGCAGCGCGCCCGCCAGCCCTGCCAGGCCGCCCGACAGCGTGAACGCCATCAGCTTGAGCCGATAGACCGGGTAGCCGATGGCCGCCATGCGCCGCTCGTTCTCGCGGATGGCGACCAGCGCCCGCCCAAAGCGCGAGGCGACCAGGCGGTAAAGCAGGGCAAACGCCAGGCCCGCGACGAACAGGACGAAGTAGTAGAAGACCAGGTCGTTTTCCAGCGACAGGCCGGGCACGCTCAGGCGCGCCGTCAGCTGCAGGCCGTCGTCGCCGCCGAGCGCTGGCAGCGACACCGCCAGCAGGTACAGCAACTGCGCAAAGGCCAGCGTGATCATGATGAAGTAGACGCCGCTGGTGCGCAGGCTGGCCGCCCCGATCAGCAACGCGGCCAGCGCGGCCACGGCCACGGCCGCCGGCACGGCCAGCCAGGCCGCCTCCACGCCGTGGCTGGCGAGGAAGGCCACGGTATAGGCACCGGTGCCCAGGAACGCCGCATGCCCGAGGCTGATCATGCCGCCGTAGCCGAGCGCTACGTTGAGCGCGCTGGCGGCCAGCGCCAGGATCAGGATGCGCGTGCCGAGCGTGATGTAGAAGTCCGCACCGATGCCCTGCATCACCAGAGGGTAGAGCGCGAGGCCCACCACCGCCGCAAGCGCGGTCCAGGCACCCGGCAGGCCGGCGGTCAAGGGCGTTTCGGCCGGTTGCAGACGCAGTAAGGATGATTGTTGCGACATGCCGGTCACCCCCGCGCCGGAAAGAGGCCCTTGGGCCGGAAGAACAGGATGCCGACCATCAGCAGGCTCACCAGCATCGATGCCAGCGTGGCGCCCAGCGTGGCCGCCTCCGACACCGCCAGCGCCTTGAGCAGCGTGGTCATCACCAGTCGGCCCAGCGTATCGATCATGCCCACCAGCAGCGCCCCGACCAGCGCGCCGCGCATCGACCCGATGCCACCGATCACGATCACCTCGAACGCCGGGATCAGGATCGATTCGCCCATGCCGACCGACACCGACAGCAGCGGCCCGAGCAGCGCCCCCGCCAGCGCGCACAGCGCGGCACCGAGTGCAAACACGAAGGTGAACAGTGGCTGCACGCGCACGCCCATGGTGGCAGCCATGATCGGGTTCGATGCCCCGGCGCGGATCCACATGCCGAGCCGCGTCTTGTTGACCAGCACATACAGCCCCACCGCCACCGCCAAGCCCACGGCAATGATCACCAGGCGGTACAGCGGGTACTGCAGATCGTCGCCCAGCAGGTTGACGGAGCCGGACAGGCTCTCCGGCATGCCGATCATCAGCGGCTGCGCGCCGAACAGCATCTTGGTGGCTTCGTTGGCGATCAGGATCAGCGCAAAGGTGGCCAGCACCTGCGACAGATGCGGCATGCGCTGCAGGCGCTGGTAGAGCACCTTCTCCAGCACCGCACCGAGCAGCGCCGTGGCCACGATCGCGAGCAGCAGCGCGCCGAAGAAGTTGTGTACGAGCTGATAGAACGCGGCAGCCAGGAAGGCGCCGATCATGTACAGCGAGCCGTGCGCCAGGTTGATCAAGTCCATGATGCCGAACACGAGCGTCAGCCCGGCCGCCAGCAGGAAGAGCATCAGCCCGTACTGCAGGCCGTTGAGGAACTGTTCAAGAATCAATGCCAGCATGACGAATGCGCGGAGCGCGAAGCAGGACAGACGAGACAGCAGGGCAGACGTAGACGTGCCGCTGCGCGCGATCGTCGCAGCGGCATGAAGGCTGGCGCCGTTACTTCATCTTGCACTCGGCCACGTACGTATCCACCAGCTTGTCGGCCACCTTGCCGATGTACTTGTTGCTGACGCTGCCGTCGGCGTTCTTCACCACTTCGCGCAGGTAATAGGCCTGCTCCGGATAGTGGTTGGGGCCGAAACGGTATTCGCCGCGCGTGGTGGGCGCCTTGACGGTTTCCAGGGCGTGGCGCAGCGCCGCCTTGTCGCCCAGCTTGCCGCCGGTCTGCTTGACGGCCGCGTCGATCAGCAGCGCGGCGTCGTAGCCCTGCGAGGCATACAGCGTGGGCATGCGGCCGTATTCCTTCTGGAAGTCGGTGACGAACTGCTTGTTGGTGGGGTTGTCCATCTCGCGATACCAGTGCGAGGTGTTGTAGATGCCCTCCATGGCCGGGCCCACGGCCTTCACGACATCTTCATCGGCGGAGAAGCCAGGCGCGTACAGCGGCGTCTTCTTGAGCAGGCCCGACTGCGCGTACTGCTTGATGAAGTTCACGCCCATCGCGCCGGGCAGGAAGACGTACACCGCGTCGGCATTGGCGGCGCGGATCTGCGCGATCTCGGCGGCGTAGTCGAGCTGGCCGAGCTTGGTCATGATCTCGTCGGCCACCGTGCCCTTGTAGTAGTGCTTGACGCCCGCCAGCGCATCCTTGCCGCCGGGGTAGTTGGGCGCCAGCAGCACGGCGCGCTTGATGCCCTTGTCCTGCATGTACTTGCCCATGGCCTCGTGCAGGTTGTCGTTCTGCCAGGCCACGTTGAAGAAGTACGGATTGCATTGCGCGCCGGCGTACTGGCTCGGGCCCGCGTTGGCCGAGACGTAGAAGGTCTGCGCGTTGAAGAACGCCGGACCCACCGCCAGCATGATGTTGGAGAAGACGACGCCGGTGCCGATGTCGACCTTGTCCTTCTTGAGGAAGCGCTCGGCGATTTGCTTGCCGGTTTCTGGGTTCTGCGCGTCGTCGGCGATCAGCACCTCGGCGGGCAGGCCGCCGAGCTTCTTGTCCAGCCGCTTGAGTGCCAGGTTGAAGCCGTCGCGGATGTCGATGCCCAGGCTCGCGCCCGGGCCGGAGAGCGTGGTCATCATGCCGATCTTGATGCCGTCGGCGGCGGTGGCGCTGGCGGCCAGTGCAGACAGCGCAGCGGCAACAACGAGTGGCTTGAACATGGTGTCTCCTCCGTGTCGGGGTGGGTGCGGCTCACAGGGGTGCGGCTCGGGTTGAAGCGGTGCGGTTGACCGCGTGCCCTGCGCGTGGTGTGCGGCAAAGCGGGGCGTGCCGGGGTACGGCGATGCCGAGTCATGCGGGGCCAAGCGCGGTGACGCCGGCCCAGATTGTTTGAATATGATTAATTTATGTATGAACTATTTAGGGTGTCAATTGCTCGCCGCTCGGGGTTTTCACCGTTCTGATCGGCCGGCGATCGTCTGTCGCCGAGCGCGGCGTGCATCGGTCCGACGGCCCCGGGGCGCACGCCAGCTGCATTTGCGCGGTACGGGCGCTGCGTCATTGCAGCGCAGCAGGGAGGCGAAAGGGGCGGTGTGGGCGCCTTGCCTTTTTCGGATGAGGGGGTAAACCAGAGGCACAGCGCGTGGCGGCGGTGCTGGTGCTGGCCGCGTGCGCAACGGACGCGGACCGCGGTCTTACAATGCGCATTCCCCGGCTCTTTTTCTTCTGACATGCGCGTACTCCTGGTCGAAGACGACGACATGATTGGCGACAGCGTGCGCAAGGGTTTGCGCCACGACGGCTTTGCCATCGACTGGGTGCGCGACGGCGAAGCGGCCATCCACGCCGTGACCGCGCCGGGCGCCGCCATGGGTGCCGCTGGCGCCGAACCAGGCGCCACCATGTTCGACCTGATGCTGCTCGACCTCGGCCTGCCCAAGCGCGACGGGCTGGAGGTGGTGCGCGAAGTGCGCCAGCGCGGCATCCCGATCCCGATCCTGATCCTCACCGCGCGCGATGCGGTGGCCGACCGCGTGGCCGGCCTCAATGCGGGCGCGGACGATTACCTCGTCAAGCCGTTCGACCTGCAGGAGCTGGCCGCGCGCATGCACGCGCTGCTGCGCCGCCAGGGTGGCCGCGCCGATCCGCTGATGCGCCATGGCGAGGTGCTGCTCAACCCCGTCACGCGCGAGGTGCTGCGCGCGGGGCTGCCGGTCAAGCTGTCGGGGCGCGAGTTTGCGGTGCTGCATGCGCTGCTGTCGCGGCCGGGCAAGGTGTGGTCGATCGCGCAGCTGCAAGACAACCTCTACGGCTGGGATGACGAGGTCGGCAGCAACACGGTGGAGGTCTACATCCACGCGTTGCGCAAGAAGCTGGGCAGTCACTTCATCCAGAACATCCGCGGCGTGGGGTATGTGATCCCGCGTGAGACGGCCGCGTCGCCTGCGGAACCGGGCGGCAGCGAAGAAGATCAATAGCCCACCATGCAATCGATTCGCAAAACCTTGTTGTGGTGGCTCTCGGGCGGCCTGCTCGCGGGCATCGTCGCCGCCACCGTGCTCATTTACGCGCAGGCCCGTCAGGAGGCCAACGCGCTGTTCGACTACCAGATGCAGCAGGTGGCCGCCGCGCTGCCCAGCCAGTGGATCGAGCCGCCACCGCCCGCGCTGGCCGCCATCGCGCGCGACGACGATGTGGTGATCCGCATCTGGGACGACAGCGGCCGCAGCCTCTACCTCTCGCACGCGCGGCCGGACCTGCCCGACCGGGCCGAGCTGGGCTTCTCCGATGTCGTCACGCCGGAAGGGCAGTGGCGCGTGTACAGCGTCGCTTTCGGGCCGGCGGTGGTGCAGATCGCGCAGCCGTACAGCGCGCGCCATGAGGTGGCGGCGCGCATGGCACTGCGCACCGTCGCGCCGCTGCTGATCCTGCTGCCGCTGCTGGGCTGGCTGGTGTGGCTGGCGGTGGGGCGCGGCCTCTCGCCGCTGGGCACGGTGGCGCGTCAGGTGCAGGCGCGCGATGCCGCCGCGCTGTCGCCGTTGCCCACGCACGGGCTGCCTGACGAGATCCGCCCGCTCACCACCGCGCTGAACGACCTGCTGGTGCGCCTGGGCGATGCGCTGGCGCACCAGCGCGCCTTCGTCGCCGATGCGGCGCATGCGCTGCGCACGCCGCTGGCCGCGCTCAAGCTGCAGCTGCAGGTGGCCGACCGCGCGCAGAACGACGACGAACGCCGCACCGCCCTCGCCGACCTGCACCGCGGCGTGGAGCGCATGATCCGCCTGGTCGGCCAACTGCTGACGCTGGCGCGCCAGGAGCCCGGTGCTGCCGACACGCAGCGCGGCACGGTCGCGCTCGATGCCATCGCCGCCGATGTGGTGGCCGAGATGGCGCCGGCTGCGCTGCACAAGCACATCGATCTCGGCATCGATGTCGAATCGCAGCCGGCGACCATCTCCGGCAACGCGGATGCGCTGCGCGTGCTGCTGGTCAACCTGGTCGACAACGCGATCTGCTGCTGCCCCGAGGGCGCGCGCATCGATGTCTCGACGGCAAGCACGTCCGACGGTGGCGCGCAACTGGTGGTGGAAGACAACGGCCCCGGCATCCCAGCCGGGGAGCGCGAGCGCGTGCTCGATCGGTTCTACCGGCCGGCACAGGCGCCCACCGGCGGCAGCGGCCTGGGCCTGGCCATCGTGCGCGAGATCGCGCAGGCGCACGACGCCGCGCTGGCGCTGGAAGAACGCGAGGGCGGAGGGCTGCGGGTGGTGCTGCGGTTTCCGTTCCGCATGGCAGCCTAGGGCCTAGAAACACATCGTTGCATGTGACGCCCAAGCCTTTAAGTCTCGTTTAAGTCTGCCCGCCTACGATGCCTGCAACCGATGGGCACGACAGGCGACCTTGCCGGCCGTGGCCCTCGCACCAGCATGAGAGGACACGACAATGACGCGTCAAACCCTGGCACGCAGCGCGGCCGGCCTGGCCGCAGTGATCGCCGTTGCGGGCGGCTATGCCTATCTGCAGAAAGACATGATCTCGCACGCGGTGGCGGCGCCCCTGGCAGCCGCTGCCGCGCCTGCGGCAACGGCCCCGGTGGCCGTGGCGGCGCCGATGGATTTCTCCGGCATCGTCGAGCGCTACGGCCCGGCGGTGGTCAACATCAGCACCACGGCGCACGCACAGCGCACCGGCATGCAGGGCCTGCCGCCCGGCATGAGCCCGGACGATCCGTTTGCCGAGTTCTTCAAGCGTTTCATGCCGCAGGTGCCGCAGCAGCAGGGCGACCAGCTCGTGCGTGGTCTGGGCTCGGGCTTCATCGTCTCGGCCGATGGGCTGATCCTGACCAACGCGCACGTGGTCGACGGCGCGCAGGAGGTCAACGTCAAGCTGACTGACCGCCGCGAGTTCAAGGCCCGCGTGCTGGGCGTCGACAAGCAATCCGACGTGGCGGTGCTGCGCATCTCGGCCAACAACCTGCCGATCGTGCAGATCGGCAGCCCGGCCAACACCAAGGTGGGTGAGCCGGTGCTGGCGATTGGCTCGCCGTACGGCTTCGAGAACACCGTCACGGCGGGCATCGTGAGCGCCAAGTCGCGCTCGCTGCCCGAC
Source organism: uncultured Ralstonia sp. (assembly GCA_913056305.1). Classification (GTDB taxonomy): domain Bacteria; phylum Pseudomonadota; class Gammaproteobacteria; order Burkholderiales; family Burkholderiaceae; genus Ralstonia. Next base: position 48,464 of record CAJXMR010000002.1, read on the forward strand.
GATACCTACGTGCCCTTCATCCAGACCGACGTGGCCGTCAACCCCGGCAACTCGGGCGGCCCGCTGTTCAATCAGCGCGGCGAGGTGATCGGCATCAACTCGCAGATCTACAGCCAGACCGGCGGCTACCAGGGCCTGTCGTTTGCCGTGCCGATCGACGTGGCGATGAAGGTCGAGCAGCAGCTCGTGGCCACCGGCAAGGTCACGCGAGGCCGGCTGGGCATTGCGGTGCAGGAGGTCAACCAGGCGCTGGCCGATTCCTTCAAGCTGCCCAAGCCCGAGGGCGCGCTGGTCAACTCGGTGGAGAAGGACGGCCCAGCCGCCCGCGCCGGCCTGCAGCCCGGCGACGTGATCCTGCAGATCGGCGACGCGCGCATCGACCATTCGGGCGATCTGCCCGAACAGGTGGCCGAGATCAAGCCGGGCACCGCCGTGCCACTGCAGATCATGCGTCAGGGCAAGCCGACCACGCTGTCGGTAACGGTGGGTGCGGCCAAGGACACCAAGGTGGCCGCCAAGGATGCCGCCACCCCCGATCAAGGCCGCCTGGGCCTGGCGGTGCGCCCGCTGCAGCCCGAAGAAAAGCGCCAGAGCGGCCTGCCCGGCGGCCTGGTGGTGATGGATGCGACGGGGCCCGCCGCCAAGGTCGGCATCCAGCCGGGGGATGTGATCCTGTCGCTCAACGGCACGCCGGTGTCGAGTGCGCAGGAGCTGCGCACCCTGGTGGATCGGGCCGGCAAGCACGTTGCCCTGTTGGTGCAGCGCGACGACACGAAGATCTTCGTGCCACTGGACCTGGGTTAAGCCAGGATCGATCGGAATTACGGACTTTGCATGTTGCGGCGCGCGCCTGGAAACGGGCCGCGCCGTTTTTCTTTGGCGCGCGGTTTGCCGTGCGCGTTGATGGGGCGCAAAGTCCCTTCACGCCGCTCTGGCTAGCTACGTTTCTTTACGATTTAATACGAAGTATCCGAATGCGCACCGCATCGGCTGCTTCCAGTGGCTGATACGTCACGCGTTCGGTCGTAAAGGACCTGTTGTTCCACGGCTCATCGCGTCTGCTGGCCGGATGGCAACGATCCATCGCCCCGAGCACGACATGCATTTCGCCCGCACCCGCAAGAGACTGACCGCCTGGCTTGGCCTGGCGGCGATGGTGCTCGTGTTCTTCGCGCCGGTGGTGAGCCAGCAGCTTGCATTGCACGCGCTGCATACGGCAGCCGAGCATGCTGTGCCGCCCTGCGAGGCGCAGCCGATGGCCGCCGCCGACTGCGAAATGCCGGCCGATCATCACATGTCGGCCGGGCACGAGATGCCGGTCGAGCACCAGATGCCGGCCGAACACCACATGCTGGCCGGGCATCACATGCCGGTCGAGCACTCCGCGCCGGCTGACCATCACACGCCAGCCGACCATCACGCGGCATGTGGCTATTGCGACCTGCTGGCGCACCACGTGCCTGCGCCGCTGCCGATCGTGCCGATGGCGCAGCCTGCGCCCGACCATGCGCTGGCGTGGCGGGCGGCGTCCGAACGCCTCGCCGTGCACGAGGTGCGGCACGCCGGGCGGCCCCGCGATTCTCCTTTCCTCGCCTGATCACACCCGTTTGGACGGCCTTCCCGCGCAGCATTGGTGCCGCGCGGGCGTCGGCCGCCATCCAACTAGAACATAGCGCGCGACGCATCCGGCCGTAGTCCGGACGCGCGTTCGCGCACGATCAAGGGTGAGGAAACCTCATGAAAACGCAACCGAAGACCCTCAGGCGAGCCATGCTGCTCGCCTGTGCCGCCGGCCTGTTCGCGCCGGTCGCGGCGCACGCCTGCGCCACCTGTGGCTGCTCGCTCAGCACCGATGCCGCGATGGGCTACTCCGCCATCCCGGGCTGGCGCATCAGCCTGGACTACTCGTATATCCCCCAGAACCAGCTGCGCAGCGGCACCGGGTCGGTCACGCCGGCGCAAGTGGCGGCCATCAATGACGCGGGCGGCAACCAGGAGGTCGAGCGCCAGACCATCAACCGCTACATCAACCTCGGCATCCACTACAGCCCGAACAGCAGCTGGAACTTCAGCGCGATCGTGCCGTACGTTGAGCGCGGGCACACCACCTACGGCGCGGTCACGTCGGATCAAATCACGCCCGCCAACATCAGCGGCGCCAACGCCAACGGCCTGGGCGACATCAAGCTGATCGCCAGCTACCAGGGCATCCTGCCCACGCACAACCTGGGCGTGCAACTGGGCGTCAAGCTGCCGACTGGCCGCTACGGCGGGCAGAACACGCTGACCGGTGCCACGGTCGGGCGCAACCCGGTGTTCTTCAACAGCGGGCCCAACGCGGCGGGCGGGCAGGCCCTGGACACCAGCCTGCAGCCCGGTACCGGCAGCACCGACCTGATCCTGGGCGCCTACTACTACCAGCCCGTCAGCCAGGATTTCGACGCCTTCGTCAACGGCCAATTCCAGGCGGCCGTGCAGCAAAGGTTGCGCGACACCGGCGCCGACTTCCGCCCCGGCAACACCGCCACCATGAGCTTTGGCCTGCGTTACGAGGCCAATCCGCACGTCGTGCCGCAGCTGCAGTTCAACGTCACGCGCAAGAACGCCGACAAGGGCGCGTTGGCCGATACCACCAACACGGCCGGCACGGTGGTGTACCTGTCGCCGGGCGTGACGGTGAGCGTGGCGCACAACATGCAGGTCTATGCCTTCCTGCAGAAGGCGGTGTACAGCAACTTGCAGGGCTACCAGCTGTTCCCGCGCTGGTCGGGCACCGTGGGAGCCAGCTATGCGTTCTGAAGTGGAGATGCCTTCAACGCAAGCCTGGTCGCGGCGTGGGTGGCTGCGGGCGGCCGGCGCGCTGGCGCTGGGCGCCGGGCTGGCAGGTCGGCAACCCGAGGCGCAGGCGGCCAGCCTGGAGGTGGGGCGGCCAGCGCCGCCCCTGACCCTGCGCACCCTGGACGGGCACAGCATCGCCACCGAAGACCTGCGCGGCAAGGTGGTGGTGCTGACCTTCTGGGCGACGTGGTGCGAGCCCTGCCGCCAGGAGCTGCCGCTGCTGTCGGCCTACGCCGCGCGCCATGCCGACCGCGGCCTGCGCGTGCTCGGCTTCAGCCTGGACGAACCGGGCGAGCTGGCGGCGGTGCGTGAGGTGGCGGCAGGGCTGAGCTTTCCGGTGGGCCTGCTCGGCAGCCCCTACGCCGGGGGCTACGGCCGGGTCTGGCGGATCCCCGTGAACTTCACGATCGACCGCAACGGCATGCTGGCCGACAACGGCTGGGACACGCGCGACGCCGCCTGGACCGCCGAGCGCCTGGAGCGCGTTGTCACACCGCTGTTGCGCTGACGGCGCAGACTGCTGGCCACCGCGCGGGCGCCGTCGAGCGTGCCTGCGCGGCGCCAGCATTGACTTCGCACGTGCCGTTTCCCGCGAAGGCAGGTATCATGCGGGCTACGCGCCGTTTTCGTCTGCAAAGCCAGCAACGGCGCGGTGAGCTGAGCGCACGACGATGGATTTCAACCCCGATCTGGAAGGTTTGCCGCTGTTCGCCAAACCCGCATTCGGCTGGGAGGAACCGGCGTCGGCGTCGTCAGCGGACACCCCGCCTGCCAAACCCCGCCGCCCGCGCCAATGGCGTGGTCCCATCACACACTGGGAACGCGGCTACCGCTCCCATTACTACCGCGACAAGCGCGGCAAGAAGCTCGGCGAGATCCACTTGAGCACGCGCGGCCAACTGCCGCTGGTGTACCGCTGGCTGGCTGGCACGCTCTCAGGCGTGGAGGGCTCGCTGTCGCACGCCCGCCTGCGGGTGGAAGAGTCCATCGGGTTTGGGATGCGGCAGATGGCGCTGTTCTGAGGCGCACCTTCCTTCCGTATGTGACCGCGCGGTGTGCCCTGGCCTGCCTTGGGCGCGAAAATTGCGTCTCCACGGTGTTCACCGCCACCAGGAGCGCCGCCATGACCATGCTCGTTCGCGTCTACACCGATCACGCCGCCGCAGAAGCCGCCCGGCAGGCCGTGCTCAACACCGGGCTGCGCGCGGATTGCGTCGCGCTGTCGTTCCAGGGCGACGAAGCCGGCGCCCTGCGCGGCAATTTCCTCTCCGGCGACTACGAGCCGCGTGGCGCCTGGGCGGAAACCTATGAAAGCAAATTCCAGAACGTCGAACTGGGCGGCCGGTTTGTGCTGACGGTCGAGGCTCGGCCCGAGCAGGTTGGGCCGGCTGAGGCCGTGCTCTCCGCCTCGGGCGGCAATGCGGTGGACGACCTCTGCCCGGGCGGCGTGCCACCGCGCGCAAACTGAGCGTGAGCTGGCCGGTGCCTGGGCCGGGGCGCCAGTAGAATGCACGTCGGCATTCCAGCACAGGAGACCCGGTTTGACGGCCATTCCCGACACTCTGCAATGCACCTGCGCTCGCGTCCGGTTGCGCATTGCCGGGGCGCCCGCCGCGCGCGCCCACTGCCATTGCAACGCCTGCCGCGACTTCTACGGCACGCCGGTGCTCTCCGCCACCGCGTGGGACCCGGCCAACGTCACCATCGAACACGGCGCCGACAGTCTCGCCGCCTTCCAGCACCCCACGCGCCAGCTCAAGCGGCATTTCTGCCGGCACTGCGGCGAGACGCTGTTCGGCAACAACCGGCTCGGCATGGTGGTCATCCCCAACAGCCTGTTTGCGCGCGCCGCCGGCAATGCATTGCCCGCCGCGCTGCAGCCGACCCTGCATCTGTTCTATCGGCACCGCGTGGTGGACGTGGTGGATACGCTGCCTAAGTATCTGGATGGGTGGGACGGGCTGCTGCACGAGCCCGAGCCGGTTTAGGCGGTGCGCATGCGGCCTGATCGCCCGCGCATCGCCATCCTGTACCAGGCGCTGCCGCCGCCGGTAATCGACGGCCTGCGCAAGGACGCCAAGCCCGGCGGCTATGCCGACAGCGGCGCGGATATCGGCTTCACGCTGCGGCAGGCCGGCTACGACCTGCTCACACCGGTGCCCGCGCCCGACCCCGCGCGGACGATGGACTGGGTGTTTCCCGACACCGCCGAGGGCATTGCCGATGCGCTTGCGCGCGGCGCCACGCTGCTGTGGGCCAACACCGTGCTGTTCGCGGGGCATCCACTTGAAGACGTCCTGCACAAGGTTTGGGTGGTCGGGCAACACCCCAGGCGCCAGCAGGACGTCGACGACAAGTTCGCCACCAACGCGTTGCTACGTGCGCACGGCTTGCCCGTGGCCGCGTCCTGCCTGGCCGGCCACGAGCCGATCGACGGTGTGCCGCCCGTGCACGCCATCGACGCCGGCATGCTGCGCACGCTGGGCCTCGCCTTCCCGCTGATCGTCAAACCCGTACGCGGGCGCGGCAGCCAGGGCGTGACGCTGGTGCGCGACCTGGCGGCGTTCCACGGGGCCACGCGTGCGCTGCTCGACGGCGGGGCGTTTGGCAATGCGCTCATCGTCGAGGAATTTCTCGACGGGCAGGAGCTGACCGTGACAGTGATGCCCCGTCAGGCCGATCTGCCCGCGCCCTACAGCAGCGACATCGCCAGCGCCTTGCCGCCGGTGCGCCGCTTCAACCATGACGACGGCGTCGCACCCTACAACGGCGTGGTGGCCGTCACGCAGAACAGCGCCGTCCTCACCCCCGCAGAAGCCGAAGCGCCCGCCGTGCGCGCGCTCATCGGCGATTGCCTGCGCGCCTATGCGCTGGTTGGCGCCCGCGCGCCGATCCGCATCGATTGCCGCGCGGATGCGCATGGGCGCTACAAGCTGTTCGATCTGAACATGAAGCCGAACATGACCGGCGCCGGGCGGCCGGGGCGGGAAGCGGAGGACAGCTTGTCGGCGATCGCGGCGCGGGGGTTGGGGTGGGGCTATGCCGATCTGCTGGCGAGGATGGCGAGCGGCAGTTGGCGGGAGTGAACCCCGAGGTTACGGCGCAACGGAAACGCCGCTGATGGCGTGCCGCTGGAGCGCCGCTGCGACAAAGCCCGACGCCTTCATCTCTTCGACAAAGCGGGCCACGTAGGCCGCAGCGCCCTCGCCCCGGCTGGTGGGCACGCCCATCGCCTGGCGGATCACCATGAAGCGCTCGCCCAGCAGGCGCAGGCCCGGCACGTGCGCGGCGTCCGCTTCGAGTTGCTGCTTGACGCCGGCCGCCACCTCGCACCCCGATTCGAGAAAGGTCTGCACCACCGTGGGCGAGGTCGGCGCGCGGACGATCTCTGCATGCTGCAGCTCACGCGTGAGGAACAGGTCATACGCGCTGCCCTTGCCGACCACGACGCGGGTGCCGGCGTGGTCCACCTCCGCATTGCTGCGGATGGGCGAATCGTCGCGCACGAGGTAGTAGCCCTCGATCAGCACGTACGGCTCGGTAAAGGCGATGCTCGCGGCGCGGCGCGGGTCGATGGCGAAGAAGCCGATGTCGGCCTGCTCCTGCGAGACGGCATCGACCGATTTGCCGGCTGCATCGACTACCACCAGTTGCAGCTCGACGCCCAGCCGCTCGGCAAGGGTGCGCGCCAGGTCAACGGACACGCCGATAGCCTGCCCCTGCGCATCCAACCCCGCAAGAATCGGATTGCCCGTGTTGATGGAAGCGCGCAGGGCGCCCGTGGGTGCCAGGGCGGCAAGCAGGGTCGAATCGATAGACATGTGGGGGCCGGCTAGGGAGTGAGGATGCTCGAAATCTTGGAGATCGCGTCGAGCGTGTGGCGCAGGTGCGCGCGCATCATGACCGAGGCCTCTTCGTTGCGCTCGCGTTCGAGCAGGTCGAGGATGGCAAGGTGTTGCCTGGCATGTTCCGGATAGCGCTCGCGGTGCTGCATCGAGCGGTAAGACAGCAGACGGCGCACGCGATTGACGCGGCGGATGGTGTCAACGAAGAACGCGTTGCCGGAGGCCTCGACCAGTGATTCGTGAAAGCGCACGCCGCGGTCGTGGAGCTGGTCGGCGGTGTCGGTTTCGATGCCGCCGGCAAGCAGGTGGTTCTCGGCCGCGCGCAGCCGCTCGATGACGCGCGGGTCGAGCCGGTAGCCGGGCTCCAGCAGCGCGGCTGGCTCCAGCGCCAGCCGCAGGCGGTACGACTGCAGCAGGCTGTCGGGCGTGGTCAGCATGGTCGAGAACTGCCAGCCGTAGCCCGGCTTGCGCTCGGCCCACCCCTCTTGCGCGATGCGGCCCAGCACGGCGTTGAGTTGTGTGGTGGTCAAGCCATAGCGCGTGCGGATCGTTTGCTCGGCAAACGCGTCGGGCAGCAGGCCTTTGAGGCGGTCGTCGGCGATCTGGAAATAGGCGCGGCTCACCAGGTCGGTTTCGTCCAGGCCGAGTTCGGAGGCGACCACCGAAGCGGGCGCCGTCACTGGCTTGGCGACGAAGTAGCCGCGATTCTTCTCGCGCGCCAGGATGCCTTTTTCGTGCAGCAGCGCCAGCGCCTCGTTCACGGGCGAGCGCGAGACGCGCAGCCGGTCGGCGATCATCTGGGCGGGCAGGTGCGAGCCGACTTCCAAGCCATCGGTCTGGATGAGATCGACGATTTGCGTGGCGATGGGGCGGTCGTGCTTCATGGCGCAGGTCATGGCGGCACGGGCATCTGCAGCGCTCAAGCGGGGGCGGTCGAAGGTTGCCCCGCCAGCCCGGCCAAGGTCTCGCCGAGGATCGAGGGGATCACGCCGCCACGGCGCAGCAAGGCCGTCTCGAGTTGCGTCTCCACGGCTGCTGTGGCGACGAAGGCGTCCACACGGCCGTCGGCTCGCATGATGCGGACCGGGACGTCACAGCGCGGCGTGATCCGCTCCGGCAACGCCGAGATGTGGATCGTGTCGCCCGTGCGAACGTTCAACGCTTGCGGACTCACCCCCGCCGGAAACCGCAGCGGCAGGATGCCCATGCCAATCAAATTGGAACGGTGAATGCGCTCGAAGCTTACCGCAATGACCGCCCGGATCCCGAGCAGGCGCTGTCCCTTGGCGGCCCAGTCGCGCGACGAGCCCGCGCCATAGCGCGCGCCGGCCAGCAGCACGACGGAGGCGCCTTCGTCGTGATAGCGCCAGGCGGCCTCGTGGATGGGCATGACCTCGCCGCTGGGCGCGTGCACGGTGTGGGCGACCGGCACGTCGGGCGCCAGCAGGTTCACCAGCGTCTTGCTGTAGAACGCGGCGCGCACCATGACCTCCCAGTTGCCACGGCGGGAAGCGAAGACGTTCAGATCGTTGCGGTCATCCCCCCGCGCGACCAGGAATTCGGCCACGAAGCTCTCCTTCGGGATGGCGCTGGCCGGGGAGATGTGGTCGGTGGTGATGTCGTCGCCCAGCACGAGCAGCGGATGGGCATCGTAGTCGCCGAGCTGGGTGCCGGCGTCCAGCGAGGCGAACGGCGGGCGGCGCAATGCGGTGGATTGCGCATCCCACGGGTAGCGCGGGGTGTCGGGTGCGTCGATGGCCGCCCACATCGGGCTGGTGGTGGCCATGGCGAAGGCGCGGCGGTAATCCGTGGGCGACGTCCCGTGCTGGACCAGCGCTTCGATCTCCTCACGCGTCGGCCACAAGTCGCGCAAGTACACAGGTGTGTCGTCATCGGTGGTTTGCAGCGGCTCGCGACTCAGGTCGAGCGCCGCGTCGCCCGCCAGCGCAAACGCGATCACCAGCGGCGGCGACATGATGAAGCCGAGGCTCAAGTCCGGATGCACACGGCCGGGGAAGTTGCGGTTGCCCGACAGCACGGCCACCGGTGCCACCGACGCCACCCCGCCTTGCGCGATGGCGTGCTGGATCGGTGCGGTCAGCGGACCGGAGTTGCCGATGCACGTGGTGCAGCCGAACCCGACGATGTCGAAGCCCACGGCGGACAAATCCTCGATGAGCCCGGCGCGCTGCAGATATTCGGCTGCGGCGGGCGATCCCGGCGCCAGCGAGGTCTTGACCCAGGCCGGCACGCGCAGCCCTCGTTCGCGGGCGCGGCGTGCCACCAGACCGGCGGCGATGAGCTGCGCCGGGTCCGACGTGTTGGTGCAACTCGTGATCGCGGCGATGGCCACGGGATACGCGGGCAAGGCGCCATCGGATCGGGGGTGCGTGGCCACTGCGGCCAACGCGCGCCCCGTCTCGGTATAGGGCAGCAGATCCTGCGGCCGGCGTGGCCCCGCCACGTGCAGATGCACGGTGCCCAGGTCGATCTCGATCACGCGCGTATAGCGCGGCGCGTTGTCCGGATCGAACCACAGGCCGGCGCGACGGTGCAGTGCCTCCACCTGCGCGATGGCCGCCTCCGACCGCCCGGTCGCCCGCAGGTAGGCGAGCGTCTGCGCATCGACGGGGAAGTAGCCGGTCGTGGCGCCGTACTCGGGCGCCATGTTGGCGACAACGGACCGCTCGCCCGCCGTGAGCGTGGCCACGCCAGGGCCGAAGAACTCGACAAATTCGCCCGACACGCCGATGTCGCGCAGCGCCTTGGTCACTGTCAGTGCCAGGTCCGTGGCCGACGACCCCGCCGGCAGCACACCGTGCAGGCGCACGCCGATCACGTTGGGAATGCGCTGCATGACCGGCATGCCGAACATCACCGTCTGCGCCTCCAGCCCACCCACGCCCCAGCCGAGCACGCCGATGCCGTTGACCATCGGCGTATGGCTGTCGGTGCCGATCAGGGTGTCCGGCACCAGCCACGGCGCGCCGTCAATGGTCTGCACGGTGGCCACCGTCGCCAGTTGCTCCAGGTTGATGGTGTGCATGATCCCCGTGCCCGGCGGGTGGATGCGCACGCCGCGCAGCGCTTTCGATGCCCAGCGCAGAAAGCGGTAGCGCTCGGCGTTGCGGCGCATCTCGGTCTGCAGATTGCGCGTGGCGGCATCGGGCTGCGCGTAGTGCTCGACCGCCAGTGAGTGGTCGACCGACACGTCCACCGGCAGCACCGGGTTCAGCGCGGCCGGGTCGGCGCCGGCTTCCGCCAGCGCATCGCGCATCGCGGCGATATCCACCAGCGCGGGCGTGCTGGTCGTGTCGTGCATCAGCACGCGGTTCGGCTGGAAGGCGATCTCCTCCTCGCTGGTGCCGGCGTCCAGCCAGCGCAGCACGCCGTTCACCGCGCGCTGGCGTTCCTCACCTGCTGTGTTCCGGATCATGTTCTCCAGCAGCAGCCTCAGCACAACGGGCAGCCGCATGAGCGTGCTGCCGAACATCGCGGGCAGATCGACGTAGTGGTAGGTGACGTCGCCGACGCTCACCGACGCTCGGGGAGGGGGGTAGGTGTTTTCCATGAGTGAATTTTTGCACGTGTTTACGGAAAAATGCAATCAAGTGGAAACCCGAACCCCGGCCATTCCCGACAACGACACCTGGAGACACGCATGACACCGGCCCCCGCCGACCCCACACCTCACCTTGAGCCAAGCCCCTCGCGGCGGTGTCTGCTGCAGGCCGCGTTGTCCACCGGCGCGCTGGCGGCCGCGGGCGTGCCGGCCGCAGTGGCGGCCTCGGTGGCAACCGGCGCGCACCTCATCTCAACGACTTCAAAACCCATGGATATGTTTGCCTATGTGGGCTCGCGCACTACGCGCGAGCGCAACGCCCGCGGCGACGGGATCAGCGTGTTCCGCGTCGACCCGCGCACCGCCGCGCTTGAACCCGTGCAGCTCGTGAAAGACCTGGTGAATCCCTCGTTCCTGGCGATGAACCGGGCGGGCGATCGCCTCTACACCGTGCATGGCGACCTGAGCGACATCAGCGCCTTTGCCGTCGACCGGGCAAGCGGCCAGCTCACCTTCATCAACCAGCAGAGCACGCAGGGCAAGAACCCCGTGCACCTGGCAATCGACCCGTCGGGCCGCTTCATGGTGGTGACCAACCACATTGGCGCGAGCCTGGCCGTGCTGCCGATTGCCGCCGACGGCGCGCTCGGCGAGGTCATGCAACGGGTCAAGCTCGACGGCCCCATTGGCCCGCACCGCTTCGAGCAGAAGCAGGCCAAGCCGCATTTCAACCCGTTCGACCCGACCGGCCGCTTCATCATCGTGCCGGACAAGGGGCTGGACCGGACCTTCGCCTTCCGCTTTGCCGAGGGCCGCCTCACGCCTGCCGCGCCCAGCTTCGTGGCAGCGCGCGAAGGCGCCGGCCCGCGCCACGTGGCGTTCCACCCGAACGGCCGCTTCGCCTATGTCATCAACGAGCTGGATTCCACCGTCACCACGTACGGCTACGATGGCGCCACCGCCGCGCTCACGCCGTTGCAGGTGCTGCCATCACTGCCGGACACCTTCACCGGCAACAGCCGCGCCTCCGAGATCACGGTGGATGCCGCGGGCCGCTTCGTCTACGCATCGAACCGCGGCGACGACAGCATCGCGGTGTTCCGCATCGACGCCGCAACAGGCCTGCTGCATTTCGCGGGTGCCGACAAGACCGGCGGGCGCACGCCGCGCTTCTTCACCATCGCCCCGGGCGGCCGCTTCCTGTACGCGCTGAACGAAGACAGCGACAGCATCGTCGCCCTCGCCATCGACGTGCACAGCGGGCGCCTGCGCCCGACCGGCATCAGCGTGCAGAGCGGCAGCCCGGTCTGCATGGTGTTCTCCGCGCAGCAGGCTTGAGGAGCGCGACATGTCCAACGCTCAAACCTCGATGCACACGATGGCCACGCCGGCGCAGGCCGCGCCCGACGAACGCGCGATCGTGCGCAAGATCACCTGGCGCATCCTCCCGTTCGTCTTCGTGCTGTACATCATCTCGTACCTTGACCGTGCCAACATCGGCTACGCGGCGCTGCAGATGAACAAGGAACTCGCGCTCAGCAGCGAGGCCTTCGGCTTCGTCTCGGGCATCTTCTTTATCGGCTACTTCCTGTTCGAGGTGCCCAGCAACGTTATGCTCAACCGCTTTGGTGCGCGCCGCTGGATCGCGCGGATCCTGGTGACGTGGGGCATCGTGGCGATGGTGTCGGCGTTCGTGCAGAGCGCCACGCAGTTGTACGTGCTGCGCTTCCTGCTGGGCGTGGCGGAGGCCGGGTTCTTTCCGGGCATCATCGTCTACCTGACGTACTGGTTCCGCGCGCGCGAGCTGGCGACCACGGTGGCGCTGTTCACCGCCGCCATTCCCGTCTCGTACATCATCGGCGCGCCACTCTCCACGTGGATCATGGACAACGTCCACTGGCTCCAATGGAGCGGCTGGCGCTGGATGCTGCTGCTCGAAGGCGCGCCAGCCGTGATCGGCGGCGTGCTCTGCTACTGCTACCTGGCCGATCGCCCGAAGGACGCGCGCTGGCTGTCGGCAGCCGAACGCGACTGGCTGCTGGCCGAACTGGAGCGTGACAGACAAGCTCGCCCCGCCGCTGCGCACCTTGGCACGTTCAAGGTGATGGCCAACCCGAAGGTGCTGTACCTGTCGTTCATCTACTTCGTCTACCAGTGCGGCAGCCTCGGCATCGGCTACTGGATGCCGCAGATCATCAAAGGCTTCTCGGCCAGGCTGTCGCATACGGAGGTTGGGCTGATTGCCATGCTGCCGTATGTGTTTGCAACGGCGGTGATGATCTGGTGGTCGCGCCGCTCCGACCGGCATGCCGAGCGCCGGTTGCATTCGGCCATTCCGCTGGGCGTGGCGGCGCTGGCCTTTGTGGGCGCCGGCTTTATCGGCAACCCTGCCTTGGCGATGGCGATGATCTGCCTGAGCCTGGCTGGCCTGTACGCGTTCAAATCGCCGTTCTGGGCGTTGCCGACGCTGTTCCTGACGCGCTCCACCGCGGCCGTGTCGATTGCCGTGATCAACTCCGTGGGCAACCTCGGCGGCTTTGTCGGGCCGTTTGCCATTGGCTATCTGAAAGGCCAGACGCACAGCACCACGGCCGGGCTGCTGTTCCTGGCGGGGCTGCTTACGGTGTCGTTTGTCATGACGTTGCTCTTGCGCGTGAGCGAGGCTGCCACCGCCGGCTTGTCGCAAGGCGGCTGAGCGTCGGTGTGGGCGCGCTCGTCGCGTTGGCGCGGGTGCTCTCCTACATGGGAGAGCACCCGCGCCTCGGACATCGGCTGCTGCCGTGCGCCGATCGAGTCTTGCAACGCGATCGGCCATCCAGGCTCAGTTGTCGTGATCATCCCCCTGATCGCCGTCATGATCGAAGTCGAACAGGGTCATCAGATCGCCGATGGCGGGGCGGTTACTGGGGACGTACCTGTTCCCATCTTCGTGCCGAGGATTGGGCAGATTGTCGCGACTGCGCCCCGACAAGGCGCTCAGGCCCCAGTTCTTTTCGATGAATTTCAGCAACGAGGCATGGTCCGCGTAGGTATGGTCCACGTGCCCCTTCTTGGCCCAGGGCGACACCGCCAGCAACGGAATGCGGGTGCCATCGCCAAAGAAGTCCACCGGTTGGATGTAGCCGGAATCGTAGTAGCCTCCTCCTTCATCCACTGTGATGAGCACCGCGGTCTGCTTCCAGAGTTGTGGGTTGCTCCTGACGCGGTCCACCAGGTCGGCGACGAAATTCTCGAACTCCGACATCTTGGCGTTGGCCGGATGCCCAGCCTGACTCTCGAACGGACGCACGAAGGCGACCGACGGGAACTGGTCGGCATGCATCAGATCGCTGTAGAGCTCGGGTACGCCCTGCAGATTGCCTTTCAGCGACGTCGTCATGATCGACGCGAAGCCGGTGAACGGATCGCAGATGCCGCAGTATTCGGCGGTCGTCTTGGTCGGCTCGCGGCCGCCGCTGTACCACTTCCATGGAATCTTCTTGGCCGAGAGGGCGTCTGCGATGGTCGGTATGGTCTGCGGCGGCAGCGTGAACTGCGTCGCGCCGAGCGGCTTGGCCTTGCCGTCGAAGGTGTAGCCGAGGCCGTAATTGTTGACGAGGTAATACCGGCCCGCGTCGCAATTGCCGTTGCGGAACGGTTGGCCCGGCGGGCTCTTGATGAAGCTCATGATGACGCCCACGCCCGGCTGGCTCGCGTCGCTGCAGTTCACGTAGGAGCCGCCCGTATAGCCGTCTTTCGTGTACCAGTTGTTGGTGCCGGGCTTCGGATTCGGATTCTCGATCTGGTTGTCGAACGGTTTGGCCGGGGTGCCGTTCTGATTGAAATACGCGACGTCGCCTGTGGCGATGGCCATGAAGTTCGCCCCGGTGCCACCCATGATCGCCTGGTGGTAGTTGTCGCTCAGCGCATAGCGCCGGGCCAGCTTCTGGAATTTGGGCGCATCGCCGGTGCTCATGTTGTAGAAGCCCAGCGCTTCGCCACCTTGCATGGTGTTGTTCGGCCCGTAGCTGGGCGGGTTGAAGGCGTTGTCGGGGCCGATACCGGTGACGACGCCGACCCAGGCGAACAGATCGTGCTTGCCAACGTCCACCTGCTGCCACATCTGGAAGAAGCGGTGCGGCGGGTCGCCAACGAAGGAGTCGTAGGGCACGTACTTGGTGATCTGGAACGGCCCGGGTTTCAAATTGGCGGGAAAGCGCACGTCGGGCACGCCGGGGGGCAGGCCCGTTGCATAGGTGGTCTGCGGTTGCGGCAGGAAGGAGAAGGGCCCGGTGATCGCCGGGTCGATGCGGTAGACGCTCGTATTGCCCGCCTGCTGCTGAACCGCCTTCGAGAAGTTCGGGCCGGGGCTGCCGTCTGCGTTGATGATGCCCTGCGAGAGCAGGTTGTGGACCATCTGACCCTTGCCGGGCTTGTAGCCGCCGAAGAGATTGTCGAAGGTATGGTTCTCGCCGATCACGATGATCACGTGCTTGATCGGTGTTGCGGTGGGCGGCGTGCTGTCTGCGAATGCGCGGGGCGCTGGCACGAGTGCGATTGCCGCGGCACTGATCGCCATGACATGGATCACTTTCCGGAACTTGGGCTGCATAACGGGGACCTCCATCCAGGTTTGCGGGCGCAAAGGGGGGCTGCGCAGCGCCAAGTAAAGGACGCGCGAATGAAGAATCCATGTCAAAGGTTGAATACCGCGTAGCGGCGCCGGATGGGCCGCAGCGTTGTGTTGGGCGAGCGCGATGGGCATCCTGATGCACTGGCCGCGGTGGACTACTCTGTAGCAGGGCCGGCTGCATCTGTGCCCGCAGCAATGGCGAGAGCAGGGCGACACGCACATCCTCCGTGCCCAACGAAGGCGCGCATCGCAAGAACGATCGGCTCGTCACGTGAGCGCAACTGCCCAGCCGGCCGAAGGGGAGGCGCCATGCAAGGAATCCATGACAAGGTTTGCGCTGCAATGCTTGCCGCGGCGGTTGCATTGCTTGCCGCATGCGGTGGGGGTGGAGCAGGCTCGGGCAATGGCGGTGGCATGACTGCCCCGCCGGGTGGCGTTCAGCTGCAAGTGGTCTCATTCGGCGACAGCCTGTCGGACGTCGGGACCTATGCGCCAATCGCGAACGCGGCGGGTGGCGGGCGTTTCACGACCAACCCGGGGCAAGTGTGGACGCAAGATGTCGCGCAATACTACGGCGACACGTTGAGCGCGGCGTTTACGATCGACCTCACACGTGCATTGACTGCGCAGGGCGGACTCGGCTACGCGGAGGGTGGTTCGACGGTTGCGACGCCGGCCAACCTGTATGACTTCCTGACCGATGTGATCGGCAATGTGGAAATGCCCGTCAATCAGCAGGTTTCGAGCTACCTGGCTGCGCACGGAAGCTTCAATGCCAATCAACTGGTGCTGGTCTGGGCGGGCTCGAACGACGTGCTGCGCGCCGGAGCCCTGCCAGCCGCGGCGCCGACCGTGCAGACGGCGGCGACCACGCTCGTGCAAGTGGTCGGACAGATCCTCCAGAGCGGCGCCACGCACGTCGTGTTGATCAATGTTCCGAATATCGGGCTCTCGCCCACCGGCCTGGCCGCGCCCGACGGCGGGGCAAACCTGACCCAGTTATCGCAGATGTTCAACGCGAGCTTGAACACCGCCTTGCAAGCCAATGGCCTGCAAGGCAAGGTCATCCAGATCGATTCCTATACCTGGATGAACCAGACCATCGCGGCCTTTCAGGCCAATGGCTTCGTCGTGTCAAACACCAGCTCTGCCTGCGACCCTGCGAAGACGCCCCATGCGACGGCATTGCTGTGCTCGCCAGCGACCTACGTGACGGCCAATGCCGATCAGACCTACGTGTTTGCCGACAACCTGCATCCGTCCACGCATGCGCATGCATTGTTCGCGCAATTCGTGGAGCAGCAGATCGCCAAGAGCGGTCTTGGCCACTGAGCCTGCGGAAGCGATGACTTGCGCGATGGCTTGCCAACTGCGTCAGTTGGCGAGGGTGTCTGATCAGTCCGGACACAGTCTGGCGGCACCCCCTTGACCTCAAGTCGACTTGAGCCCGCATCATGCAGCTTCCCCATCCCGCCGCCAGATGCGAGCACGCTGAGCATCCCAGCGCGCGTCGTCAATGCGCCGCCAGGAACCCCAGTACCGCCTGATTGAACCCAGGCGGGTTAAGCCGCGGCATGCTATGCGCGGAATGCTCCACCAGCTTGCGCTCCGGCGCTTTCATGCACTGGGCGATGTTGTCCATGACCACATGAAAGATGACCGGGCTCTGGTCCGCCCCCAGCAGGAGCGTAGGGACGGAAATCCGCTGCGCGTCGGCGCATGTGTAGGCGTCGGCGTTTTCATTGACGGCGCCCTTGATCGTCCAGGCGTTGTCGCGGTAGGCCTGCTTGGCCGTCTCCGGATACTTTTCCTCCCAGGCGCGGGGCCCGTTCACTGAGGCGGCAAACATCGAAAGCCCATCCCTCGATGTCACCCTGATTGAGGCGTTCCAGCACCTGCCTGGAGAGCGCGGCAGCGGCTTTTGCTTCTTCGGCATACTTCGGGTCGGTCGGCATGAACGCGCGGACATTGCGCCCGCCTTCGGCGATCACCAGGCTGCGGACCAGTTCGGGGTGCGCGTTGGCAACGAACATGGCGACGGTGCCTCCCCTTGAGTGCCCGATCAGATGGACGGGGCCTGCATTCAGTGCCTGGATGAACGCCGCGACATCGGCGGCATGCTGCTGGTAGGAGAAATCACTCCCGTTGCCGTCCCAATGCTCCGGGTAGTAGTGCCGCAGGCTCACGGAGATCACGCGATGCCGGGCCGAGAATGGTTCCATTTGCGCCGCAAAGTAGCGGTAGTCTGAAAGGGAGCCATGCACCAGAACAACGGGAACACCGGCGCCCCGTTCCACATACGCCATGTCGTAGCCATTGACCCGCAGGAATTTGACGCCTGGGGGCAGGCTCCACGTCCGCGCAACGTCGGCAGGCGTCGACTGGCAGGCGGAGAACGCAATGCAGATGAGAGCGACGAACCAGCGCGCGAGCCGCATTTTGGTCACCTCCGATGCGGTGGCAAGACAATGATCATCATCTTGCCGGTGCGCGCATAAGTCGTGCCATCGGTCGCGGAGATTGAGGTTGGCTCGTGGCGGATGGCTGCACGCCATGCCAGGGCGGCCAATCAGTTGCAATGTTGAAACAGATCCACGCTACCGGCCGAGGCTTCATCGAGGTGGGCGGGAAGGGGCCGCAGGCTGGGCATTGGCCTTCGGCATCCCCCCGGGCCGGTGATGCCCAACGTCAAACACGTCACGTAGAATCGGCCGGACTTCAATTGAACCGGTCCGCCGGGCCTCCGGATGCTAGACCCCGCCGTCGTCATTACGACCTCCGCGCTGATGAGCCTGGTGCTGCTGGTGCTGCTGGGTTCGCTGCTGCGCTCAGGCAAGCATGGGGTGCAGGAGTGGTTTGCCGCCAACCTGTGCGTGGTGGTCGCGCTGCCGATGATCCTGCTGCGCGGGCACATTTCGGACGTGTTTTCCATCGTCGTCGCCAACGTGCTGCTGGCGTTGGGCGCAGCGGCGTACTACGCGGGTTGCGCGCGCTTCCTGGAGCGCAATCCGCATTGGCCGCGCATGCTGACCGGCGTGGCGGCGGTGGGCGCGGCGGTGGTGTACTGGCGCTATGGGGTCGACAGCATCCCATTGCGCGTGTTCTTCACCACCTTGTTTTCTGCGGTGATCTGCCTGGCGGTGGTGCTGGTGCTGCGCCAGCGTCCGGCGGGCCGTTCTGCCTATCCCTATCGTGCAACGACCCTGATGGCCGTCATCTTCGGGGTGTGTCAGCTGTTGCGCGGCCTCTATTTCGTGACGCTGGATGCCACGCCCGGCATGTCGATGTTTACCGCCACGGGCAATGTGGTGCTGCTGATCGCGACCGGCCTCATGCCCGTGCTGTCGATGTGCGCCATGATGATGGTGCACGATGCGCTGCTGGCTGATGCGCGCGATGCGGCCAACCGCGATTTCCTGACCGGCGCGCTCTCGCGCAAGGGGTTCGAGACGCTGGCCCGGGCCCAGATCAGCCGCGCGAGCCTGCTCGACCAGCCGCTGTCGTTGCTGATCATCGACCTCGATCATTTCAAGCGCATCAACGACACGCTGGGCCACGCCGCTGGCGATGGCGTGCTGCGTGCCTTCGTGGGGATGGCGCACGCGCAGCTGCGGCAGGCCGATGCGCTGGGCCGCCTGGGTGGCGAAGAGTTTGCCTTGCTGCTGCCCGACACCGATGTCGAGCGCGCGGTCAGCCTGGCCGAACGCTTGCGCGGTACCGCTGCGGCACAAGCCGTGATGGTCGGTAGCGCGCCGTGCCAATACACGCTCAGCGGCGGCCTGGCCAGCTGGCAGTCGGGCGAGACGTTCGATCGGCTGTGTGCACGCGCGGACAAGGCGCTGTACGAAGCGAAGCGCGCGGGCCGCAACCGGATCTGCGTCGATCCGGCGGGCGAGGCACGCCAGCCCGGCGCGGGCGGTGGGCGCGAGGCACTGCCGGCAATGGCCGATTGATCCGTCGCAGGCGCTGCACGTCAGGCGGTGAGAACAATCTCCACGCGCTCCTTGCCGTGCCCCTTGAACTGCTCGGCGGTCATGGTCAGGCGCGCTTGAGCCGGGCCATGACGCGCTCGACCGAGGCCTTCAGGTGGCGTTGCATGGCGGCCTGGGCCTGGATGGCGTCATGTGCTTCCAGCGCCTCCAGGATGTCCTTGTGCTCGCGGAGGGCGTCGGCCCAGGTGGATTCGTTCTCAAAGTGGCCGCGCAGCTTGGTCGACAGTGGGTTGTGCCGCTCGTCGTACAGTGCGGCAACCGTGCGCACCAGCACGTCGTTGCCCGTCATCTGGGCAACGGCGACGTGAAACTCCCGGTCCGCCTGCACGGGGATCTGCCCGGCGTCCAGCTCGCGCGCCATCGTTTCATAGATGCCGCGCAGCGCCTTTAATGCCTTGGCCTTGGCGAACGGCGCGACGCTGGCCACGATCGCGCCCTCGATCACCGAGCGGGCGTTCATGATGTCGACCATGCTGTCGCCCAGTTCCTCCCGCGGCGGTGTTGCCTCCGCTTGCGCACCGGGCGCGGCGCACACGTAGACACCCGATCCCATCCGGATCTCGACCCGTCCTTCCAGTTCCAGCGCCACCAGCGCCTCGCGCACCGACGGCCGCGACACCCCCAACCGCTCCGCCAGTGTGCGTTCGGACGGCAAGCGTCCGTTGGGCGCGAAATCCGGCTGGTCGATCAGCGTGCGCAGCTTGTCGGCGATCTGGAGATAGAGACGGCGGGTCTCGGCGGGTTTGACTGCCACGGGGCGATTCCTTTCGAGAAGGGGCGCCAGCCAAGCCTTTGCCGCCGGCACCACGAGCGACGATTGTAAATCGAAGGCCTCGGCACGAGGACGTTTCACCACTTGGGCGCCGGTATGCGGGCTTTCCCTCGATTTGTAAAATTGGCTTGACCAGTTTCGAATGTTTGTCTAATTTTGCGACTGGTAAGACCAAATGGTCTTGCGCGCCAATGGCCTGCCAACGGGCGTGCCCCTGTCCCGAGCCCCACAGAACCGTTCGATGAAAACCGTCATTTGCGAAGCCCCCGGCAAGCTGGCCGTGGCAGAACAACCGCTGCCCGCTGCCGGCCCCGACGATGTCCTGATTCGCATCAAGCGCGTGGGCGTGTGCGGGACCGATCTGCACATCTTCACGGGCAACCAGCCGTACCTGTCGTATCCGCGCGTGATGGGGCATGAGCTGTCGGGCATTGTGGAATCAGCGCCGGCCGGCGCGCGCGTGCAGGCTGGCGACCCGGTCTACGTGATGCCGTACCTGTCGTGCGGGCACTGCGTCGCGTGCCGGGCGGGCAAGACCAACTGCTGCACCAACATCCGTGTGCTGGGCGTGCATGCCGATGGCGGCATGGTCGAATACCTCGCCGTGCCGCAGGCGTTCGTCTTCAAGGCCGATGGCGTGACGCTCGACCAGGCCGCGATGATCGAATTCCTCGCCATCGGTGCGCATGCGGTGGCGCGTGCCGACATTGCGCCCAGGCAGCGCGTGCTGGTGGTCGGCGCCGGGCCGATCGGCATGGCGGTGGTGATCTTCGCCAAGCTGCGCGGCGCGCAGGTGACTGTGCTGGATGGCCGCGCGGACAGGCTGGCCGTCTGCGCCACGGCCTTGAACGCCGACCATGCCGTGTCGCTCGACACCACGGAGGCCGCCACCGACGCCAAGCGCCTGGCCGAGCTGACCGGCAACGAAGGCTTCGACGTGGTGTTCGATGCCACCGGCAACATCAAGGCGATGGAGCGCGGCCTGGACTTCGTCGCGCATGGCGGCAAGTACGTGCTGGTGTCGATCGTCAGCAGCCGCATCTCGTTTTCCGACCCCGAGTTCCACAAGCGCGAGACCACGCTGCTCGCCAGCCGCAACGCAACGCCGGCCGACTTCGAGACCGTGCTCGACGCCATGCGTGCGGGCAAGATCCCTACGGCGGCGCTGAACACGCATACGCTCGCGCTGGGTGACCTGCCCACTGAATTCCCCAAGCTGCTGGACCCGGATGCTGGCGTCATCAAGGCGCTGGTTGCGTGCTGAATCATGGGTAACCCGATCCTCCAGTTCGGCACCAGCCGTTTCCTGCAGGCGCATGCCGATCTCTTCATCTCCGAAGCGCTGGGTGCGGGCCGCGCGCTTGGTCAAGTGACGGTGGTGCAGACCACCGTCAATCCGGAAAGCCGCGCGCGCGTTGAGGCCTTGCGAGCGCAGGACCGCTACCCGGTACGGATTCGCGGCATGCGGCACGGCGCCGTGGTCGATACCACGACTGACTGCACGGCGATCAGCGAAGCGCTCGACGCCAACACGGATTGGCCGCTCGTGCGCGAACGCTTTGCACACGATGCGCGCGTCGTGATCTCGAACACGGCCGACAGCGGCTATGCGTGCTTTGCGGAGGACACCGCAGACCTGCTCAGCCCTGGGGCACCTG
Organism: uncultured Ralstonia sp.; assembly: GCA_913056305.1. GTDB lineage: Bacteria > Pseudomonadota > Gammaproteobacteria > Burkholderiales > Burkholderiaceae > Ralstonia. Next base: position 69,743 of record CAJXMR010000002.1, read on the forward strand.
TGCCGCGCGGTTTCGCCGCCAAGCTGGTCGTGCTGCTGCAGGCGCGCTTTGTAGCCGGTGCGGCACCGCTGACGCTGCTGCCCTGCGAGTTGGTGACGAACAACGGCGACACCTTGCGCGATCTCGTTGCCCGCCTCGCGCGGGAGTGGCGCGCTGATCCGGCCTTGGTGCACTACATCGAGCACACCTGCATCTGGGTGAACTCGCTGGTCGACCGCATCGTGTCGGAGCCGATCCGGCCCATCGGCGCGATTGCCGAACCGTATGCGCTGTGGGCGATCGAGCGGCGCGCCGGCATGGTGCTGCCGTGTGTGCACGACGCGATGATTGTGACCGACGACCTGCCGCACTACGCGCGCCTGAAGCTGCTGCTACTCAATCTCGGCCACACCTACCTGGCCGAGCGTTGGCAGGCGGATGGCCGCCCCGCCGACGAGAACACCCTGCACGCGATGCGCGATCCGGCCTTGCGTGCCGATCTGGAAGCACTGTGGCGCGACGAGGTGCTGCCCGTGTTCGATGCGCTGGACAAGGGCGGCGACGCGCGTGCCTATCTGGACGAGGTGCGCGAGCGTTTCCAGAACCCGTTTCTCGATCACCGGTTGTCCGACATTGCCCGCAACCATGATGAAAAGAAGCTGCGCCGCTTCCAGCCCGTGATCGACCTGGCGCATGAGCTCGGCTTGAACGTGAGGCAGCCGCGCCTGACCGCCGCGCTGCGCGCATCCGTACCCGCTTGACGCAAGCAAGACACGCCATGCCGATCCGCCAAAGAGCGAACGGCATGGAAGACGAGACGGCCCGCCTCGATGGCATCACGGCGGGCCGCGGAGACCACACCACAGATGCCAGCACCAAGGAGACTGTGTCATGAGGAAGATGCGATGGGTCGTCATATTCTTTTGTTTCTTGGCGATCGCCGTGAACTACATCGACCGCGCGAATCTTGCGGTCGCCGCCCCGGAAATTGAGAAAGCGCTCAACATCGGCCCCGCCGAGATGGGCCTGATCATGAGCGGGTTCTTCTGGACCTACGCGCTGATGCAGATGCCGTTCGGCTGGTTTGTCGACCGGGTGGGCGCGCGCATTGCGCTGCCGCTGGCGGTGGGCTGGTGGTCGCTCTTTACCGCGGTGACTGCGTTTTCCTCCAGCGTGGCCGGCATGTTCGGCTGCCGCCTGCTGCTCGGCGTGGGAGAGGCGGGCGCGTATCCGTCGTGCGCGAAGCTCGTTAGCCAGTGGTTCAAGCCCGCGCAGCGGGCGCTGGCCACCAGCATCTTTGATAGCGGCTCGCGTGTCGGCTCGGCGCTGTCGATTCCGGTGGTGGCGCTGATCATCAGCGAGCTTGGGTGGAAGGCGGCGTTCGTCATCACCGGTTTGCTGGGCGTGGTGTGGATCGTGGGCTGGCTCATCATCTATCGCGCCCCGGCGCATGCCGATATGACCGGCGAACACGATGTTGTACACACACCGCAGGCGCGCGCAGCGGGCAACGACGTCTCATGGGGTTCGCTGTTCCGCCACCGCACGCTATGGGGCATGATGCTCGGCTTCTTCTGCCTGAACTTCGTGATCTATTTCTTCATCACGTGGTTCCCGAGCTATCTGGTGCAGACGCACGGCTTCTCGCTCAAATCGCTCGGCACGCTGGGGATGATCCCCGCGCTGATCGCCATCCCGGGTGGCTGGCTGGGCGGCTTTGTGTCCGATGCCTTGTATCGCCGCGGCTGGAGCCTGACCGCCGCGCGCAAGACCTGCATGGTGGGCGGCATGCTGATGTCGTCGGCGATCACGCTGTCGGCCTTCACAACCAATGTCTATCTGGTGCTGATCTTCTTCGGCATCTCATACGGCAGCCTGGCGTTTGCTGCGGCCAGCATCTGGTCGCTGCCCGGTGACGTCGCCCCCACGCCGCGTCACGTGGCTTCCATCGGTGGCATCCAGAACTTTGCGTCGAACCTGGCCGGCATTGTCATCACCACCTTCACCGGCGTGATGCTGGCCATCACCAAGGGCTCGTTCACGATTCCGCTCGTCGTGGCGGGCGGGTTCTGCTTCCTGGGCGCGTTCAGCTATCTCGTGCTCGTGGGCAAGATCGAGCCGCTGCCGATCGAACCGGCGCGCATGGGCGTGCCGGAAGGCGCGGGGTCGTCGATCTGATGCGCATGTTTCTCCCTGTTCTCGCAACCGTCTCATGCTGACTCAAGCTTCTGCCACGCATGCGGTGATCCGCCTGCACCCCAACGACGATGTCGTCATCGCCACCCGGCAATTGATGTCTGGCACACGCATCGATGCGGAGGATCTGGTGGTGTCCGGGCTGATCCCGCCCGGACACAAGATCGCCACGCGCGCGATTGCCAAGGGCACGCCCGTCAAGCGCTACAACCAGATCATCGGTGTGGCGCGCGAGGACATTGCTCCCGGCCAGCACGTGCACGTGCACAACCTGGGTATGGCGGATTTCGCGCGCGAGCACGCGTTCTGTGCCGATGCGCATCCGACCGCGTATGCCGCTGAGCCGGCGCATTTCCTGGGCATCCGACGTGACGACGGGCGCGTCGCCACGCGCAACTACATCGGCGTGCTGACCAGTGTGAACTGCTCGGCCACCGTGGCGCGTGCGATTGCAGACCACTTCCGGCGCGATGTGCGCCCGGATGCGTTGGCGGATTTCCCGAACGTGGATGGCGTGATTGCGCTCACGCACGGCATCGGCTGCGGCATCGACACGCAAGGGGAGGGCATCGCGATCCTGCGCCGCACGCTGGCCGGCTATGCGGCGCATCCGAATTTCGCTTCGGTGCTGTTCATCGGGCTGGGCTGCGAGACCAACCAGATCGGCGGCGTGCTGGAGGCAGGCGGCCTGCCGGATGACGCACGCCGACTGCGCGCCTTCACCATCCAGGACAGCGGCGGCACGCGCAAGACCATTGATCGCGGTATCGCGATGGTGCGTGAGATGCTGGCCGAGGCCAATCGCGTGCGGCGCGAGCCGGTGCCGGCCTCGCATCTGTGCGTGGGCCTGCAGTGCGGCGGGTCGGATGGCTATTCGGGCATCTCGGCCAATCCGGCGCTGGGCGCGGCAGTCGATCGCCTTGTGCAGCACGGCGGTACGGCCATCCTGTCGGAGACGCCGGAGATCTACGGCGCTGAACACCTGCTGACGCGCCGCGCGGCCAGCCCCGCCGTGGGCGAGAAGCTGCTGGCGCGCATCGCTTGGTGGGAGGCGTATTGCGCGCGCAATGGGGCGGAGCTGGACAACAACCCGTCGGCCGGCAACAAAGTCGGTGGCCTGACCACGATCCTGGAGAAGTCGCTGGGCGCGGTGGCCAAGGGCGGCACGACCAACCTTGTTGACGTGGTCGAATACGCGCAGCCGATCGACGCCAAGGGCTTCGTGTTCATGGATTCGCCGGGCTACGACCCAATGTCGGCCACCGGGCAGGTCGCCTCGGGTGCCAACCTGATCTGCTTCACGACCGGGCGCGGCTCGGCCTATGGCTGTGCACCGTCGCCATCGCTCAAGCTGGCGACCAACACCGCGCTGTGGGAGCGCCAGGAAGACGACATCGACATCAACTGCGGCGGCGTGGTCGACGGCACGGCCAGCATCGACGCGTTAGGCGAGGCCATCTTCCGCATGATGCTCGACTGTGCCTCGGGCACGCCTTCGAAGAGCGAGCTGCATGGCTATGGCCAGAACGAATTCGTACCCTGGCAGGTGGGCGTGATTACGTAGCAGCGCGGCGCCGTCGCGGTTCCGCTCCTCTCGCAATCACCAAGGAATCCGATCATGAAGATGACCTTTCGCTGGTACGGCGACGCCGACCCGGTGCCGCTCGCGCACATCCGCCAGATTCCCGGCGTGGTCGGCATCGTTTCGGCCATCTATGACGTGCCGGTGGGTGAGGTGTGGCCCGTCGACAAGATCCAGGCGCTCAAGAGCAAGGTCGAGGCACACGGCCTCAAGCTCGAGGTGATCGAGAGCGTGCCGGTGCATGAGGACATCAAGCTCGGCAAGCCCACGCGCGACGCGCTGATCGCCAACTACGGGCAGACGCTGCGCAACCTGGCGGCATGCGGCGTGAAGGTGGTCTGCTACAACTTCATGCCGGTGTTCGACTGGACCCGCACGTCGCTGGAGATGCGCCTGCCCGATGGCTCGACCACGCTCGCGTTCGATGCGCAGGCGGTCGATCGGCTCGACCTCAGCGATGGCATCCAGCTGCCCGGCTGGGATAGCAGCTACCGCCCCGCAGAACTCAAGGCCCTGCTGCGCGAATACGAGACGCTCGACGAATCCGGGCTGTGGGCGAATCTCGAATACTTTTTGCGCGGCGTCATCCCCGTCGCCAAGGCGGCCGGCATCAAGATGGCGATTCACCCGGACGACCCGCCGCGCCCGATCTTCGGGCTGCCGCGCATCGTGAAGAACCGCGAGGACCTGCGCCGCCTGCTGGCCATCGTCGACGATCCGGCCAATGGCCTGACGTTGTGCTCGGGCTCGCTCGGGGCGGACCAGCACAACGACATCCCGGCGATGGTGCGCGAGTTCGGCGCACGCGGGCGCATCCACTTCGCGCACTTGCGCAACGTGCGGACCAACGCGGAGGGCGACTTCTACGAGACCTCGCACCGCTCGGCCGATGGCTCGCTCGATATGGCCGAGATCGTCAAGGCCTACTTCGAGACCGGCTTTGAGGGTTACGCGCGTCCGGACCATGGCCGCATGATCTGGGGCGAAACCGGCAAGGCCGGCTACGGCCTGTACGACCGGGCCCTCGGCGCGGTCTATTTGAACGGCATCTGGGAGGGGCTCGCCAAGTGCGAGCCCTAGACGCCCGCCCCAAGCCCTTCACAGAACCCTCCCTGGGGCCCGCTCGAGGCCCCATCCCTCTCAGCTTTCGATCCTCATCGCTGCCCCGCGCAACGGTCGCGTTTGCGCGGCGCATGGCGCATTCCACCCATGAAATCATCGGGTAACTACGGATTTATCGATATTTGTATATACAAGAATATCGCCTTCGCGACGCGCTTCAGTGCGTGCGTTCAGGCCATGCCCAGACGGTTTCCGTTCGAAAAAGATCGTGAGTAAGCCATGTGGTCTGAGGATTTGTATATGCAAAGCGCGCCCCACCGGCGCCCGCAGCGCAACGCCCCCTGCCACCGCAACATCCTGGAGACTGATCCATGGCAACACCCACTGACCGTGCCGCCGGCGACGGGCTGATCGAATCCCGTTCCATCGATTTCATTCCCGACACCGAGCGCCACGGGAGCCTGCTGAGCCAGTTCACGCTGTGGATGTCGGCCAACATGCAGATCACGGCCATCGTGACGGGCGCACTGGCTGTGGTGCTGGGCGGCGATGTGTTCTGGTCGCTCGTTGCCCTGCTGATCGGGCAACTGATCGGCGGTGCGGTGATGGCGCTGCATGGCGCGCAGGGCCCGCAACTCGGCCTGCCGCAGATGATCTCGAGCCGTGTGCAGTTTGGCGTGTACGGCGCGATGATCCCGATCGTGCTGGTGTGCCTGATGTACATCGGCTTCTCGGCGAGCGGCTCGGTGCTGGCGGGGCAGGCCGTGGCGCAGCTGCTCCATGTCGACGACGTCGCCGGCATCGCCATCTTTGCCGCGGTGATCGTCGTGCTGACGATCTGCGGTTACCGGTTGATCCACCTGGTCGGGCGCGTGGCCAGCGTGGTGGGCGTCATCGCCTTCGTGTTCATGTTCGTTCAGCTCTTCGCGCATCACGATGTGGGCGCGCTGCTGCAGAACCGGCACTTCTCGCTGGCGAGCTTCCTGCTGGCGATGTCGCTGTCGGCCTCGTGGCAGATCGCCTTCGGCCCGTACGTGGCGGATTACTCGCGCTACCTGCCGCGCTCGACGTCGCCGCTGGGCACCTTCCTGGCGGTGGGGCTCGGCTCGGTGATCGGCGCCCAGGTGGCGATGGTCTTCGGGGTGTTTGCCGCCGCGCTGGCGGGCGGCCAGTTCAGGCATCACGAGGTGGCGTACATCGTCGGGCTGGGGTCCACGGGGGCCGTTGCCGCGCTGCTGTATTTCAGCATCGCCTTCGGCAAGGTCACGGTGACGGCGCTCAATGCCTACGGCAGCTTCATGTCGATGGCGACCATCGTCACCGGCTTCGGTGGGCAGCGTGCGGTGTCGACGCGGCATCGGCTGCTCACCATCCTGGGCATGATCGGGCTGTCGACGCTGCTGGCCATTGCCGGGCGCCATTCGTTCCTGAAGGAGTTCTCCGCCTTCATCCTGTTCCTGCTCGCGTTCTTCACGCCGTGGAGCGCGATCAACCTGGTGGACTACTACGGCTTCACGAAGTCGCGCTATGACGTGCCCGCGCTGTCCGACCCCAATGGCCGCTACGGACGCTGGAACGTCATGACCATCGCGGTGTATGTGATCGGGGTGCTGGTGCAGATGCCGTTCATCTCGACCCACTTCTATACGGGGCCCCTGGTCGAGACGCTGGGTGGGACGGATATCTCGTGGATTCTGGGCCTGATCGTGCCGGCCGTGCTCTATTACGTGGGCGCGCGCGTGTCGTCGCGCAGCATTCCCGAGCGGCTGATCCTGCCGGCTGAGCGTGGCGGGATGGCTGGCTGAGCGGATGCCACTCTGCGGCGACCGGTTTCGTGTGGCGCGCATCGGGTGGCACGCGCCGGGTGCGCGGGCATCCGTCCCTGTGAAGGCGATCGCGGAGATTTTTCCGGCGCCTCGCGGCGCGCACAGCAGTGCGTCCGTTCGTGGCACCACTGAGCCACCGAACCCAGCGAGAAAGGGGGATCGGGCGCAACCCCGGGGTAGTTCTTGATGGGTGCCAGATTTGCTATGCTTGCTGACAGCGTATTGCAGGGGCGATACGCCGAGCCTGAATGGTCCATTCACCTAATTCTGACTTCTACTATGGCGACCAAAGCTAAAACAGCAGCAAAGAAAGCGACACCGAAAAAGGCCGCGACGGCAAAAAAGCCTGCCGCCACTGCAGTGTCGGTCAAACCGTTGAAGGACACTTTCACCAAATCCAGCTTGGTGAGCCATCTGGCCGAACAGGCGCAGGTTGATGCCAAGGCGGTGAAGGCTGTGCTACTCCACCTGGAGAACACGATCACAGGCGCGCTGCACAAGAAGGGGGCCGGCGAATTCACGCTGCCCGGCCTGTTCAAGGTAACGTCCGTGAAGGTGCCAGCGACCAAGCGACGCTTTGGTAAGAATCCCTTCACCGGGCTGGAACAGTGGTTCGAAGCGAAGCCCGCGACGGTGCGTGTGAAAGTTCGCGCCCTGAAGAAGGTCAAGGACGCGGCCCTGAACGGGTAAGACGTCACAAAGAAGAAAGGGGGCCAAGGCCCCCTTTTTTTGTGCCGATTCGCGCCCCAGACAACATTGTCGAATCTCGGGGCGCGCGTCAGATGCAACGACGGTCTCGCTGCTCGCGCATCAAGCCGGCATCTTGCGGAAGGCAATCGCAAAGCGGTTCCAGCTGTTGATTGCCGAAATAAGCAGCGTCAGGTCGACGATCTCTTCGTTGCTGAAATGCGGCTTGACGGCTTCCCAAACCACGTCGGGTACGTGGCCCTGCGACACGAGCGTGACGGCTTCAGTCCATTCCAGCGCGGCGCGTTCCCGCTCCGTAAAGAATGGCGTTTCGCGCCAGACGACCACGGCCGCCAGTCGGCGATCGGTTTCGCCGCCGCGGCGCGCATCGGTCGTGTGCATATCCACGCAGAAGGCGCATCCGTTGATCTGCGACGCGCGCAGCCGGACCAGCTCGGCCAGGGGCTTTTCAAGCGATGATTTGCCGATCCTGTCTTCGAGCGCGAGCATGGCCTTGATCGCATTCGGATTGGCGTGATAGAAGTCGAGGCGTTGTTCCATGATGTGCTCCTGGATTGGTTGAGATCAGGATGCGGCAAACCCAAGATTGGGCGCGGACGCGGTGTTAAACGTGGGTCATTCCCACCCAAACCGGACCAGTGTTAACCGGGTCCGGTTTGGGTGGGAATCACCCGTTATTGAGCGATGTGGCTGCGCCCTCCATCAGTTGCGATAGTGTTTGCAACGATTGTGGTCCCAGGGCGGCGCTCAACGTGCCGACCAGGCGCTTGCGCATCCGATGATCCACCGATTCGCACAATGCGAGGCCGACCGGCGTGATGGACAGCTGGACGCTACGCCGGTCCTGCGTTCCCCTGGTGACCTCGATGAGCTGACGCCGTCGCAGCAGCTGCGCCGTGCGCGAGAGTCCGCCGGTGTCTCGGCTCAGTGCCGCCGCGACTTCCGTCAGCGTGCCCGCAGCTGCATGGCGCAAGTGGCAAAGCATGAGCCATTGCAGCAGGTTGAGCTCTGCGCCATCGAGTAGGTCTGCCATGCCACGCTGCAACGCGCTATTCAAGCGGCTGGCAGCCACGAGCATGTCGAGCAACACGGTGCTCCCCGGCATCGAGGCGCCGTCATCCGCGTGGTCCGGGGCTGGATGCTTTCGTGGCGGGACGACGGCGCCAGCATGCGGATGCTTGGTATCCAAGGCGAGTCTTGTCATGGTGGTGATCGTTGAACGCAAGACGAAAAAGCGTGACGTTTTCAAGGCGCTTTGGATTAGCGGAGCAGGGTGTCCGCGCGGATCAGCGTCAGCGTGATGACGTGCATTGCGCAAGCCGCTGCCATCAGCAGCATGCTGGCGATGATGGATGCGGTCATGGTCTGGAGCGCGATGTCGGAAAGGAGGGACTCCCCTCGCCAACTGACGCTCGCCAGACGGTGCGAGGCACGGCGGAGCCTTGCCTTGGCAGCGGAAGAGTAGGTGCTCTGCGACATCATCGGCTCCGGGCGGCCTGTCCTGTGGAGTGGCGAGCCGTCTCTGACGCGTGTCTGGACGGCTCTGCACATGGGTGGCATCGACCGTCAGTGCGCGGCCACGGCACCGGCGGCGGCACCCTTGACCGGCTTGGTCAGCCAGACCAGCGGCACGATCACCACGAAGATCACGCCCGAGATCCAGAAGATGTCGTTCAGGCCGAGCATGGAGGCCTGCGCGTTGAGGCCGCGCTCGAAGTAGCCCAACGCTTGAGCCGGGCTGAAGCCGAAAGCGGCGCGGATGCTGTCCAGCGCGGCGGCGTAGGCCGGGTTGTTCACGCTGCTCTGTTCGGCCAGCTGGGCGTGGTGCAGGATGGTGCGGTTGCTCCATGCCGTGGTGGCCAGCGACGTGCCGACCGCGCCGCAGAACACCCGTGCGAAGTTCGACAGGCCGGCAGCGGCCGGAATCTTGTCCGCCGGCAGGCCCGACAGGATGATGGCCGTGAGCGGCACGAAGAACAGCGCGGTCGGAATGCCTTGCAGCAGCGTCGGCAGCACCAGCGACCAGCTATCCACGCCGGTGGTGTAGCCCGAGCGCATGAAGAACACTCCCGCAAAGCCAACGAACGCCACGGTCGCCAGCACGCGCATGTCGGACTTCGGCAGGATGCGGCCCAGCACCGGCGTCAGCAGCACCGCAAAGATGCCCAGCGGCGCGGTGGCCAGCCCCGCATTGACGGCCGGGTAGCCGAGCCATTGCTGCATCCATTGCGGCAGGATCACCAGGTTGGCGAAGAACACCGCATACGCCACCGAGATCGCCACCGTGCCCGAGAGGAAGTTGCGGCCGGCAAACAGGCGCAGCTCAACGATCGGGTGTGCGTCGGTCAGCTCCCATATCAGGAAGAACACGAAGCCGATCAGCGCCACCACCGCCAGGCCGACGATGAATGGCGAGCTGAACCAGTCCAAGTCCTTCCCCTTGTCGAGCATGACCTGCAGCGCCGCCACCCAGATGACGAGCGAGGCCAGGCCGATCTTGTCGATGGGCAGCTTGCGCGAGGCCGACTCGCGGTCGCGGTAGAGGAACCACGTCACGGCGGCGGCAAACAGGCCGACCGGGATGTTGATGTAGAAGATCCACGACCACGAGTAGCGGTCGGTGATCCAGCCGCCGAGCAGCGGGCCGGCAATGGGGCCGACGGTGGCCGTCATGGCCCACAGCGCCAGCGCCGTGCCGCTCTTCTCCTTCGGGTACGAGCCCAGCAGGATCGCTTGCGACAGCGGCGTCATCGGGCCGGCCACCGCGCCCTGCAAAATGCGCGCGGCCAGCAGCACCGGCAGGTTGGGCGCCATGCCGCACAGCCACGACGACAGCACGAACAGCACGATGGTCGCCACGAACAGGCGCACCTGCCCGATACGCTGCGTGAGCCAGCCGGTGAGCGGGATCGACACCGCGTTGGCCGCCGCGAACAGCGTGATGACCCAGGTGCCTTCATCCACCGACACGCCCAGGTTGCCGGCGATGGTGGGGATCGCCACGTTGGCGATCGACGAGTCCAGCACGTTCATGAACGTGGCCAGCGCCACGGCAAAGGACCCGAGCGCCAGCTTGCCACCGGTGAGCGGGGCGGGCTGGGCAGGCAGGGTAGTGGCTTGAGCATCCATGGTGGCCTCGCAGGGGGGTGCGTCCGTTTTTTCTGATTTGTCAGATAGTTGGGTAAAAAAGGGGGAGGCTTACATCTGCGGGGCGGTATTGCGCGGTGTGCCTGCATGCGCGAGCTGCGTTTGCGCGCCGGCTTCGCCGGTGCTGTTCTGCGCGATGATGCGGGTGATCTCGGCGTTGGCGTCTTCGCCGTAGCGGCGGAACACGTCGGTGCGCGTGGCGGTATTCAGCGGCACAGCGGGCTGCGTGCGCGGGATGCTGGCGGCGCCGCGCGTGTTGATCTCCACCTGCATCGACAGGCCGATCTGCAGCGGGTGCTCGCGCAGCTCGGCCGGGTCAAGCTGGATGCGCACCGGCAGGCGCTGCACGACCTTGATCCAGTTGCCGGTGGCGTTTTGCGCCGGCAGCGTGGCAAAGGCGCTGCCGGTACCGGCCGAGAAGCCCGCGACCTTGCCGTGATACGTGACGGCGTTGCCGTACATATCGGCGCGCAGCTCGACCGGCTGGCCGATGCGGATGTGCTTCATCTGCATTTCCTTGAAGTTGGCGTCGATCCACACGCCGTCCAGCGGCACGATGGCCATCATCGGCGTGCCGGGGGCGACGCGCTGGCCGACCTGCACCGAGCGCCGCGCCACATAGCCGGTCACGGGCGCGGGCAGCGTGTTGCGCGCGTTGGCGAGGTAGGCGTCGCGCAGCTTGGCGGCGGCGGCCTGCACGCTGGGGTGGGCGGCCACGGTGGTTTGCGCGGTCAGGGTGCGGTTGCTTGCCAGTTGCTGGCGTACGGTTTCCAGCGCGGCCTCGGCAGCGCGCACGGTGTCGCGAGCATGGCCAATGTCTTCCGCCGACACCGCGCCGGCTTCGGCCACGGTGGTGCGGCGGCGCAGGTCGTCGCGGGCGCGGGACAGGTCGGCCTCGCGCTGGGCGATGGTGGCGGCGTACACGTTGTTGTTCACGTACAGGGCGCTGACCTGGCGCACCGTCTGCGCGAGCTGAGCGCGCGCATTGTCGAGCGCGACTTCGGCATCGGCCGGGTCCAGCGAGACGATCGGTTCGCCGGCCTTGACGATCTGCGTGTCGTCGGCGTTGACGGCCACCACGGTGCCCGACACCTGCGGCGTGAGCTGCACGAGGTTGCCGTTGACGTAGGCGTCGTCGGTGTCTTCGTGGTACTGCGCAACGCTGACGTAGTACGCGCCATAGCCGGCGGCGGCCACGACGGTGGCCAGGCCCAGCGCGATCAGCAGGGCCTTGCGGCGAGTCTTCAGGGTGGCGGCGGGAGCGGTGGTGGTTTCGGCAACCGCCTGCGTTTCGTTTTGGAGCGGGGCGTTCATTTGGGCACCTGTTCGGTAGAGCGATACGAATGGGAGGCAGCGGTTCAGCGGGCTTGCGTGTGTTGCGCGGCTTGCGCTTGCAACGTGTTCTGCGGCGTTTCCTGGTAGCCGCCACCGAGTGCAGCGGCCAGGGCGATCTGGCGATCGCGGCGCGCCATGCGCAGGTTGGCGACCTGCTGGTCGGCGGCCAGCGCGTTGGCCTGTGCGTGCAGCACCGTGAGCTGCGTGGTCAGGCCGCCCTTGTATTGCGCCAGCGCCAGTTGCAGCGCGCGGCGGGCGGCGTCCTGGGCGCGCACGCTGGCGGCCAGTTCGTTGTCGATCGCGCGGATCTCGGAGAGCTGCGTTGCCACGTCGGACAGGGCGCTCACCAGCGTCTCGTTGTAGTGCGCGACGGCGTAGTCGAAGTCGGCATAGCGCCCCTTGAGCTGGGCGCGCAGCGCGCCGCCATCGAAGATCGGCAGGTGGATGGCCGGGCCCACGCCGGCGGTGCGGCTGGCAGCGGTCAGGAAGCGGCCGAAGCCGAAGGCGTCCAGGCCGATCATGGCGGACAGGTTGATGTCCGGATAGAACTCGGCCTTGGCGACGGCGATGTCGTGCGTGGTGGCGTCGACGCGCCAGCGGGCGGCGACGAGGTCGGGGCGGCGCGAGACGAGGTCGGCCGGCAGGTTGTCGGGCAGGGCCACCACATCGCCCACGCCCAGCGCCGGGCGGGCGATCGCCAGGCCGCGGTCCGGGCCCTTGCCGAGCAGTGCGCCCAGCTGGAAGCGCACGCGCTGCACGCTGCCATCCAGCGACGCGATGGCGGCTTCGGCAGTGGCGACGTCGGCCTCGGCACCGCGCTTTTCCACATCCGTATCGAGGCCCATCGTCACGCGCCCTTGCGTCAGGCGCAGCACCTGCTGGCGTTGTGCGAGCTGATCGGCGGCGATGTCGCGCAGGGCATACAGCCGGGCCAGCTCGTTGTAGGCGCGGGCGATGGCGGTGGACAGCGTGAGCTTGACCTGCTCGGCCTCTGCCTCGCTGGCGCTCAGGGCGGACACCGTCGACTTGAGCGCCTCGCGGTTCTTGCCCCACAAGTCCAGGTCGTACGAGGCGTTCACCACGGCCTTGTTCTCGGTCTGCCAGGCGCCGGCGTACGGCGGCGGCACGAGGGCGGTCTCCGAGAAGCGCTGGCGGTTCATGCTGTAACCGGCCGACACCTGCGGCAGCGTGTTGGCGTTGGCGCCTTCGCTGGCAGCGGCGGCGGCGGCCACGCGAGCGCGGGCCATCTCCAGCGACGGGCTGCCTTGCAGGGCTTCATCGATCAGCGCCCCCAGCTGCGCGTCACCAAACTGCGCGGCCCAACCGGCAGCGGGCCAATGACCTTGTTCGGTGGGCAGACTCTGCGTGGTGGCGAAGCTGGCGGGCTGGGCCATCTGCTTGTCGCTGTGGATGCCCGCGTAGTTGGCGCAGCCGGCCAGCACGGCAATGTACACAGCCGACAACATGAGCGCCGGACGGCAGAGCAGGGCGGCGGATTTCGTCTGATTTTTCATTTTCTGATATGTCAGATAAATGGATAAAAAAATGCGGACCTGGGTTCAGTCCGCAAACTTCTTCAGCAAGCGCAGGAATTCCTTGAACTCGGCTTCGGTGAAGCGCTGGAGCCGGCGGTTCAGCACCTCCGAGGCAATGTCGGGAACCTGGTCGGCCGTGTCTGCGCCCTTGGCGGTCAGTTCGAGGTTGATCACGCGGCGATCTTCGATGTTGCGGCTGCGCACCAGCAGGCCCTTCTGCTCCAGCTTGTCGAGCGTGCGCGTCATCAGGCCGGTGTCCATGCCGAGCAGCTTGGACAGCTCATACGGCGTATTGGCCAGGCCACGCAGCACCGACAGCAGGATCCCCATCTGCTGGCTGGTGATGTCCAGCGGCTTCAGGGCGTCGTCCAACTCCATCGCCGTCAGGTTGCGGGCGCGGTTGATGTGGAAGCCCACGCTCTGCATCACCTGGAAGTTGTCTCGGTTGTAGTGCTTCATCTCGCGCTCGCTACGGTGTTGGACTTCACAGTATTTGACAAGTCAGATTCTGTCAAGGTGAAATTGTAACGAGCCCGGCGGGCGGCACCTGTCAGTGTCATGTCGTTGCTGCCATGTGGGAGCGTTACCAAGCGCGGGCTTTTGTGTCCCGCTGATGCCCAATTGGGTCTGGATGGGGCAGCCCCTTATCGTATCGCCATGGACAACAAAAAACCCGCGAGGCTTGTCGCCACGCGGGTTTCTGTCCGTCCTCGAACTGCTTCGGACGATGTTCTGGTGCCCAGGAGAGGACTCGAACCTCCACGGAGTTACCCGCTAGTACCTGAAACTAGTGCGTCTACCAATTCCGCCACCTGGGCTAGGTGAGCCGCGCATTCTACCCAACCCGCCAGAATTTGCAAGCGGTTCGCTGCAGAAAATGCAGTGAGGCGCAGGCCGCTCGGCAAGACGAGGTGATTGGGCGGATGGCGCGGCGAGAAAGACCCCACTGCCGGCCCGCAATGCGGGGTAGCGGCGATGGTGCGGCGGGCCGCGTTTTGGTAGGGTTCGATTTCGTTTTTAAACGTATGCCGAATAACGGCATACACGAGGGAGACTCTATGAATCCGAAACCGAGCCTGCGGTGGGGTGCCGCGGTTGCGTCCCTGTTGGTGACGACAGCGTTTGTGCCGGCGTCGTACGCGGCGTCTGTTGCGCCGGTGGCCGCCGAGAACGGCATGGTCGTCGCGGCCCAGCATCTGGCTGCCAAGGTGGGTGTGGATGTGCTCAAGCGCGGCGGCAATGCCGTCGATGCCGCGGTGGCGGTGGGCTACGCGTTGGCGGTGGTGTATCCGGCGGCCGGCAACCTGGGCGGCGGCGGGTTCATGACGATCCAGCTGGCCGACGGCCGCAAGACCTTCCTCGACTTCCGCGAGGTCGCGCCGCTGGCGGCGACCGCCAACATGTACCTGGACAAGGACGGCAACGTCATCAAGAGCGCCTCCACCAAAGGCCACCTAGCCGTGGGCGTACCGGGCACCGTGTCCGGCATGGAATACGCGCGTCAGAAGTACGGCACCATGAAGCGCGCCGAACTGATCGCGCCGTCCATCCAGCTGGCCGAGAAGGGCTTTACGCTGGACCAGGGCGACGTCGACATGCTGCACACGTCCACCAAGGACTTCCAGGAAGACCCGGCCTCGGGCGCCATCTTCCTGAACAAGGGCCAACCGTTTGAGGTGGGCCAGAAGCTGGTGCAACGCGACCTGGCCAAGACCCTGAGCGAGATCAGCAACAAGGGCACCGACGGCTTCTACAAGGGCTGGGTCGGCAGCGCCATCGTGGCATCGAGCCAGACCGGCAAGGGTTTGATCACGCAGGCCGACCTGAACGGCTACAAGACGCGCGAACTGGCGCCGATCGAGTGCGATTACCGCGGCTACCACGTGGTCTCCGCTCCGCCGCCGAGCTCGGGCGGCGTGGTCATCTGCGAGATGCTCAACGTCCTGGAAGGCTATCCGCTCAAGGAGCTGGGCTGGCACTCCGCGCAGGCCACGCACTACCAGATCGAAGCCATGCGCCACGCCTATGTGGACCGCAACAGCTACCTGGGCGACCCGGACTTCGTGAAGAACCCGCTCGACCGCCTGCTGGACAAGGGCTATGCCGCCAAGATCCGCGCCTCGATCGACTCCAAGCGGGCCGGTGTGTCTCAGGATATCGCGCCCAGCATCGCACTGCACGAGGGCAGCAACACCACGCACTACTCGATTGCTGACAAGTACGGTAACGCCGTGTCGGTCACGTACACGCTCAACGACTGGTTTGGCGCCAAGGTCACGGCGGCCAAGACGGGCGTGATCCTGAACGATGAGATGGACGACTTCACCGCCAAGGTGGGCGTGCCCAACCTGTACGGCCTGGTGCAGGGCGAGGCCAACTCGATCGCCCCGGGCAAGCGTCCGCTGTCGTCGA
>CAJXMR010000003.1 GCA_913056305.1 uncultured Ralstonia sp.
ACTTCCACTACCACTCGCGCACCGACGACATGATCATCTCGTCGGGCTACAACATCGCCTCGCCGGAGGTGGAGGATGCGCTGATGCAGCACCCGGCCGTGGCCGAATGCGGCGTGATCGGCGTGCCCGACGAGGAGCGCGGGCAGATCGTCAAGGCCTTCGTGGTGCTGCACCCGGGCCATGAGCCGGGGCCCGAGATGGTCAAGGCGCTGCAGGACTTCGTCAAGCAGACCGTGGCGCCGTACAAGTATCCGCGCGCCATCGAGTTCCGCACGGCCCTGCCGCGCAGCGAGGTCGGCAAGCTGCTGCGCTACCGCCTGCGTGAGAACAACAAGCCATGACCACCCACTTCGAGCGCGCCACGCGCATCCGCTTTGCCCACTGCGACCCGGCCGGCATCGTGTACTTTCCGCAGTACCTGGTGATGTTCAACGGCCTGGTCGAGGACTGGTTTACCGATGGCCTCGGCATCTCGTATGCCAACATGCTGGGCCCGCGCCGCATTGGCTTGCCGATCGTCAAGCTGCACTGCGAGTTCAGCGCCATCAGCCGCATGGGCGATGACGTGCAGCTCAAGCTGACACTGGAGCGGCTGGGCAATGCATCCCTGTCGCTGGCGCTCGATTGCTGGGCGGGCGACGAGCAGCGCGTGCGCTCGCAGCAGGTGCTGGTGTTTACCGATCTCAATACGCACCGCGCCATCGCCGTGCCGCCCGACGTGCGGGAGGCCTTGGCCGCGAGCGTTGAACAATAAGAGGAACCGAACAATGCAAGTACTCCTTCCCCCCGGCTGGCCGCGTCCGAAAGGCTATGCCAACGGTGTGTCCGCACGCGGGCGCATGATCTTCGTGGCCGGCATGATCGGTTGGGACGCGCACGGCGTGTTCCATACGGATGACCTCGCCGGCCAGGTGCGCCAGGCGCTGCAGAACATCGTCGAGGTGCTGACCGAAGGCGGCGCCAAGCCCGAACACATCGTGCGCATGACCTGGTACGTGACCGACAAGAAGGCCTACGTGGCCGCCTACCCCGAGATCGGCCAGGCCTTCCGCGAGCTGATCGGCAGCTTCAGCATCGCCATGACGGCGGTGGAGGTGTCGGCGCTGGTGGAGGACCGCGCCAAGGTGGAGATCGAGGTGACGGCGGTGGTGCCGGACTGAACCTCCGGCAAGCGATAACGGCGTACAAAAAAGTCTGTACCCGTACAAAAAAGGTTGTACCAATACAAAAAAGTCCGTACCAAGCGCCGGATTTTGGGCAGTAGGTACCAGTCCGCTTCCGGCTATTGTTGTAGAACGGCGGCTAAGGCGTGATGCGGTCGGCGAAGGCGTGCTCTGCATTGTGCTCAAGCGACATAGCGAGGCGCCTACCCGACGGGTTCACTCTGGACGAGGGGGCCTTCTTTGCGTATCTCCTGACACAGGAGAGGGGGCGCCTGAAACAAGAGTTCTTGCCGAAGGAACTTGTCAGCAAAGCCCTGTGCGCGTGCCAGATCGGGTGATTTTCCGACGTGATCAGGCAAGGTAAAGGGCTTTGCACGCACGGCTGCCTACCCGGTTACTGCGGGGGCATCAAGAAAATCGGGGCAACTGACACAGAGGAAGTCCATCTACTGGCACTACAGACGTGGCTAATGCCCGCGTCGAGATGGCCGGTCGTTAAGCGTTGAAAAAAGTCTAGCCACCCGCGGGAAGGTTGTCATCCCGCCACGTTCGAATCGCAAGACCAAGCGCCGCTACGACCGTGCGCTGTACCGTACTCGCAACCTGGTCGAGCGCTTCGTCAATCGCATCAAACATTTTCGCTGTGTCTCCACTCGATATGACAAGCTCGCCGATAGTGATCTTGTGTTTGCGTCGCTTGCCTGCGCCTTCGGCCCGCTCGTAAGAATGTGAGTAGGAACTATGCCTTTGTAGCACTTGGTTGGCGCAGGTAGTAAATATCCCACTCCGCTTCGTCCGTCTGCTCGAAGCCGTGTCGTTGATAGAAACGGTTCGATTCGCTGCCACGTAATGCGCCTAGGCGGATCGGCATGCGTTGTGAATCGGCATCTGCAATGATCTGTCGCAGCACTGTTGCTCCGATTCCCCGTGCCTGATGTTCAGGCACGATGTACAAGTGGCCCAGGTGCCAGTGGTCTGGTTGGGGGCGAACCAAGAAAAAGCCTACCCGAACACCATCGGCTTCGATGAAGCGGCACAGCGCCGGGTCAAAAGATGCCAGGAAACGTTCCCGCGCACGCTGTGGGTTAAAGCGTCCGAGGCGCTCCAAGCTCTCGCGCATCGCGGCGATGCGAATGCTCGCCAGCAGATCAGCGTCGGATTGCGTAGTGGGAGAGAAAGTCAGGTTCATTTGAAAGCCGGTTATGTCGGGCCCGTAGAAATTGTCCAGCGTAGCAGCCCCTCTCAATTTCGGTCGATTCGCTGGAGAGGATGTGTGCAAGGAGCCTTCCACGAAATGTAAACAGACCCCAGGAAGAAAAACGTCTAACGGCGTACAAAAGTTCGTACCAAACATGGGTTGTTGCGGAACATATGCGCCGGTCCGCTCTCGATTCACGCCGAGCGGCTCTGTGTGCTCGCACCACACTTGATGCGAGCCCAGCGCTGGGCGGAACGACCACATCGTCAACGGAAATAGGGCACTTGGCAGCGAGCGTCAAGCCGCCTGTCTCAGCCGCAGCTTGGCTAACAACTGATGCTGCACCCCGGCCTGCTCATGCAACGCCTCGGCTGCTGCTGCGGCTTCCTCTCCCAACGCGGCATTGCGTTGCGTGACTTCATCCAACCGGCTGATCGCGCGATTGATCTCTTCAATGCCACGTGTCTGCTCCGCCCATGCCGTCGACATCGCAGCATTTGTCTTTGCGACATGGGTCATCGCTTCGGAAATGCCCTGCATGGCGTGCCCGACGACATCCATGTGCTTTGCACCCAATTGAGCGGTGGCAGACGAATGGTGGGTCAACTTTCGGATGTCCTTGGCCGCCTCCGATGCGCGTTGCGCGAGGCTGCGGACTTCGCCGGTGACGACAGCAAATCCGCGCCCGGCGCTGCCAGCCCTGGCAGCTTCGATCGCCGCGTTCAAGGCGAGGATATTGGTTTGGAATGCTATGTCCTCGATGAACGTTGTGATGTCCATTATTCTTCCCGCGCTGTCGATGATTTCTTGCATGGTGACGAGCATCTGTGCTGTGGCGGTGTCTCCCTCGGCGACGGCTTTCGCCGCGTTGCCGGCCAGTTTTACCGCTTCCTGTGCGTGGCTGGCGTTTTGGCGGTTTAGCGCGGCCAGTTCTTCCATCGTGCTGGCGGTCTCTTCGAGTGATGCGGCCTGTTCCTCAGTCCGCACAGAAAGATCGCTATTGCCTTTGGCGATCTCCGCCGCAGCTGAAATGATCGAATCACTCGACGCATGTATGCCGCGTGCAACGCTGGCGAGCTGGACGTCCATTTGTGCGAGTGCCTGCAGCAGCTCGCCAAACTCGTCGTTTGTGGTGGCGACGACGTCGTTCTCGAGGTAGCCGTCGGCGATGCGGCGGGCCACAGCAATGGAGGCATCGAGCGGCCGGGAAATCGCACGAACCAGAGAGATGCCGATCAGCAATGCGGCCAGAAGCGCAAGAGCGACGCTGGCGGCGCACACCCACATCATGCTTCGAGAGGCATCGGCTCCCGATTCCGCCGTCTGCCGCACGTGTTCGGTCTTGATTGCCGCGATGCGATCCACACCTGAGTAGATCACCTGACTCGCGCCAGCGAGCGCATCGAGCAGTTGGTGAGAGTGTTCAGCATCGCCCTTGTCTAGCGCCTCGCTTGCACGTGTGGACAAGGGGATGAACTCGGTGATTGCAGCATCGACGCGTCGCGCGATGTCGCGCTCCTCCGACAATACGGCCTGTGTGGGGAAGTAGCGCCGCCATGCTGCCGTCAGTGCTTTGCCTGTCTCGGCCAGCCGCGAAATCATTGCTTTCTTCTCCCCGGCATTCGGCAATCCTGGCATGCGCATGAGCCCAAGACGAATACGGAGTGCGGAGCTTTCGACAATGGCCAGATCGGCGATGGGTACCGTGTCTTCCACGTACATGTCGCGCATGTCGCTGGTCAGGACCCACATGCCTCGCGCTCCGATCAAGCCAACAATCACGATCAGGATTGCGCAGGACCCAAGTGCGATGACGATTCTGGAGCGGATGTTTCGAGAGGCCATGGTCGTGGAATCGCTTAGCAGGCGTTTTCAAGCATCGGATGCGGGGCCGCGCGCAGCTTGATCGGAATGCTTCTTCTTGGAGCGGCTTCTCGCTGTGGGGCTGCAGACCGATGTGCTGAAGGGCGGCGCAATGCATCGCTTGGCCGCCCGCTTGGGTTTTAGAACGTGTGGCGAATCCCCGCTGTTGCTGCGGTTTGCGTCGTATTGCGACCCGGCGCGCCGCCAATGATGCCGGGGCTGTACATGTTCGACGCACGCAGGTTGGCGACATAGGCGTACAGGTCAGTGCGCTTGGACAGGAAGTAGTCAACGCCGGCATTGAGCTGGGTCAGCCTGCCCTGTGCGCCTGCACCCACGAATGCGTACCGCGATTGCAGCACCGCGCCAATCAATTCCAGATTCGGTAGCACCCAGTAGTTCACACCCAGATCGAAGACGTTGGTGGCGTTGTTGTTGGAACCTGCAGCGGCGAATGCGCCGGAGCTGGCCGCGCTCGTCAATGTGGTCGCAAACGGCGCGGATGTACCGGCGAAGCGCGCCAGCGGTTGCAGCGTGCGAGACCACGAGAAGTACACGCGTGTCTTGTCGAACCGATAGCTCGTTCCGACCATCCACGTGCGAACACAAACGTTGCCTGCGTTGCCGAATGCCGGGTTGCATCCGGCTGCCGACGCGGCCCCTGCATCGCTCGATGTGTTCGTTGCTGCCGTGCCCGTTCCCAGGCCCGATTGCCAGTAGCCGAAACCCAAGCCGAATCCGCCGGCGGTGTAGTTCGCCCCAAAACCGAACGACTGCCCGGCGGCCATCGATCCGGCGGTCTCCCCGAACGCGTAGGTCACGTTGGCCGTGAATCCGCCCCAATTGGGAGTGTCGTAGCGAACCGAATTGTTGGAGCGGTTGCCGCCGACGCGGTCGAGGTTGTTGTCATGCACGCCATTGATGAACGTGCCGAAGTTGTAGACGCTCGCATACCACGTCGCGATTTCATCGATGTAGTCCTTGCGGCGGCCCAACTGGACCGTGCCGAAGTTGCCGGAGAGCCCGACGACCGACGTGCGCCCGAGTGGCAGTCCGCCCTGGGTGGACGCACCATTGTTCAGCGTGATGCCGCCCTCCAGAATGAACATGGCCTTCATGCCGCCGCCAAGGTCTTCCGTGCCGCGCATGCCCCAGCGGGACTGCTGCAGGTTGCCGCTGTCCAGGCCGAAGCGGGTGCCCGTGCCGTTCGTGCCGACGACCTTGCTGGCATAGGTCACACCGCTGTCCAGCAACCCATAGAGCGTGACGCTCGACTGTGCGCGAGCGCCGGTGGTGCAAAGGCCTAGTCCGCCAGCTACCAGAAGTGCTGTCCGAATGGTTCGATAGTGCATGGTGATTGCTCCCCTTTTTGTGTCGTACATCCCATTGAAAAACCTGTCGATCGCAAGCGACCTGTCAGCGTGAAGACAAAGTGTCCCCCCGGGAGCTTCGCTAAGCGAAGCTCCCGATGAATCGGCAAACGGAAAGGCGAAAGGCGCGCTAGTGCGTGGCGGCTAGCATTGTGGGTGGTGGCCTCAACCCGACGAGCGACGCGATTGGCACGATCGGCAACACCACGTGGGACGCAAAGTCCGCCCCCACATGCACCGTGTTGAGTGCGATGCGGGGTGCGCGTGCGAGCGCAGGCGGTTCCCCGCTATTCGGGTTGACATCAAAATGCGGGAAGTTGCTGCTCGAAATGTCGAGCCGGATACAGTGTCCCCGTTTGAATAGATTGGCCGTTGCAAACGGCTCGATCGTGATCAAGAAGACGCGGCGCTGTTCCAGCACTTCCGGCTCGGACCAGGACTTGTGGAAGCGGCAGCGGAAGATGCCGTCGGTGATGTTCATCGCGTAGCCCTGCGGGTAGTCGTCGTTGGGCGGGCAGACGTCGATCAACTTGGCGGTGAAGTCGGTGTCCGGTGCATCGGAGTCGACCCAGAGCTTCACCTCGATCGGCCCGATGACTGCAACGTCCTCTTCCAAGACCGGGGTCTGGAACACTAGTACGTCGGGCCGAGCGGCCAGCGGCATGCCGGTATCGTCGGCGCCAAAAAAACGCGCCGTCTCACGTTGGTCGAACGCGCCACCCTCGAATACCGGCGCGCCGGAGGTCAGGGCGCCGCCGATTGTCGGCACGGGGTTCGACGGGTCGAAGGCGTATGAAATGGCGGCGCCGATTTCAGTCGGCTGCTCGGTCGACAGCGTGCCGTCGGCGTGGAGGTAGTACGGCGTGGGCTGCGTCTGCGGCAATGGCCACTGCGGCGATTCGATCCAGCGTCCGCCATGTTGCATGCGGCCCTGGGCGTTGCGCTTGCCGCCGCCTCCACCCATGAGAAAGATGCGCGCCACCGGGTCCGCCAGGTCCACTGTGGCGGCAGGCGACTGCGGCTTCAGCCACCGATCGAACCAGCGCGCCCGGAATGCGAGCCAATCGCTGTCGATCTGTCCTTCGATCATCGCTGACGGGCCAAAGTCCACGTCGCCGCTGAAAGGCGTGTTGCGATCTCCATGCAGCCACGGCCCCATGATCAGATACGCTGGCGCCGCGGGCGTGTCAGACAGCGCGGCGAAGTTGTCCAGCGTGCTGCGGACATAGGCGTCGTACCAGCTCGACATCATCACGGTTGGCACGCGCGTCATCGTGTCGTAATAGCCTTGCGCGTAGATGCCTGACTGTTTCCAGTAATCGTCAAAGGCGTCCTTTGTCCATTGCTCGAACAAATACGCTTCGTATTCCGGTACGGCCGCGAGCGGCGAATGCCCCGGACGCCACGGCATGCGGCCAAACCATTCGCGGAGGTCCTGCGCATTGAGCGCGGCGGCCACGACGGGGCTGCGCAATGCGGGCCCGCTGGTATGGGCGCGGTTGAACGCCCACGTGGCTTGCTTCAGTTCGAACGCGCCGCCCTGGCGGATGCCGCAGTGGTAGCCATTCGAGAAGCCGCCCGAATCCATCACCATGCACGCGAGTCCCGGCGGATTCAGGCAGGCGGCCGCCAACTGCGTGTGTGCCGCATATGAGAGCCCCATGGTGCCGATCTTGCCGTTCGACCACGGTTGCCGCGCCATCCAGACCATCGCGTCGAAGCCGTCTTCCCCTTCGGAGACGTACTTGGTGAAGACGCCTTCGGAGTCATAGCGGCCCCGGCAGTCTTGCATCACGACCGCGTAGCCGCGCGCTGCGAAGTAGCGGGCGATGTCGGCCCGTTTTGCGGGCGGGCAGCCTTGATGCACCTCGGAGCGCGAGACTTCCCGTTTGCCGTAGGGCGTGCGTTCGAGAACGATCGGCAGCGGAGCATCGATGCCGATGCGGTAGCCGTCCGGCAGGTACACGTCGGTCGCGAGGCGCACGCCGTCGCGCATTGCCACCATCACGTTGCCCAGTGTCGGCGTAGCCTCCGGCGCTGCTGTGCACACGCCGGAAATGGAGGGTTCTTTCATGGTCGTTGGATGTCGGTGAAGAGCAGGGAGGTGCGTTCCGCCTTGTTCGGCCGAAACACCACGCCGTTTCGGGTGGCCCAGTAATTGACAGGGAAGTAGAGCGGCACGATGGCGACATCCTGGAAGCCCGCATAGGCGGCCTCCTGCAGCAGCCGGTCGCGCTGTTGCGAGTCGAAGCTCTGCGCGGCCTGTGCAAGCAGTTTGTCCACCACCGGGTTCGAGTAGCGCGTGCGATTGAACGCGCCGGTACCCAAGTCCCGGTCGTAGCTCGCAATCACGTTGGTCAGACCGTTCGCCGAGTCGCTCGTGCTGTTGCCGAAGCTGAAGACGAATGCGCTGTAGCCGCGCTTTGCCGCGGCGCCCGCATAGACGTTGTAGGGTTGCGTCACGACGTTCTTGATCGTGATGCCGCCACGCGCCAGCATCGAACCGAGGGCCTGCCCGAGATCGCTGTCGCCAGCAAAGCGGTCATTAGATGAATGCAACGTCAACCCGAAGCCGCTCGGGTAGCCTGCCTGAGCGAGCAGCTTGCGTGCACCCGCCGGATCGAAGGGTTGCGGCTGCAGACGCGGGTCGTAACCGCCGAGGCCTTCTGGCACGATCTGACCGGCGGGCACGCCGGCCCCGGGCAGCAGATGCTGCGTGATGGCCGCGCGATTAATCATCATCGATATGGCCAGTCGCACGCGCCTGTCGCGCAACGGGTTCGATGCGATCGGGTCGCCATGTGTGTCGGTGACGAAGGGCGAGACCTCTCGTGACGAGTCGAGCGCGAGATAGATGAGGCGTGCCGATGCCGACGATACGAGCGTGACGCCAGGCGCGCGGCGCAGCCGGTCCAGCGTGACGGGCGGCACGTTGTCGATCAGGTCCACCGCGCCTGAGAGCAGCAGCGATAGCCGCGATGCATCGTTCGAGACATAGCGGATCGTGCACGTGTCGAACTGCGGTCGTGTACCCCAGTAGAAGTCGTTGCGGATCAGTTCTACGCGATCGCCGGGAATCCAGCGCTTCAACCGGTATGGGCCCGTGCCGACCGCGACGGCCGGCGAGCCGTAGTCGCTGCTCGAATGCCCGGTTGCCGCACGTTGCGAAACGATGTAGACCATGCCGACCTGCTCGACGAGTGCCGGCGACGGCGTGATCGTGTGGACGCGCACGGTGAGCGGTGTCGGTGTCTCGATGCGCGCGATGTTGGCCACGGCGCCGCTGAACGGCGCGGGGCTGTTCGGCACATTGCGGGCACGCTGCAGCGAGAAGGCGACGTCTGCCGATGTGAACGGAGAACCGTCCTGGAACCGGACGCCCGGGCGCAGTGCGAATTCCCACGTCGTGGGGTCGAGCGCACGCCACGACACCGCCAGGCCTGGGTGAATCTGCAGGTTGCCGTCCTGCGAAACCAGTCGTTCGAAGATGTTCTCTGCCGACTGGATGTTGTTGGCCGTGCGCGAGAACAGCGGGTCCATCGACGACGGCTCGGACGTGACCGCCATCGTGAGCGTGCGGGCCTGGGCTGCACTGCCGCCGAGCGCATACAGACACGCCCATGCGCACAGCAGGAAAGCGATTCGCTTCATTGCGCCTCCGGCATCAAGTGGCACGCCGTCTGATGGTCGGCGCCTGTGGCACGCAGCACTGGACGTTCGACACGGCAGCGCGGCATGGCATGCGGACAACGCGGATGGAAGTGACAGCCTTCCGGCGGCGAGAGCGGCGAAGGGATCTCGCCCTTGATCGATTCAAAGCGCCGCTTGCGGTTCGATAGGCGTGGCACCTGCTCCAGCAGCGAGATGGTGTATGGATGCTGCGGGCTCGCAAACAGCGTTTCCGTCGGTGCCGTCTCCACGATGCGGCCGAGATACATGACGGCGACGCGATCGCTGATGTGTTCAACGACACCAAGATCGTGGCTGATGAACAGATAGGTCAGCCCCAAGTCCCTCCGCAGTTGCATGAACAGATTGATGATCTGCGCCTGAATCGAAACATCGAGGGCGGCGATCGACTCGTCGCAGATCAGGAAATCAGGCTTGACCGCGAGCGCCCGGCCAATGCCGATGCGCTGCCGCTGGCCACCGGAAAACTGGTGTGGAAAGCGTTGGCGAAAATCCGGGTTGAGGCCCACGCGTTGCATCACTTCCACGACATAGTCGTCGAGATGCCGACGTTCGACGATGCCGTGCACAAGCGGCGCTTCACCAATGATGTCGCGCACGCGCTTGCGCGGGTTCAACGACGACAACGGGTCCTGGAACACCATCTGTGTCGCGAGCCGGTGGCGCATGCGCTGGTGCCCCGCCGACGTCGGATGCGCTTCATAGGTCTGAATCCGTCCTTCCGTCGGCGGCACGATGCCGGCCAACATGCGGCCGAGCGTCGATTTTCCGCAGCCGGACTCGCCCACCAGACCGACGACTTCGCCACGGTGGATGGTCAGGCTCACCTGATCCACGGCATGCACGGTTTGGTCTGAGACATTCGCGCCGAGCCACCCTGCAATCTTCTCGGCGTAATTGAGGCGCCGGACGAATCGGCGTGAGGCTTGTTCGGCGGTGATCAGCGGCGCGGTCAATTGAGGGGCGTCCATGCGGGGCGCGTTCATGCTTGGGCTCCTGCGCGCATGTCGCGCGGATGGAAGCAGCGGAACGAATGGGTCTCGCTGCCTTGCACAGTGGGTTCCTGGGTCAGGCAGATGTCGGTGGCATGGCGGCACCGGGGCGCGAAGGCGCAGCCCGCCGGCAGTTTCAGGGCGGACGGTGCGATGCCGGGAATCTGATGTAACGGCTCGCCACGCCGCACGTTTTCCGGCACCGAACCGAGCAGCCCGATCGTGTAGGGATGGCGTGCGTGCGTCAGGATCGTGTCGATGTCGCCCGTCTCAACCACGCGGCCTGCGTACATCACGCAGATGCGGTCGGCCAGTCCTGCCACGACGGCGAGATCGTGGCTCACCCACACCATCGCGGTATTGGAGCGGGCGCAGAGTTTCTGCATTTCAGCCAGGATCTGCGCCTGGATCGTCACGTCGAGCGCCGTGGTCGGCTCGTCAGCGATGATCAGTTCCGGCTCATGCAGCATGGCGATGGCAATGGCCACGCGCTGTCGCATGCCGCCCGACAACTGGTGCGGGTAGACCGACAGCCGCTCATCGGGCGAGGGGATGCCGACCGCCGCGAGCGCATGGCGGGCGCGTTCGCGCGCTGCTTCGTGTGACACCTTGGCGTGTGCGCGCACGGCTTCGATCATCTGGGTGTCGATACGCAACACCGGATTCAGGGTCATCATCGGATCCTGAAAGATCATCGCGATCCGGTTGCCGCGCAGTTGACGCAACGCCTCGGGGGTGAGCTGGGTCAGGTCGATGCCCTTGAACAGCACACGGCCGCCGACGATGCGGCCCGGCGCGTCGATCAGTCCCAGGATCGAGAACCCGGTGATCGATTTTCCGGAACCGGATTCGCCGACCAGACCGACGATCTCGCCGGGACGGATGTCGAAGCTGACGTCGTCGACCGCTTTTGCGACACCGGCATCGGTAAAGAAGTGCGTGCGCAGATGCTGCACGGACAGGGTGGGCGTAAGCATGTCGTGTCCTACTTCTGCAGACGGGGGTTGAGCGCTTCGCGCACGCTGTCGCCGACGATGTTCATGCTGAACACAAGCGACAGCAGCAGAAGCCCTGGAAAGACGCTGATCCAGTAGAAACCCGCGATGAGCTGCTGATAGCCGTTTGCGATCAGCAGCCCCAACGATGGTTGTGTGGCCGGCAAACCGATGCCAAGGAAGCTGAGCGTCGCTTCGGCGGAGATGGCAGCCGCGACCTGCACCAGCCCGATGACGATGACCGGCGGCAGGCAGTTCGGCAGCAGTTGGCTGAAGAGCGCGCGCCGATGGCTGAAGCCCAGACACAGCGCAGCCTCCATGTATTCCTTGCGGCGTTCGACGCTGGCGACGGCACGCACCGTCCGCGCGAAGTAGGCCCATTGCACGACCACGAGCGCCAGGACGACCTTGTCGACGCCCTGCCCGAGAATGGCGAGCATCATCAGCGCAACGAGAATGGTGGGGAAGCCCAGCATGACGTCGACGGCGCGCATGATGAGCGTGTCGATGTGGCCGCCGAAGTACGCCGCGACCAGCCCAAGCGTCGTGCCCAGCGCCATCGCGAACAGCCCGCTCGTCAGGCCAACACCGAGGCTCGTGCGCAGGCCGTACATCATGGCGGCGAGCATGTCGCGCCCCAGGGCGTCGCTGCCGAGCAGGTACAGATGGCCGGTGGCGCCGCGCATGCCGGGGGCGAGCCGGCCGTCGACAATGTTCAGTGCCGCCAGATCGTAGGGATTCTGCTGCGCAAGCCAGGGGGCGAAGACCGCGACGGCAACGAGCGCGAGGCAGATGAGTGTCGCCACGGCGACCATCGGCCGCCCGAAAATGCTGCGCAGCACGATGCCCGACGTGCTGTTGCCCTCGGGCCACCAGGATGGCGCGGCGAACTGGAAGGTGGTTTTCATGCAGCCTCCAGGCGAACGCGCGGATCCAGCACCGAATAGATGATGTCGACCACGAGGTTGAGCATGGTAAACATCGTGACGACGATCAGCAGGTAGGCGACCACGACCGGCCGGTCGAGCTTCATGATGCTGTCGATGATCAGCTTGCCGACGCCTGGCCAGGCAAAGATCGACTCGGTCACTGTTGCGAAGGCGATCAACGAGCCGAACTCCATGCCGACCACGGTCACGATCGGGATCATGATGTTCTTGAGCACATGCACGAAGATCACACGGCGCTCTCGCAGCCCCTTGGCGCGGGCGAACTTCACGTAGTCGAGCGGCAGCGTTTCACGAACACCGGCGCGGGTGAGCCGCGTCACGAGCGACATCTTGAAAAGCGAGAGATTGAGCGCAGGCAGAAGCAGGTGGGTGACGCCGTCCCATGTCGCCAGGCTGGTGTGGATACCCAGCACCGTGCCGAGTTCGCCGCGGCCAGCCGAGGGCAGCCAGCCGAGCGTGACGGAGAAGATCAGCACCAGCATCGTGCCTTGCCAGAAATTCGGCAGGCTGAAGCCGAGGATGGATCCGGTCATCACGGTGCGGTCCAGCGCTGAGTTTGCTTTGAGCCCGGCCAGCAGGCCGAGTGGCACGCCGACCAGCAGCGACAGCACGAGGGCGATGACTGCCAGTTCCAGCGTGGCGGGGAGCCGTTCGAGAATCAACTGGATCGACGGCTGATTGAATACGAACGATCGCCCAAGATCGCCATGCAGCGCGAGGTTGATGAAGTGGAGGTATTGGTGCCACATCGGCTGGTCGAGCCCAAGCGAGTGGGTTGCCTGGGCAATTTCGGCGGGGCTGGCGTCTGCCGGTACGAGGATCTGAATCGGATCCCCGATCGCAAACACCCCACAGAACACCAATATCGATGTGAACAGCAGCACGCCAATGCTCTGCACGAGCCGCCGTATGATGAAAGCGATCATTGCCTCTCTGACCTCAACTGATGAGAATGTCGGTCCGCACCGACGGGTGCCCCTGATGCCCGGACTGCCGGACGTGCGTAATCATTGGGCCGATAAAAGCAACCTGCAACCTTATGCAGATCTGATATAGCGTTATGCGAGGAGCGCCGTGAACCTGAAGCAACTGGAAGCTTTTGTCGCCATTGCCACACTGAGTACAACCACCGCGGCGGCGCAGCGCTTAGGTGTGTCTCAGCCGGCAGTCAGCCGTCTGCTTGCCCAGCTGGAAGCTCACCTGGGGCTGAATCTCTTCGTGCGTGAGCAGGGGCGTCTGACGCCAACGCGTGAGGGCACTGCACTGGTGCAGGAGGCGGAGACGATCGTCCAGGCCGCCAAATGCCTGGAACGGCATGCGCGGCAACTGCAGCTTGGGGGCATGCGGCGCAAGCTGGTGCGCATCATGGTTCCGAATACGATCGCGCAGCATCTGTTGCCGACCGTGATCGAGCGGTTCTATGCCAGGCACGATGATGCGGTGCTGGAGGTGTTCTCCGGCACGTACGATCAGTCTGAACGCGCACTGCTGAGCCGCGAGGTCGACCTGGCCTTAGTACGCTTGCCGATGGGGTTGCCTGGATTCAGGGTCCGCCACGAATTCGAGGGTGAGTCGGTGTGCGTGATGGCGAAGGGTCATCCGTTGGCCGCATTGGAGTCGGTCAGCACGCGCGATCTCGACGACGTGCCACTGGTGTTGTTGTGGGGGCGAAGCCAGCTCCGTCATGAAGTCGATATGGTGTTCCGGCGCGCCCATATCACGCCGCAGATTGTGGCCGAGGTGCATTCGATCGGCGTGGCATGCTCGATGGCCTCGCGCGGGATTGGCGTGACCATCGTCAACCGGCTGCTTGCCAATTGCTGCGATACAGAGTCGTTCACGATGCGGCCTTTCCATCCGGTCATTCGCTTCAGTTCCGGTATTGCTTCTTTGGATGCTGAACCGCTTAGTCCGACTTGCGTTGCCTTGGCAGAAGAACTGGCAGAAGCATTGCAACATCCGTTTTCACTGCGAGTGAGCGGCACATCTGCCGACGGGGAAACTGTGCCCGCTTCTCGATAGATCGAGCGGGAACGTGGATATCGCCATCTCAGTTCAGGAGGCTATCGAAAAACCCATGGACGAATTTCGTCTGCGTGCCGACGAACTGGGTGCCGATGATCCGGCCAACCTGCCGACCGGCCCGCGATTGCTGCAACCCTGATCATGGCGTCTGCACATAGCAACGGCCCTGGCCGCGTGTGCAAATCGAATTGACAACAAGCGTGGGCAACTGGCCAACTGGCACGCAATTCGGTGGGGAAGGTCGCTCCCCGTCTATAGCTCTCCCATTCTCACGCGGTGCTCTACCGGCGTCGGCAAGTGATGAAAAAAGCTGGCCAGCTAAGCGCCATGCGGTTGGCCAGACTTTGTGTGCGTTGCTTGTTTGTTGAGAAGTCAGTTCGGTACAAACTTTTCGTCTTGTCGGTTTTGGGACGCCTCAGCTAGATCAACGACTTAAAGGTGATTCTGGTACGAACTTTTTTTCTGCCGCTAAGCGAACCGTGCACGAAAAACGGCGCTCCGCCGTCAAGCGGAGCGCCGTTGCTTTTCCTGCGCTGCAGATCAGGCCATGTTCATGGCTCGTGACGCAGGTAGCCTTCCTTGCTCGGATCGGGCATGAAGTACGACACGATGAGCGACACGGCACACAGCGCGGTCACATACCAGTAGAAAGTCGATTCGCTGCCGGCCTGCTTGAACCACAGCGCAACGTACTCGGCCGAGCCGCCAAACACCGCATTGGCGACGGCATACGACAGGCCCACGCCCATCGCACGCACTTCCGGCGGGAACATCTCGGCCTTGATCAGCCCGCTGATCGACGTATAGAAGCTGATGATGGCCAGCGCCACGGTCACCAGGCCGAACGCGGCGTACGGGCTCGACACGGTGGCCAGCGCGTGCATCAGCGGCACCGTGCCCAGTACCGACAGCACGCCGAACAGCAGCATCGACATGCGCCGGCCGATGCGGTCGGACAGTGCGCCAAACACCGGCTGCAGCACCATGTAGACGAACAGCGCCCCCGTCATCACGCTGGACGCCGTCTTCGCGTTCATCCCCGCCGTGTTGACGAGGTACTTCTGCATGTAGGTGGTGAAGGTGTAGAAGATCAGCGAGCCGCCGGCGGTAAAGCCGACCACGCGCAGGAACGCGCCCTTGTGCTGCCACACGCCGCGGATGGTGCCGGCGTGCTCGGCCTTGCGCGAGGCGGCGGTCGAGGTTTCGTCGAGCGACCGGCGCAGGTAGAGCGACACCACTGCGGTGAGCGCACCGATCACGAACGGGATGCGCCAGCCCCACGCCTTGAGCTCGGCGGTGGTCAGCAGCTGCTGCAGGATCACCAGCACCAGCAGGGCGCACAGCTGGCCGCCGATCAGCGTCACATACTGGAACGAGGCGAAGAAGCCGCGCCGGCCCTTGAGCGCGACCTCGCTCATGTAGGTGGCGCTGGTGCCGTACTCCCCGCCCACCGACAGGCCCTGGAACAAGCGCGCCAACAGCAGCAGCAACGGTGCCAGCGCGCCGATCTGCGCATAGGTGGGCACCACGGCAATCACCAGCGAGCCGCCGCACATCATCAGCACCGAGATCATCATCGCGCTGCGGCGGCCGCGCCGGTCGGCAATGCGGCCGAACAGCCAGCCGCCGATCGGTCGCATCAGGAAGCCCGCCGCAAACACTCCCGCTGTGTTCAGCAACTGCGTGGTGGTGTTGCCGCTGGGGAAGAACGCCGGCGCGAAGTACAGCGAGCAGAACGCATAGATATAGAAATCGAACCACTCGACGAGGTTGCCCGACGAGGCCCCGACGATGGCGAAGATGCGCCGGCGGGTGTCATGCGGGTCGACTACGTGCTGGTCTGCTGCGAGGTCCATGGGTGGGTCTCCTACTTGAGATGTTCTTGTGAGGCGTCGCCTGGTGTTCCGGATTGTAGCGACATGCGAAGGCAGGCTGCGCCCGGGGTTGTCCCGATGCCGGACTGGCGCGTAAAAAACGCCAGGCAGGGTGCTGGCGTTTTCCTTGTTCGCGGGGTGGGCGTACCCAATTCTGCGAGACCACCCGCGGGTGATCCGTGTGTTCTGACGACGCCTCAGCGCGTGCCCAGCCGCGCGTTGAACACCAGGCGCAGCCCCAGCGCCACCGCCGAGGCCACCGCGCAGAACGTCATCAGCCCGCTCCAGCGGGCGGCGTTCCACGCCAGGCTCGCGCCATACGCGCCCACCGACATGCCGATGAACAGCGAGGTCATGAACACCGCGTTGATGCGGCTGCGCGCTTCCGGTGCCAGCGCGTAGATGATGGTCTGGTGCGACACCAGCGCCGCCTGTACGCCCACGTCGAACACCAGTGTGCCGATGATGATGGCCACCAGCGACTGCGGGAACAGTCCCATCGCGGCAAACGTGACCGCCATCACCAGCGCGCCGCCCACCACGATGTTGCCCGGCGCCACGCGCCCGGACAGCCGCCCGGCGATGCTTGCGCCCAGCGCGCCCGCCGCACCGGCCAGCCCCAGCAGGCCAGCCTGCCCCGTCGACAGCCCGAGCGTGCTGGTCAGGTGCAGCGCCACGGTCGACCAGAACCCGGAAAACGCGATGCCGATAAAGGCCTGCGTCACGGCCGACGCCCGCAGTTGCGGGTGCTGCGCAAACAGTGTCCCCAGCGAGCGCAGCAGCGTGAAGTACGGCTGCCGCGTGGCCGGCGCCACGCCAAAATGCGCCGCGCGCACGGCCACCGCCAGCCCGACGATCGCCACCGCCGACACGCCAAACGCCGCGCGCCAGCCGAAGTGGTCCGCCACGATGCCGCTGAACACGCGCGAGCTGACGATGCCGATCAACAGGCCCGTCATCACCGTGCCGATGTTGCGATTGCGGTTGGCGTCGGTGCTGATGGCGGCGGCGCTGGGCACGAAATCCTGCGCGATGGTGGCCGACAGGCCGATCGCAAAGCCGCACGCCGCCAGCAGCGGCAGGCTGGGCGCGAGGCAGCTGCCGATCAGCGCGAGCGTGAGCAGCACCGCCTTCCACAGGATCACCAGGCGGCGGTCGTAGCGGTCGCCCAGCGGGCCGAAGAAGAAGATGCCGCTGGCATAGCCGGCCGCCGTGAGCGTGGGCAGCACGCCCAGCGCGTGCGGCGCGATGGACAGGTCGCGGCTGATCAGGCCCAGCAACGGATGGTTCAGGTAGATGCACGCCACGCTGATGCCGGCACCGGCCGTCAGCAGGCGGATCAGTCCTTGGGGTTCAGCGGCGGCGGTGGTCTGCGCGGCAGGCGCAGACGTGGGGGAAGCAGGGGATGCCGGCATGAAAACCTCGCGGAGGAAGGTTGCTGCATCGCAACGAAGCGGCGATCCTAGCAACTTTCCGCGCGGCCTGCTGGCGGCCAATAGCCCTGTTGGAAGTGATGCTGATGGGGTGGGCGCCGGAGCGTGGACGGGTGCTCAGGCGTGCCCGCCGTTGGTACCGTTCTGCAGCGGCGGCTCGTCTTCTTCCACGTCTTCGCTGTGGCCGCCGCGCGTGTCGTGGCCGGCGTTGTCGATCCACAGGCGGGCGCGGTCCTCGCCCACGCGCG
The DNA here is from genome assembly GCA_913056305.1 of uncultured Ralstonia sp. Classification (GTDB taxonomy): domain Bacteria; phylum Pseudomonadota; class Gammaproteobacteria; order Burkholderiales; family Burkholderiaceae; genus Ralstonia. The sequence goes on from CAJXMR010000003.1 coordinate 17,802, forward strand.
ACAGCTCCATGCGGTATTCGTAGCGGTCGGGCCGGTACAGGCCCTGCAGCAGCTGCACCGGGCGCCCGCTCATCTCGCGCACGATGCGCTGCACCGACAGCAGCGGCGCACCCACGGCCACGTCCAGGTACTGCGCCGTCGCCACGTCCGCCAGCCGCGCCGACACCACCTGCGACGCCCGGTCGATGCGCACGCCCGAGGCCTCGATCAGCCGCAACAGCGACTGGTTCGCCAGCCGCTCCAGCGTCAGCTTGCTGGTCACGTCCAGCGGCAGCCAGGTGGTGATGAGCGCCATCGGCGCGTCTTCCAGATGGCGCACGCGCACCAGCTTCTTGATCTGCGTGCCGGGGGCGACCTCCAGGCACTTGGCCTCGTCGGGCGGCGCCAGCACGTCTTCAAATTCGACCACCACGGCCGAGGTGCGCTCGCCCACGTCGATGATGTTCTGCAGCAGCGTCTGCCCACTGCTCATCGCCAACGGATCGTCGGGACGCACCACGAACGTGCCCATGCCGCGGTGCCGGCGCACCAGCCCTTCCTTGACGAGGTAATCGAACACGCGCCGCATGGTGACGCGCGACGCGCCAAACTGCCGCGCAAGCTCGATCTCGCCCGGCATCGGCCCATCCCCGAATTTGCCTTCGAGAATCTGCTGGCGCAGGACGACGTAGATCTGGTGGTAAAGCGGTACCACGGCATCGGGCATGGCAGTCGCGGTCCGGATGATTGCGGCGAGGTGTTGGGGCAGGCCGAAGCGGAGGACGGCCGGCGCGCGCGGAAAAGGGAGCGCGAATAGGACGGCCGAACGCGGCGCGTTGGCCCGTACATCCGCGACGATAGGGGGTTTTGCCTACCGTGTAAAGTTGTGTGTTATGTGCCGGTGGCCTGCCTTGCTGCAGGTTGGGCCGTAGGGTCTGTCACCACTTCGACCGTGAGGCCATAGTGCGGATTCGGCTCCCGCATCGAATCCTTGGGCGCCACCGCCTGGCCCGCTTCGTTGACCAGCGCCGCGTGGATCAGCGTGCCGCTCTGGCGGTCGCGCAGCAACACCGGGCCTTGGCCGTCGGGGGTGAGGTAGCGGTCGCCCCACTGCATCAGCGCCACGATGGCGGGCAGCAGGTCGACGCCGGCGCGCGTCAGCCGATACGCATCGCGCACGCGGTCGCCGGGTTCCTGGTAGGGCACGCGACGCAGGATGCCGTAGGCCACCAGCGCCTTCAGCCGCGACGACAAGATGGCCGACGAGCAGCCGATCCTGCGCAGGAACTCATCGAAGCGCGTCACCCCGGAAAACGCCTCGCGCAGCACCAGCAGCGTCCACTTTTCACCCACGATCGACACGGCGGCCTCGATGGAGCACGGCTCATCCATCGACGACACGATCTCGGAAGCAGGCGGAACAGGGAGGGATTCGAGCGTCTTCATACGCAACAGCATAGTCGAAGCTAACTTTACTTGCAAAAGTCAGGGTTTCTGCTAAGCTGGGTTCAATTCCAAAAGCTAGCCGGCGATCCCGGCGGCTGTGAACGATCCACCGCGTGAGGAGACCCCACATGCTGTACACCATTCACCGCTATCCCGCCCAATGGATCGATCGCTGGACCATGCATGACGGCTCCGTCGCCACCGTGCGACCGATCCTGCCGCAGGACGCCCCGCTGGAGGCCGCGCTGGTCGAGGGGCTGTCGTCCGAGTCGCGTTATTCACGCTTTCTGGTGGGCGGCGGGCGGTTGTCCGACGAGATGCTCGCCGCCTATACGCAGATCGACTATGTGAGCCACCTGGCGCTGGTCGTGAGCGTGGCGGACGCCGATGGCGGCGGTGAGCGCCTGATCGCCGACGGCCGCTTCGTCATCCAGGAAGACGGGGTGGCCGAATTTGCCATGCTGGTGGCCGATGCGTGGCAGGGCAAGGGCGTCGGCCGGCGCCTGTTCGCCACGCTGGTGCGTGCTGCACGGGCCGTCGGCGCCCGCGAGATCTTCGGCGAGGTGCTGTCGATGAACCGCCGCATGATCGCCTTGGCGCGCGATGCCGGCTTCCACGTCGCCAGCGTGCCGGGCGACGCCACCGTTTGCACCGTGCGTCTGCCGCTCGAGACGTCGCCGGTTCCGGCGCCGCGTGCCTCGCTCCCGTTTCCACTTGCCGCTGCCGTCTGACGGCCTGTCTTCGTGCGCATCCACGCGGATGCGTGCCTACCGTGTGTCTCTTTCGCCGCCGCTGTGCGGCTTCTTTTTTGCTCCATTCATCGAAAATGGTGATGCTCAGAGCAAAAAAACATCGTTTTCCTAAATCAGACGACTTGCATAGACTGCCTCTCGTGGCCCGGCGCGAGGGTGCCCCCCATCCCGTGCCGGTGCTGCCCAATTCCGTTGAACCCTCTTCCACACCCCACACCATGAGCGAAGTCACGCCTGTGCTTGCCCCCTTCCACCTGGCTTTCCCCGTGCACGACATTGCCGCCGCGCGCGCCTTCTATGGCGACGTGCTCGGGTGCCCGGAAGGCCGTAGCGCGCCGGACTGGGTGGACTTCAACTTCTACGGCCATCAGATCGTCGCCCACCTGGCGCCGGAGGAGGTCGGCCACCGCAAGACCAGCGCTGTGGATGGCGACGCCGTGCCGGTACGCCACTTTGGCGTGGTGCTCTCCATGCCCGAGTGGGAAGCCGCCGCCGACAAGCTGCGCGCCGCCGGCATCGACTTCATCATCGAGCCGCACATCCGCTTCAAGGGCGAGGTGGGCGAGCAGGCCACGATGTTCTTCCTCGACCCGTCGGGCAACGCCATGGAGATCAAGGCGTTTGCCAATATGGCGTCGCTGTTTGCCAAGTAAATCCAACTCTATCGGGCCGGCATTTTCTCAAGTCGCCGGCCCGTAAAGAAAGATCGCGAACGCGGCGATTTTTCTTTACGGGTCGCAATTTCAATTTCTCAAGTCGTCCATTGCATTCGGGCTTTTCGATGAAAGCCCGTGGGAGCGTTCGTTCTTCGTTTTCGTAAAAACCTGGATGCCGCGCCAAACGGCTTGCTGCCGCGGCAAAACAAGGTTGGTGCACACGCTGCACCGGAAACGAATCGATATTCACCAAGCAGGATTGAAAAATGGGCATGGTCATCGCCCAGGAGAGCGGTCGCGCATCGAACGATAAAAACAATGGATATTGCGCTGGCATAGCTCTTGCCATTACCGGATTCCAAGGCATTCGCGCCGCTGATTCAATGCCTATAGAGCGCGAAGCCGGAATGTCGTTCTGACCAACCAAAGGAAGAGCCACACCATGTCCAGCGCCCCCGCATCCACCCTGCCGTTGGCCGACGCGCCACCGGTGTCCGACGCCAAGACCACCGCGCGCAAGGCCGCGCTCGCCGCCGCGGCCGGCACGGCCATCGAGTATTACGAGTTCGGCGTGTACGGCTACCTGGCCGGCACCATCGGCCCGCTGTTTTTCCCCAGCGACAACGCCACCGCGTCGCTGCTGGCCATCCTGGCCGTATTCGGCAGCGCCTTCCTGATGCGACCGGTGGGCGGCATCGTGCTCGGGCGCCTGGGCGACCGGCTGGGCCGGCGCGCGATCCTGCTCGTGACAGTGATTGGCATGGGCGTGGCGACCGGGCTGGTCGGCCTGCTGCCCACGGCCGCAAGCGGCGGGTTGGCGGCACCGGTGCTGCTGCTGTTGATCCGCCTGGCGCAAGGCTTCTTTGCCGGCGGCGAGGTGACGGGCGCGGCGGCCTACGTGGCCGAATCCGCGCCGCGCGGCCAGCGCGGGTTCTACGGCGCTTTTACGCCCGTGGGCGTGGCCGTGGGCGGCGCCCTGGCGGCCACGGTGTGCGGCGTCTCCAGTGTTGTGCTCGGCGCGGAGCAGATGCAAGCGTGGGGCTGGCGCGTGCCGTTCCTGATGGCGATCCCGATGGTGATCGTGTCATCGATGGTGCGGCGGCGCGTGGAGGAATCGGTGTCGTTCCAGCAGTTCCAGGCGCACCACGAGCCGCCCAAGACACCCCTGCGCGAGGTGCTGCGCGAGCACGGCCGCAGCGTGCTGCGCGTGACGCTGCTCGCCTTCGGCCAGAACGTCGGCTACTGGGTCGGGCTGGTGTTCATGAACCTCTACCTGAGCACGCACCTGAAGTACGACAAGACTACGGTGTACTGGATCCTGGCCTTCGTCAGCATCAGCATGGCGTTCCTGATGCCGGTGTGCGGCGCGCTGTCGGACCGTATCGGCCGGCGCAAGGTACTGGCGGCCGGGTTCCTCGGTTACATGGTGCTGGTGCTGCCGATGATGCTGCTGATGGACCGCCACAACATCGGCCTGGCCTTCCTCGCCATGCTGGTGGTGGCGCTGCCGCTGCCGGTGGTGCAGTCGGTCGGCTACCCGACCTATGCGGAGCAGTTCCCGACCCGCGTGCGGTACACCGGCATGGCGTTCAGCTTCAATATCGGCGCCATCGTGGGCGGTGGCATCACGCCGTATGTGGCCACCGCGCTGATCGGCCAGACCGGCAACCTGTTGATGCCCGGCTTCCTGCTGATGGGCGGCGCGGCGGTGGCGCTGCTGGCGCTGTGGGGCGTTCGCGAGACCGCGCACGACGCGCTCAAGTAACCGCTACGCGTATGCTTGGGGTCTTGCACCACCCCCACACGACCCCATGCTTCGCGAGCTGAAGACCTTCATCGCCGTCGCCCGCCACGGCACCTTTGCCGGCGCGGGCGAGCGCATCGGGCTCACGCAATCGGCGGTGAGCGCGCAGATCCAACGGCTGGAAGAGTCGCTCGGCTTCCAGCTGTTCGACCGCACGGGCCGCTCGGCCACACTCAATGCCGCCGGGCACGATGCCCTGGCGCTGGCCGAGCACATCGTCGCGCTCTACGACAAGCTGGGCGAGCAGGGCGGCAGCAGCGAGCAGCGCGGCATGGTGCGCGTGGGCGCGATCGCCTCGGTGCAGTCGACCTTCCTGGCTGATGCGCTGGTGCGCTTCCGCGCCGAATTCCCGCATTGCCGCGCGCGCATCCTGCCCGGCGTGTCGCTGGACCTGCTCGGCTTGGTGGACGCGGGCGAGATCGACGTCGCCGTGCTGATCCGCCCGCCGTTTGCCGTGCCGGCCGATCTGGAATGGCGCACGCTGGTGGCCGAGCCCTTCGTGCTGCTGGCCCCCGCCAGCCTGCCCGGCGACGACTGGCGCGCACTGCTCGCGACCGTGCCCTTCATCCGCTACGACCGCCGCTCGTTCGGCGGCCGCCGCGTTGATCAGTTCCTGCGCGACCAGCACATCAGCGTGCACGAGGCGATCGAGCTGGATGAGTTGCAGGGCATGGCGCAGTTGGTGGCGCGCGGGCAGGGCATCGCACTCGCGCCGCAGACGTTCGGGCAAGGCCCATGGCCCGCCGGGGTGCGCGCGATCGGCCTGGGTGACGACACCTTCTTCCGCGAGATCGGTCTGGTGGAGCGCCCTCGCCATAGCCGGCAGCCGATTGCCGGACGGCTGGCCGAGTGCATCGACGAGGCGGCGCGGTATTGCACAACCTGAATGCCCGACATTTGACGGCACTGCGTTGACCGGTCGTTATATCGGCTCGTATATTACGGTCCGTCCTTGTTCACCTTGGAATCTGCCATGCAACGTTTTTCGCTTCCGTGCCGCGTGCGTGTCATCGGCCTGGCGGCCGTGCTGTCGCTGGGGCTGTCTGCGCAGGCGCAGGCCGCCGATCTGGTGGTGTCGGCCGCCTCCAGCCTGACCAATGCCTTCAAGACGCTTGCGCAGCAGTATGAGACGCAGCATCCGGAGACGAGGGTCGTGCTCAACTTCGGCGCGTCCGACGTGCTGATGCAGCAGATCGTGAAGGGCGCGCCGGCCGATGTGTTCGCCTCCGCCGATCAGGAAGCGATGGACAAGGCCGTGGCCGAGAAGGTCATCAAGGCCGAATCGCGGCGGGATTTCGTCGCCAACCAGCTCGTGCTGATCGTGCCCACCACCGGCACGGTGCCGGTGCATGCGCTGGCGGACCTGACCAAGCCCGAGGTGAAGCGCGTGGCGATCGGCAACCCGGCCTCGGTGCCGGTGGGCCGCTATGCCAAGCACGCGCTGGAGGCGGCCAAGCTGTGGGAGCCGGTGTCGGCCAAGGCGGTGCTGGCGCAGAACGTGCGCCAAGCGCTGGACTACGTGGCGCGCGGCGAGGTCGAGGCTGGTTTGGTGTTTGCCACCGACGCGGCCATCGCCGCCGACAAGGTGAAGGTGGCGCAGCCGGTGCCGCTGAACGTGCCGCTCACCTATCCGATTGCCATCACCGCCGGCACGAAGCAGCCGCAGCAAGCGGCCGACTTCGTGACGTTCGTGCTGTCGCCGGCGGGCCAGGCGATCCTGGCCAAGTACGGCTTCCTGAAGCCCTGATCGGGCGGTAGCGCAGCGATCAGGCCGTGGCGGGCTGGCCCGCACTCTCCACGTCGCGCTTCGGCGTGCGGTGGATGCGCAGCACCAGGAAGGCCCCCGCCACGCACAGCCCGCCCGAGATCATCGACGACAGCGTGTAGTTGCCCAGCGTCGATCGCATCATGCCCGCACCCAGCGTGGCGAATGCCGCGCCCAGCTGGTGCCCGGCGACGATCCAGCCGAACACGATGGGCGCCGCCGCCTTGCCGAACACGTCGTTGGTCAGGCGCACAGTGGGCGGCACGGTGGCGATCCAGTCCAGCCCGTAGAAGAGCGCGAACACCGGCAGGCCGAAGAACTCGAAGCCGAACGCATACGGCAGGTAGATCAGCGACAGCCCGCGCAGGCCGTAGTACCAGAACAGCAGCACGCGGCTGTTGTAGCGGTCGGACAGCCAGCCCGACAGCGTGGTGCCCACCAGGTCACAGATCCCCATCGCGGCCAGCAGGCTCGCGCCCTTGACCTCGGTCAGGCCGTGGTCTGCGCACATGGCAATGAAGTGCGTGCCGATGTAACCGTTGGTGCTGGCGCCGCAGATGAAGAAGCTGAAGAAGAGCAACCAGAAGTCACGCTTGCGCGCCGCTTGCACCAGCGTGTTCATGGCCAGGGTGATCGGGTTGGCGCGCGGGCCTTGGGCGGCTTCCGGCGCATCGGCGGGTTCGCCATAGGTGCGCAGGCCCACGCTCTTGGGCGATTCCGGCAGCAGCAGCGCGACGATCGGCAGCAGCAGCGTGAGCGCGCCGGCCACGATCAGCACCACCGGGCGCCAGCCGTAGTGCTCGACCACTGCGGCCATCATCGGCAGGAAGACGAGCTGGCCGGTGGCGGAGCTGGCGGTAAGGATGCCCATCGCCAAGCCGCGATGCGAGGTGAACCAGCGGTTGACCACCGTCGCGCCCAGCGTGATGGCCGCCACACCTGTGCCGCCGCCCACCATCACGCCCCACAGCAGCACCATCTGCCACGGCTCATGCATCATCGCCGACAGCGCGGTGCCGACGATCAACACCGCCAGCGCGCCCAGCACCGTCGGGCGGATGCCGAAATACTGCATCGACGCTGCTGCGAACGGCCCCGTCAGCCCATACAGCGCAATGCCGATGGAGATGGCCAGCGAGATCGTGCTGCGGCTCCAGCCGAACTCATGCTCGAGCGGCAGCATCATCACGCTGGGCGTGGCGCGCGTGCCGGCCGCGCACAGCAGGATCAGGAACACCACGGCCAGGGCGATCCAGCCGTAGTGGAAACGTGGGGCGACAAAACGGGCGAGTCGTTGCATGAGCAGGCGTCCGATTCTTGTTGTGGGGGCAATACGTTATTCGTTACTGGTCGGTAACAACGTGCTTGCGATAGTAGGTACCGCTCGGTAACATGTCAAGCATGGAATATCACCGACGCGGCGAGGGGTTTGTTTCCCGCCGCGTTTGCAGGAGTACGAACATGGCAGCACGTGGCCCCCGCGCCCTTTCTTCCACCGCCGAGCAGGTCACCCAACGCGCCACCCCGCGCCGCATCAGCGGCGAGGATGCGCATGCCAGCCTGCTGGAGGCGGCCCGCCAGCTGTTCTACTACGAAGGTGTGCGCGCCGTCGGCGTGGAGGCGGTGGTCGAGCGCGCCGGCGTCAACAAGATGAGCCTGTACCGCCAGTTCAAGTCGAAGGACGACCTCGTCCTCGCCTACCTGGAGCGCAGCGACGAGAGCTTCTGGGGCTACTTCAACGCCAGCATGGACAAGCACCCGGACGACGCGCGCGCACAGCTGCTGCAGTTTTTCATCGACGTGTCCGAACGCGCCTCGCGCCCGGGCTACCGGGGCTGCCCGTTCGTGAACGTGGCGGCGGAGTTTCCGGACGCATCGCACGCAGCACGGCAGTTCGTCCAGCGCAACAAGGCGCGCTTGCTCGAACGCCTGCATGAGCGCGCCGAGGCCGCTGGCGCCACCGGCCCCGCCGCGCTGGCCGACGACCTGGCCTTCCTGATCGAAGGCGCCTATACCGCCAGCCAGACCTTCGGCACCGACGCCCCGCGCCTGATCAAGAGCCTGCCGCGCACCGCGCGCGTGCTGATCGAGGCGGGCATTCCCGCATCCAAGGCGCGCTGATGTTGTAGCCGCGTCACGGGTGATCCGGCCGCGCACGATGCCGCTACACTCGCTGGCATTGCTGCCTCGGCTCGCGCCTCGATGACGCCCTCCCAACCCTCGCTGTCTCCCATTCGCCCCACGCCGGCCGCCCCGGTGCAGCCGCTGTTGCTGCCGGCTGCGCTGTCGCAGGCGCAGCGCGCGCTCGACCGCATCGTGCTCGGCAAGCCGCTGCAGATCCGCCTGGCGCTGGCCTGCCTGCTCGCGCGCGGGCATTTGCTGCTTGAGGATCTGCCGGGCGTCGGCAAGACCACGCTGGCACACGCGCTGGCCCGCACGCTCGGGCTGCAGTACCAGCGCGTGCAGTTCACCAGCGACTTGCTGCCGGCCGACCTGATCGGCGTGTCGATCTACCTGAAAGAGAAGGGCGCGTTCGAGTTCCACCCGGGCCCGCTGTTCGCCCAGGTGGTGCTGGCCGACGAGATCAACCGCGCCACGCCCAAGGCGCAGAGCGCGTTGCTCGAAGCGATGGCCGAAGGGCAAGTCACGCACGATGGCGCGACCTATCCGCTGCCCGAGCCGTTCTTCGTCATCGCCACGCAGAACCCGCTCAACCAGATCGGCACGCACCCGCTGCCGGAATCGCAGCTCGACCGCTTCACCATGCGGCTCTCACTCGGCTATCCGGACCAGAGCTCCGAGCGCGCGCTATACCTGGGCGGCGGCGCACCGCAAGACGCCGCGCCGGTGTTGGCCGCCGCGCAGGTGGTGGCGCTGCAAACGGCAGCCGATGCCGTGCACGTCGCGCCCGCGCTGGTCGACTACGTGCTCGCGCTGGTGAACGCCACGCGCACCGACCGGCAGGTGCAGATGGGCCTGTCGCCGCGAGCCGGGCTGGCGCTGCTGGCCGCCGCGCGTGCCTGGGCCCTGATCGACGGCCGCGACGCCGTGCTGCCCGAAGACGTGCAGGCGGTGTTCAACGCCGTGGCCGCGCACCGGCTGCTGCCGACGGGTGGCTCGCTGTCGGCCACTGTGCTGGCGCAGCGGCTGTTGGACACCGTCGCGATTCCCTGATCGCGCCATGGCGCGCTTCACGTCATTGCTGACGCTGCCGTTCCGCGCATTGGGCGCGGTGCTGGCGGCGCTGCCCGGCGTCCGCTTCGCACGCGCCCGCGTGCAGCGCTTCCTGTCGCGCCCGCGCACGCCGCGCGACGGCAAGATCCGGATCGACCGCAACCACGTCTACATCCTCCCCACCGCCACCGGCTTCGGCTTTGCGCTGCTGCTGATGGTGATGCTGGTGACCTCGCTCAACTACAACGTCAGCCTCGGCTTTCTGCTGACTTTTGTGCTGGCCGGCGTGGGCGCGTCCGCCATGTGGCAGACCCATCGCAACCTGGTCGACCTGGAGGTGCGTGGCGCGACGGGCGAGGCGGTGTTTGCCGGCCACGCCGTCAACGTGAACGTGGCGCTGGGCAACGCCACCGCCTGGGCCCGCGTGGGTGTGGAGACCACCGCGCGTGAGGCCGCACCCACCGAGTCTTCGCTCGACGCGCAGGACGGCACGGTGGCGGCGCTGTCGTTCGGCGCGCAGCCGCGCGGCTGGTTCCGGCTGCCGCGCCTGACGGTGTCGACGCGCTTTCCGCTTGGCCTGTTTCGCGCATGGAGCTATGCCGATGCGCCACTCACGCTGCTGGTCTATCCCGCGCCCGAAGCCACCGCGCCGCCGCTGCCCGCTGCCTTCGCGCCCGACCCCGGCGAGGAAGACGCCCAGCGCGCCGCCCGCACCCATGTCGAAGAAGCCGCCGACCAACTGCGCCCCTACCGCCCCGGCGACCCGCTGCGCAGCATCGCCTGGAAGCACAGCGCGCGGCTCGACACGTGGATGAGCCGCAGCGGCCAGCAGGTCCACTATGCACAGTGCGTGCTGGCGTGGGACGCGATGCCGCCATCGCTGGACCCCGAGGCACGCCTGTCGCGCCTGTGCGCCTGGGTGCTGGCCGCCGAGCACACCAGCCCCGCTGGCGACGAACTCGAATACACGCTGACGCTGCCCGGCCTCTCCATCGGCCCCGCACGCGGCCCGGCGCACCGCGATGCCTGCCTGCAGGCGCTGGCGCTGTGGGGCAGGGCGCCCATGCCGGAGAACGAGGTATGAGTGCGGCCTTCGGTTCCACCCGCGCGCTCACCCACCGCGAGCACGGCTGGCTGATCGCCCAGCTCGCGCTGGTGCTGGCACCGCTGCTGCGCAGCCTGCCGCTGGTGACGTGCGGCGTGTTCGGCGTGCTGCTGCTGTGGCGCCTGCTGCTGTGGGTGCGGCGCGCGCCGCTGCCGGGCAAGTGGCTGCTGGGCGCCGTGGGCATCGCCGTGCTGGCCGCGACGGTGGCGTTGGCGTTGCGCACCGGCGGCAATCTCGGCCGCGACCTGTCGGTGGCGCTGCTGGGCGCGTTTCTCGTGCTCAAGCTGATGGAATCGCACACGGTGCGCAACGGTGTGCTGGTGACGCAGCTGTGCTGCTTCCTGCTGCTGTCGCAGACGCTGTTCGACCAGCCGCCGTGGCTGGCGGCGACGCTGCTGGCCTCCCTCGCGCTGCTGCTTTACAACTGGATGCTGCTGCTGCACCCGCAGGCGCGCACGCGGCTCTCGCCCGCGCGGATGCTGGCGCGGCTGGCGACGATGGGCCTGCCGTTTGCGGCCGTGCTGTTCCTGCTGTTTCCTCGCCTGGACCATCCGCTGTGGCGCTTGCCGCAAAGCGCCGACACGGCCACCAGCGGCCTGTCCGACACCATGGCGCCGGGCTCGATCGGCCAGTTGATCCTGTCGGACGATCTCGCCTTCCGCGCCGACTTCGCCGGCCCCACGCCGCCGCTCGGCCAACTGTACTGGCGCGGCATCGTGCTGGGCCGCTTCGATGGGAAGACCTGGTCACCGTGGTCGACGCGGCAACGCCCCGCGCCGGGGGGCGTACCCGATTCTGCGAGCGCGGCCGGCGGCGCAGCGGGCATGGTCGACTACCACGTCACGCTCGAGGCGACGCACCAGCGCTGGCTGTTCGCGCTCGATCGCGGCGTGTCGATTGATGCGCACGACGGCATCGGGCGCAGTGTCGACGCGGAGTTCCTGGGTGCGCAGCCGGTCGAGCAGCGCATCCGCTATCACGCGCGTTCACGCCTGCCGAACAGGGCGGCGACCGACGATGCGCAAGCGCTCGACCCCCAGACGCAGCAGACCGCGCTGGTGCTGCCGCCGGGCAACCCGCAGACGCGCGCGCTGGCGGCCAAGTGGGCGGACCTGCCGCCCGTGGATCGTGTAACCGCGGCCCTCAAGCTGTTCGGCAGCGCGCCCTTTGCCTACACGCTCGAACCCGAGCCGCTGCAGGGCGCGCAGATCGACGATTTCCTGTTCCGCACGCATCGCGGCTTTTGCGAGCACTACGCGGGCAGCTTCGTTTTCCTGATGCGCGCCGCAGGCGTGCCGGCGCGCGTGGTGGTCGGCTATCAGGGCGGCGAGGTCAATGCCGTGAGCGGCGATGTGATCGTGCGCCAGTCCGACGCGCACGCCTGGGCCGAGGTCTGGCTGCAGGGGCGCGGCTGGGTGCGCGTGGACCCGACCGCCGCCGTCGCGCCGCAGCGCGTCGAACGCGGCCTGGCGGCCGCCGTGCCCGCCAGCGAATTCCACTCGCGCCGCGTGGAGGAGCCCACCTGGCTGCGCAGTGTGCGCTGGGGGCTCGATGGCCTGATCAGCGGCTGGAACCGCTGGGTGCTCGGCTATGACCGCAACCGCCAGGCTGAACTGTTCGCCTGGCTGGGGCTGGATGCCGCTGACCCACGCGCGGTGTTGTGGGCCGTGTCGGGCCTGTTCCTGCTGGCCGCGCTGCCGCTGCTGTGGCAGCAGCGGCCGGCCAAGCCGGACCCGGTGCAGGCGCAATGGCAGCGCGTATGCGACCGGCTGGCGCGGCACGGTTGTGCGCGCGGCGCAGCGGAAGGGCCGGTGGCCTATGCCGAGCGCGCGGCCGCGCAGTTTCCGCAGGCGGCCGAGGCCTTGCGCCGCGTGGCCGCCGGCTATGTCGCGCTGCGCTACGGGCGCGACGACGGTGATGCGGTCGCACGTGCGCAGCGGTTTGTGCAGTGGCGGGCGGAGGTGGCCGCTCTGCGTGTGGGGCGTTGAGCGTACGGTTTATCGCGTGCGTCTGTACCGTTAGCTCGACGGGTGCCGAGGATTGATCGGCATCCGCCAAGTTGGTTTTCAACGCTTCTGACCGAAGTGTTTGTGTAAAACAACCCTCTGTTGTGATCGGTCGATATCACCAATTTTTACGTTAAGATGCCTGCACATTCAGGGAAATGAAAGAAAGCATCGGCCCAGCCTCGGCGGGCTGGTCCGTCTCACAATGAACCATGCGCCCAGGTTGGCCCAGCCAAAGCCAGAGCCGAAGGCTCAACGCAAGAGCCATTCCTCGCTCTCCATTTTGGCCCAATCATTATTGGCTGCCATTTTGATCGTTGGCGGCGTCGGTGGCGCAGCATCGATTTATTCCGGCGGTGGCTTATTGGGTATCCACGCCTCCGGCGATCATCTGAGCAATGCCCAGCAGCAAGCGCGCGCAGCGAGTTTTGCCACGCTTGGCACGGTCGATTTGGCCGTTGTTCCACTATCCGACGAGCCCAAGGCTGTCGAGTCGATGGCATTGCCTCCTGCGGCACAGGTGGCCCTGCAAGCCGACCTCAACGCAAGTGCCAATGCCAACGCCGCTTCGGCCCAGGCCGCTCCAGTCCAAGCGCAGGCTGCCCCGCGTCCGGTGCAGCAGCCTGTGCCGGACGCGCTGCCGGCGCATCCGTCTTCGCGGCGGCTTGCATGGGTGACATTGTGGGATACCGATGCCGAAGACGGCGACGTCGTCCGCATCGACAGCCAAGGCTATTCCCGTACCGTGGTGCTCAAGAAGCAGCCCATGACCTTTGCAATTCCGGTGCCTGCCGACGGGCATGTCCGCATTACCGGTGTGCGCGACGGCGAGGGCGGTGGCGTGACGGTAGGGCTGGCCTCGGGCGCGACTCAGGCGATTCTGCCGATCATGAGTGTCGGCCAGGTGCTTAGCCTCAACGTCAGGGTGAACTGATGCGCTGGCTGGTTGCAACGGCCTCTCGCTTGATGCCGGTAACATTTCTTGTGGTCGCCATCGTTGCGGTGGCCCAGTTCTGGTCACAGCATGGCCCGTCGGGCAGCGCGCTTGGACGCTCGCTGCATGAGTTGGGCGATTTCCTAGGGGCCCACGCGTGGTGGATTGCAGGAGGCGCGGCGTGCTTCTGGTTCCTGACCCTGGCGGGCCTCTTTCACGAACGACAGCGCAATCAACAGACCGATACGGGCAGAGGGGGCTTTTTCATGGATATTCTCGATCGCCTGACCAACCGACAGGCGCTGGAAGACAAGCTGGCCCAGGAGCCGGAAGCGGTCTTCATCGATGCGGAGGAGTTGGCCCGCGCGCTCAAGGGCAAGGTCGTGGGCCAGGACGCGGTGTGCGATGACATGGCTGCGCAGATCCGGCGGCGGCTCGCGCTCAAGCTGCGTGGCAAGCCGGTGGGCGTGTTCCTGCTGGCGGGCCCGCCCGGCACCGGCAAGACATACCTGGCGAAGTGCCTGGCCGCCGAGCTGCAGCGCAAGCTGCTGCATTTCGACATGACACAGTTCGCCAGCGGCAGCCACGGCGCGACACAGCTGTTCGGCTCGTCCAAGGGCTATGTTGGTTCGGACACCTATGGCAAGTTGACCGGCGCACTGCGCGACACGCCAGACGCCGTGGTGTTGCTTGATGAAATCGAGAAGGCCCACCCGGAAGTCCACAAGAATTTCCTGACCGCGTGGAACGACGGTTTCATTACCGAGGCCTCCGATGGCCAGCAGGTGTCCACCACTGGCGCAATCTTTGTCCTGACCACCAACGCGGCCACGGACGTGTTGCAAGGGCTGAGCCAGTCGCTGGCCAACCAGCCGGACGAATTGCGCCGTGCCTCCAGCCTTGCGTTGCGCGAGGCCGGGTTTGCACCGGAAGTGCTCAACCGCATCGACCGCATCTTTGTCTTCAAGCCGCTGTCGGGGCTGGACATCGCACGGGTGACCGCGCTGGAGATCGAAGCCATGATCCGTGGATACGGGCTGGAGATCTCGCAGAACGGCATTGACCCGGAGATCCTGCTCGACATCATGCGTCGGCAGAAGCGCCTCGGAACCGGCAGCTCGTCGCGCGATCTGGTGCGCGCCGTTGAGGAGGGCATCGCCGATACCCTGATCGACGCCAAGCAGCAAGGGCACAACCGGGTGATGCTGATGATGCACGATGGAGTCGTCGTCGCGAAGCCGTTGCGGTCTGCCGCATGATGCAAAGCGTTCAGCCGCCGGGGGCTTTTCGCACGCTGTGGGCACGGGCCGGGCTTTGGCGATTCTGCCTGCTGTCGGCATTGCTGCTGACGTTGCTTTCCGGACTTTTCCTGGCGCAGCGCAAGGAAGATGCGCCGAGTGTCGGCCAGCTTCCATCGCAGGCGGCAACGTATGTGCCGCAATCAACATCAACGATGGCGACCGCCAATGTGGCGCCGCTGCCGGCTGCGGCTGCGGTACAGCAGCCGGCTGGCGGCCCCACTGTCGCGCGGCAACGCGTGCCGGCTCAAGCTGTGGCCACTGTTGCGCCACCCCTCACGCAAAAGGCGGCTAGGTTGGCTGACCCGGCGCCCCGCAACGCCGATATCTCGCTGGCCAATGCGGGTGGTGCGAATGCTGCCGGGAATGGCACCGGCATCGACAATGCCCTGCTCGGTCGGACCTACAGCGGTTCGGTAGTCGTGAATGGATACAAATTGCCGCTGCCTGCGGGCAACTGGGCCATGCTGTCGAATACCAGCATCACCATCCCGACCGCGACCGGTATGGCCTATTTCTTTGGTCGTGTCGAGCACAAGCACCTGACCGGAGCGATCCGGGTGACCGCCCTGCGTAGCAAGGCCAATCCCGGTGCAGGATTTCCCGAGCTCAAGCGCTGCAAAGTGGGCGAGCCGAACAATAGCTACACGTATGTCGAGGCGATTGTCCCGCAGGACCATGAGGCCTGTTGGTTTGTCTTCAACTACTACACGCCGCCCTGGCAGCAGTGGGCGGATCGCGGCATCCAGATGAATGTGATCGACCGCGCTGCCGCGGGTGACATGGCCGCCAAGGGGGTCTCATATCCGCAGGATCTGGTGGGCGTTCAGTTTGGCCGGGCTGAAAAGTGGGGGTTTCTTGAGGTGTCCTATCTGTTCAGTCCGGAAGCCGAGGGCATTGCCACGGGTACGGCAGTGTCGTTCCGAGATTCGGATTGGCACAGCTCGAACGTCAAGCGCTTCCCGGAGAAGGCGGCCTACATTGAAAAGCTGCGGAATTGGGGTGAGGTGTATTGGCCGCTGATCAAGACCGCGTTTGCGGACACCGCTCCGGCTTCTGACGCCGGTATTGCCCGGGTTCCGCCGGCGGGCGCTAGCCAGTCGCCGGGCGCGACACCAGCGCCCGTGACAATGCCAGCGCCAGCGCCGGTCTACGCCGGTGGCAGCGTGTCTGCTTTGGATATCCATATGGGCGACAGCGTTAACACCGTCAAGTCTGTCCTGAAAACCGGCGTCGATCCGATGCCGGTGTCGCGCCCGTCGACCTTGCCTGCAAACGTGCCCGACATGAACGCCGGCAAGACCTCGCTGCACCTGGTGGACAAAGGCATCTGGGTATTCTTCGATCAGAACGGCCGGGTGTATACCGTGCGCGTTGATGCGCCCTATGCTGGCGAGATCAAGGGCATCCGCGTTGGTGACGACGCGGGCACGCTGCGTGCCCGTCTGGGTGAGCCGTTGCCCAGCATGGGCCCGGTCGCACCCCCCGGTTTCCAGTCCCATCGCTACGTGCTCGATGAAACCAGGTATGTGCGGTTTGACGTACTAGGCGCTCGCATCCGCACCATCTTCATCATGGGCTGATCATCCAATGCATCCGCTGCCAAGCCGATAGACCATGTCTTCCTCCGCCCAACACCCCCTCGACACCCCTATCTGGTCCGCTCTGGCCACTGAACACCAGCATCTGCGCCAAGGCGGCGCGCTTGCCTGCCGCTACCGGCCGGACGTCGCCCAGTTCGCTGCAGTGGCCGAAGACAGCCCAGCCGCCTGGCAGGAACTGCAGCGGCTGATCGAACCGGGCGGCCAAGTCACCGTCTGGACCTTGGCGCCCGTCGGGGAGCTGCCGGGGCTGCACGTTGCGCGGCCTGGCGTCCTGCATCAATTGATGGCCCCCCATGGCGCGCACTGGCCGGTCGAGTCGGCAGACATCGTGCGCCTGGGCGATGCCGACGCGGCCGACATGCTCGACCTCACGCGGCGGACCGAGCCCGGCCCGTTCAAGGTCCGCACGCACACGATGGGCAACTACATCGGCCTGCGTGATGGCGGCAAGCTGATCGCCATGGCCGGCGAGCGCTTGCGCATAGGCGGCTATGTCGAGATCAGCACGGTCTGCGTCGACGATGCGTACCGTGGCCGTGGCATCGCCAACCGGCTCATCCGCATCCTGCAGAACGAGATCGGGCAGCGCGGGCAGACGCCATTCCTGCACGTGCTCGACCACAACAGCGGGGCGTTCGGCTTGTATGAGCGGATGGGGTTCGAGCGGCGGCAGTCGTTTCACCTGACGCGCCTGCAGCGGCAAGAGCCGGCCTAGGCGCCTGCTTGCCTCACCCCGCGCGCAGTTCGCGCACACCCTTGCCCAGCCGCTTGCGCAGCAGCGCGCGCAGCGTCACGCCGTCGGCATAGCCGACCTGCTCGGCGATGCGGTCGACGCTGTGCTTGCTGGTTTTGAGCAGGTGCACCGCGCGCTCGATGCGCAGGTCCTGGATGTAGGCGATGGGCGTCTTGCCCAGCACGTCGTTCAGACGGCGTGACAGCGTGCGCTTGCTGGTGGCCAGCGCCTCGGCGGCGGCATCCAGTGTGATGGCCGTGTCCAGGCGCTCACGCACCCAGCGGTCGAAGCGCTCCACCAGCGGGTCGGCGTGCGTGAGGTGGTCGGCAATCACGTAGGCCGATTGCGACGGCCGCGTGTCGAAGATCAGGTAGCGCGCCACCAGCGCCGACAACTCCGGGCTGCTCTGCCGGATCAGCCACAGGGCCAGGTCGATGTGGCTGAGCGCGGCGCCCGCCGTCAGTACGCTGCCGCTGGGCACAACGATGCGGTGCGCATCGAGCTTGACCGCCGGATAGCGCTGGCGGAACAGCGGCGTCAGCCACCACGTGGTGGTGGCCTCGTGGCCGTCCAGCAGGCCGGTTTCCGCCAGCACGAAGGTGCCGATGCAGGCCGCGCCCATGCGCGCGCCGCCGTCTGCCCACGCGCGCAGCACCGGCAGCGCGTCCGCCACGTCGTCGCGCGCCAGCGCCGGCACCAGCACCTCGGGCATCTTGGTGCTGATGGCCGGCACGATCACCCACGCGGGGGCGGGAACCTGCGCCACCTCGCACACCGGCACCTGCAGCCCCAGGCCGCTGCGCACCTGCGGCCGCACACCCGCCAGGCGCACATCAAAGGGCGGGATGTCGATGCCCGCCACCCGCGCCAGCTCGTTGGCGGTCGCGAAGGCATCGAGCACCGTGGCCAAGCCGGTATCGAATACGCCCTCCAGGGCGAGCACGGCGATCTGCATGGCAGGATCGGTATCAAAGTTGTCAATCGGGACAGTATTTCTCTGGGCGGCCGGTTTGTAAAGTGTCACCAACCGCGCGGACTTCCCGCACGGCACCAGGAGAACCGACATGATCAAACACGCACTGTTCGCCAAGCTGGAAGCCAAGCCGGGCAAGGAGCAGGCCTTGGCAGACTTTCTCGCTGCCGGGCTGGAGATGGCCAACCAGGAAGTCACCACGCCCATCTGGTTTGCCCTGCGGCTGTCGCCCACCACCTTCGGCATCTTCGATGCCTTTGCCACCGAGGCCGACCGCCAGGCCCACCTGAACGGCCCCATCGCCCAGGCGCTGATGGCCAACGCGCCTGAGCTGCTGGCCAAGGCACCCGAGATCGCGCCGATCGAGGTGCTGGGCCTGAAGAACACGCTGGCCACTGTCTGACCGCGACGTGACTTCACCCCCCGCTCCGCAGCCGTCTGGCAGCGGACCCGGTGCGGGATTCCACAACACAGGAGCCGCACGATGTTTGAGCAGGAACTGTTCGCCGGTTGGGGCGACATGGACTTCAACTCGCACATGAAGAACACGGCGTACCTCGACAAGTCGGCCGATGTGCGGATGCTGTACTTCGCGTCGCAGGGCTTTCCAATGGCCGAGTTCATGCGGCTGCGGATCGGCCCGGTGGTGATGAAGGATGAGATTGAATACTTCCGCGAGCTGCACCTGCTGGATCGCATGATCGTGCGCCTGACGCTGGCCGGGCTGTCGGACGACGGCAGCCGCATGGTGCTGCGCAACGACTTCCTGCGCGACGGCAGGCTGGTGGCGCGCGTCACGTCCACCGCGGGCTGGCTCGACCTGAGCCGGCGCAAGCTGACCTGCCCGCCCGAGCCGCTGCTGCAGGCGCTGCAGGGCATCAGCCGGAGCGAGGATTTTGCGGCCCTGCCGAGCAGCGTGAGCCAGGCAAGCGCCGGCCAGTGAGCAGAGCGCGCGCCCGAATATGTTTGAAACGCAATGCGGAACGTAATGCCATGGCCAATCTGAGCTTTATGGCGGTGTTTTATCGACCGCGAATGCGCTGAATATTCGCCAGAATAAATAGAGGTTTTCTTCTGAATGAGACCGGGGAAACCCCGCATATGGGTAAACCATCGGTGGCATTTCATCGCACGCAACTAACGCATATTGGTTAATTTTGCGCCGGCATTTGAGGGCGGTCTCGGTGCCATTTGTCGATTTCCCGTATCTGCCAACGTTTGCGTGGCGACGGCGCCAGGATGTTTCCATTTTCGCGGCGACAAGCTGGCGCCAAATAAGGACTCCCGGCGTTTGTAAAGGTTTGCAATTAAACGGCAACCGCTAAATAGACTGCGCCCAATGCCGATCACAAAAGAAATCGGCAGCGCATTCGAAAATCGATTGAGGGAAAGCCGGGCGAGGTCCCATCAGGCACTTTCCTCAGAACGGGAGCCTAAACATGAAAACCATCCATCGCGCCACACTGATTTCGGCCACGCTTGCCGGCCTGTTGATTTTGGGCGGCTGCGCCAGCACCGGCTCGGGTGATGCCAGCGGCACCACCGGCGGCGGCTCCGGTTCGACAGCCAGCAACAGCAGCTCCGGCGGCAGCGGGTCCGGCAGCAACGGTTCTGGCGGCAGTGGATCGTCGGCCAGCAATGGCGGCAGTTCCGGCTCGGGTGGTTCAGGTTCCGGCAGTGGTAGCGGCAGCGGTGCTGGTTCGGGCGGGACCGCCTCAACGGCATCCACGACGCCCACCGGCACGGTCCTGAACAAGAGCGGCGGCGTGATCGACGCGGCGGGCGGTACGGTCAGCGGTCTGGGCGCGGCCATCTCCAGCGCCAACGTGCCGGGTGCGCCGAGCGGCACGCAGTCCGCGCTGGGCAACGTGGTGGACAACCTGGGCGCCACCGTCTCGGCCGCCGGCACCGGTGTGCAATCGGGCCTGGGCAGCATGGGCGCGACCCCCAACCCGGTCGGCACCACGGTGTCGAGCACCGGCAATATCGTCACGGACGTCGGTAACACCGTCACCGCCACGGGCGGCCTGGTGAACAGCCTGGGCACCGGCCCGCTGCAGCCGCTGTCGCCGGTCACCACGCCGGTGGGCGGGGCGGTCTCGCAGGTGGGGCAGGCGGTGGCCAACGCGGGCGGTACGCTGGGCAATGCGCTGTCGACCGGCCCGGTGGAGCAGCTCACGCAGCAACTCAGCACGGCGGTGGTGCCGCTGACCTCGCAGGTCACGAGCGCCACGCAAACGCTGGGCAACGCCACCGGCATTGGCGCACCCGCGACCAACCTGCTGCAGACCGTGGGCGGTGGCGTGGCGAATGCCGGTACGTCGCTCAGCAGCACCAACACGCCGGTCGTGTCGGGCCTCGGCAATGTGGTGACTGCCACGGGCAATACGGTGGCGGCACTGGGCGGTGCGCTGTCCACGCCGGCCGGCGGCACGTCGGGCAGCCCGCTGGCACCGATCACTGGTCTGCTGGGTGGCGCAACAGGCGGCAGCAATCCGCTGGGTAGTGTGACGGGCGCGCTCGGCGGCACCACTGGCGGCAGCCCGCTGGCGCCGGTGACCAGCGCACTGAGTGGCGCAACCGGTGGCGCTGGCGCCAACCCGGTCGCCAGCGTGACGGCACCGGTCGGTTCGCTGCTCACCAGCGTGGGTTCGACGCTGACCTCCACGGGTGGGGCCACCCCGCTGGCACCGGTGACGGGCGCAGTCGGCGGCGCGTTGACCACCGTGGGTGGCGCGCTGGGCGGCGCGGTGCATCACTGAGCCTGCAAACGAGAACGGGCCGGCCACGCCGGCTCGCCATCCGGCCGTTCATGCTTCGCGCTGAACGGCTTTTTCTTTTTTCGGCAACGCAGATACCACTTCTGCGGCGCTTGCCTGCGCCCCTCAGGGGCATCTAAGTCTGCCTGCCTAGTCTGTGTCGGTCAGCACTTCTGCCGTTGGACGACACGATGCTCCGCCACTTCAAATTCACGCTCGCGCTGCTTGCCCTGACGGTCACGGCAGTCTGCACCGCCGCCTTTGGCGCACGAGGCCTGGGCCTGGAGGCGGATGCGCTGTCGGCGGAACCGACCGGGACGTCCCTCGCGCAGGCGGTCACCATCGCGGAGCAGCACCTGCAGGGTCGCGCGCTGCGCGCACGGCTGGAGCGCGCAAGTGCCGGCTGGGTCTACGACGTCGAGGTCGCCAAGGGCGGCCGCGCCTTCGACGTTAGGGTCGACGCCAACAGCGGGCGGGTGCTGTCTGCCGCCATCGACAAACTGGACCACGACAACGTACGCGAGCGCTATTGACCGCCGCTGCCTGAAATTTTCTTTTGGAGAGCCATATGGATGCACGACCGACACGCGAGCTGCCCGGCTTGCTCAACAAGGTGCCGCAGGTTGCCCTGGGGTTCTGGATCATCAAGATCCTGTCGACCACGGTGGGCGAGACCGGCGCGGACTTTCTTGCCGTCAACGTCGGCCTGGGCACGGCCATCACCGGCGGAGCGATGGCGACGTTGTTGGCGATCGCGCTTGCAGCTCAGGTGCGGGCGCGGCGCTATGTGCCGTGGCTCTACTGGCTGACAGTCGTGCTCGTGAGCGTGGTGGGCACGCAGATCACCGACATGCTGACCGACCGCCTGGGTGTGAGCCTCTACGTGAGTACGACCGTCTTCAGCGTGCTGCTGATTGCGGTGTTCGCGGTCTGGTATCGGATCGAGCGGACGCTTTCCATCCAGGCGATCGATACCCGCCGGCGCGAGCTGTTCTACTGGGCGGCCATCCTGTGCACGTTTGCATTGGGCACCGCCGCTGGCGACCTCGCCACAGAGGCGCTTGGCCTGGGGTTCCAACTCGGCATCGTCGTGTTCGGAGCACTCATCGCGCTGGCAGCGCTGGCGTACTGGCTGGGCGCGAACAAGGTGTTCGCGTTCTGGATCGCCTACATCCTCACCCGCCCGCTGGGCGCCGCGCTGGGTGACTTCCTATCGCAGTCGCAGACCTACGGCGGCCTTGGGCTCGGCGCCATGCTGACCAGCGTCGTCTTCCTGGCGGTCATCGTCGTGCTGGTGGCATTCGCCCAGCGCAGCGCGGACCGTGCCGCTCCCGCCGTCTCGGCCGCTTAATCCCGAAGCCTTCGCTTCCCATCACCCAAAGGAGATGTCATGAAGTTCAACAAGCTCACCCCGTCGCTCGCAGCCGCAGGGCTCGTCCTGTTCATGGCGGCCGCCGGCCATGTCTCGGCGCTCAACCTTAGCCCCATCGAGACGGCCCATGCGGCCACGCCGTCCGCGCTGGGCGACTTGGGTGCGTTCCGCGCCATCGCCGTCGACACGGCGACCATCGTCGACAAGGGCGACCTGGCCGGCGCCAAGACCCGCATCAAGGATCTGGAAGTCTCGTGGGACAGCGCGGAGGCCGGTCTCAAGCCGCGCGCCGCATCGGACTGGCATCGTGTCGACAAGGCCATCGACCGCGCGCTGGAAGCCTTGCGCGCCGGCAAGCCCGACGCTGCCACCTGCAAGCAGACGCTGGCCGACCTGATCCAGACCATGGACCAGGTCAGCGGCAAGCGCTGAGCGCTCGCCTGACGTGGCGGGCTGATGGGGCTACGCGCCCGGTCAGCCCCGTCAGCCCGGTACGCGCACCCAGCCCTCCATCAGCACGCGCGCGCTGCGGCTCATGATGGCCTTGGTGACGGTCCACTCACCGTCCACCTGCTTGGCCTCGGCGCCCACGCGCAGCGTGCCGGACGGGTGGCCGAAGCGCACCGCGTTGCGCTCGCCACCACCGGCCGCGAGGTTGACCAGCGTGCCTGGAATGGCCGCTGCCGTGCCGATCGCCACCGCAGCCGTGCCCATCATCGCGTGGTGCAGCTTGCCCATCGACATGGCGCGCACGAGCAGGTCCACATCGCCCGCGCCAACTTTCTTGCCGCTCGACGAAACGTAGTCCTTAGGCTGCGCCACAAACGCCACCTTGGGCGTGTGCTGCCGCGTGGCCGCCTCGTCGAGGTTCTTGATGAGGCCCATGCGCACCGCGCCGTGCGCGCGGATGGTCTCGAACATCGCCAGCGCCTTCACGTCGCTGTTGATCGCGTCCTGCAGCTCGGTGCCGGTGTAGCCGATCGCCTCGGCGTTCACGAAGATGGTCGGGATGCCCGCGTTGATCATCGTCGCCTTGAGCGTGCCCACGCCGGGCACCTCCAGGTCGTCGACGAGGTTGCCGGTGGGGAACATCGCGCCGCCGCCGTCACCGTCTTCATCCGCAGCCGGGTCGAGGAATTCGAGCTGTACTTCGGCAGCCGGGAAGGTTACGCCGTCCAGCTCGAAGTCGCCCGTCTCCTGCACCGCGCCGTTGCTGATGGGCACGTGAGCGACGATGGTCTTGCCGATGTTGGCCTGCCAGATGCGCACGATGGCCACGCCGTCGTGCGGCACACGGCTCGCATCGACCAAGCCGTTGCTGATGGCGAACGGGCCCACGGCGGCAGAGAGGTTGCCGCAGTTGCCCGACCAGTCCACAAACGGCTTGTCGATCGAGACCTGGCCGAACAGGTAGTCGACGTCATGGTCCGGCCGCGTGCTCTTGGCGAGGATGACAGTCTTACTGGTGCTGGACGTGGCGCCCCCCATGCCGTCGATCTGCTTGCCATACGGGTCGGGGCTGCCGATCACGCGCATGAGCAGTGCGTCGCGTGCAGCGCCGGGCTGCTGCGCGGCGGCCGGCAGGTCCTGCAGGCGGAAGAACACGCCCTTGCTGGTGCCGCCACGAATGTAGGTGGCGGGGATCTTGATCTGCGCCGGATGCGTCATGCGGCCTCCTTATTCGATTCCAGGAAGTCCTGCGCAAAGCGCTGCAGCACGCCGCCCGCTTCGTAGATCGACACTTCCTCGTCGCTGTCCAGGCGGCACGTGACCGGCACTTCTACACGCTCGCCGTTCTTGCGATGGATCACCAGCGTCAGGTCCGCGCGCGGCTTGCGCGCGCCGATCACGTCATAGGTTTCGGTGCCGTCGATGCCCAGCGTCAGGCGCGTAGTGCCCGGCTTGAACTCCAGCGGCAGCACGCCCATGCCGATCAGGTTGGTGCGGTGGATGCGCTCGAAGCCTTCGGCCACGATGGCTTCCACGCCGGCCAGGCGCACGCCCTTGGCGGCCCAGTCGCGCGAGCTGCCCTGGCCGTAATCGGCGCCGGCAACGACGATTAGCGGTTGCTTGCGTTCCATGTAGGTCTCGATCGCTTCCCACATGCGCGTGACGCGGCCCTCGGGCTCGATGCGCGCCAGCGAACCCTTCTTCACCGCGCCATCCACCACGGCCATCTCGTTGATGAGCGTCGGGTTGGCAAACGTCGCGCGCTGCGCGGTCAGGTGGTCGCCGCGGTGCGTGGCGTACGAGTTGAAGTCCTCTTCCGGCAAGCCCATCTTGGCGAGGTATTCGCCGGCGGCGCTGCTGGCCAGGATGGCGTTGGATGGCGAGAGGTGGTCGGTCGTGATGTTGTCACCCAGCACAGCCAGCGGGCGCAGACCCTGGAGCGTGCGTTCACCCGCCAGCGCGCCTTCCCAGTACGGCGGGCGGCGGATGTAGGTGCTCTGCGCACGCCAGTCGTACAGGGGGCTCACGCTGGCAGACGATTCGCTGCGCTGGTCGAACATCGGGATGTACACCTTGCGGAACTGCTCCGGCTTGACCGAGGCGCGCACGATGGCGTCGATCTCGTCATCGCTCGGCCACAGGTCCTTCAGCGTGATGGGCTTGCCGTTGGCGTCCGTGCCGAAGCTGTCGCGCTCGATGTCGAAGCGCACCGTACCGGCAATCGCATAGGCCACCACCAGCGGCGGCGAGGCGAGGAAGGCCTGCTTGGCATACGGGTGGATGCGGCCATCGAAGTTGCGGTTGCCCGACAGCACGGCGGTGGCGTACAGATCGCGGTCGATGATCTCCTGCTGGATCTTCGGGTCCAGCGCGCCGCTCATGCCGTTGCAGGTGGTGCAGGCAAACGCGACGATGCCGAAACCGAGGGTCTCCAGCTCGGCCTTCAGCCCAGCCTCTTCCAGATACAGTTCGACGGCCTTGGAGCCCGGAGCGAGCGAGCTCTTCACCCACGGCTTGCGAACCAAGCCGAGGCGGTTGGCATTGCGTGCCAGCAGCGCGGCGGCGATCACGTTGCGCGGGTTGCTGGTGTTGGTGCAGCTCGTGATGGCGGCGATGACGACGGCGCCGTCCGGCATCTGGCCCGGCGTCTCTTCCCATTGGCCGGCGATGCCCTTGGCGGCGAGGTCCGCCGTTGCCACGCGTGCGTGCGGGTTGGACGGGCCGGCCATGTTGCGGACCACGCTCGACAGGTCGAAGCGCAGCACGCGTTCGTATTCCGCATGCTTGAGTGTGTCGGACCAAAGGCCTGCGGCCTTGGCATACGTCTCGACCAGCTCGACCTGCTCGTCGCCGCGGCCGGTCAGGCGCAGGTAGTCGAGCGTCTGGTTGTCGATCGAGAACATGGCAGCCGTCGCACCGTACTCGGGCGCCATGTTGGAGATGGTGGCGCGATCGCCCAGTGTCAGGCGCGCGGCGCCCTCGCCATAGAACTCCAGGTATGCGCCCACCACCTTCTGTTTGCGCAGGAATTCGGTCAGCGCCAGCACGATGTCGGTGGCGGTGATGCCGGGCTGGCGCTGGCCCGTCAGCTCCACGCCCACGATGTCCGGCAGGCGCATCCACGATGCGCGGCCGAGCATCACGTTCTCCGCCTCCAGCCCGCCCACGCCGATGGCGATCACGCCCAGCGCATCGACGTGTGGCGTGTGGCTGTCGGTGCCGACGCAGGTGTCGGGATACGCCACGCCGTCGTGCGCCTGAATCACCGGCGACATCTTCTCCAGGTTGATCTGGTGCATGATGCCGTTGCCTGCCGGGATCACGTCGACGTTCTTGAACGCGAGCTTGGTCCAGTCGATGAAGTGGAAGCGGTCTTCGTTGCGGCGGTCTTCAATGGCGCGGTTCTTGGCGAAGGCATTGGGGTCGAAGCCGCCGCATTCCACCGCCAGTGAGTGGTCGACGATCAATTGCACCGGCACCACCGGGTTGACCTTGGCTGGGTCGCCGCCCTGGTCGGCAATCGCGTCGCGCAGGCCGGCGAGGTCGACCAGCGCGGTCTGGCCCAGGATGTCGTGGCAGACCACACGTGCCGGAAACCACGGGAAGTCCAGCTCGCGCTTGCGTTCGATCAGTTGCTTGAGCGAAGCGGTGAGGGTGGCGGGGTCGCAGCGGCGTACCAGGTTCTCGGCCAGTACGCGGGAGGTGTAGGGGAGTTTGTCGTAGGTGCCTTGTGCGATGGCTTCTACGGCTTCGCGGGCGTCGAAGTAGTCCAGCGATGTGCCGGGGAGGGGCTTGCGATGGGTGGTGTTCATGGTGTCGGTACATCCCTTGTTTCATCCCCTGCCGGGGCTGACTCACTTTCTTTGTCTTGCCAAAGAAAGTAAGCAAAGAAAGGCGCGCCCGAGATGGCGCGAGGTTGCAAAAGCGCCTCCTTGAATTTTTGTAACCGGGCGGAGACGGGGAAAACTCGCTTCGCTCAGACAGTTCCCCGTCTTTTTTCCGCCCGCTCACAAAAATTCAAGGCGCCATCAAGGGCAGGAACGTCAACGGCCAAACCGTCTTTGGGTTTGGGTTGACGTTCCTTTTTTCTTTACGGGCGCTTGGCGAGCGGCACGAACTTCAGGTCTTCCGGGCCGGTGTAGTTGGCGCTCGGGCGGATGATCTTGTTGTCGATGCGTTGCTCGATGATGTGCGCGGCCCAGCCGGACGTGCGCGCGATCACGAACAGCGGCGTGAACATGGCGGTGGGCACGCCCATCATGTGGTACGACACGGCGCTGAACCAGTCCAGGTTCGGGAACATCTTCTTGATGTCCCACATGACGGTTTCCAGGCGCTCGGCAATGTCGAACATCTTGGTGTTGGACGCTTCCTTCGACAGCTTCTTCGCCACTTCCTTGATGACCTTGTTGCGCGGGTCCGAGACCGTGTAGACCGGGTGGCCGAAGCCGATCACGACTTCCTTGGCTTCGACGCGGCGGCGGATGTCGGCCTCGGCCTCGTCCGGCGTGTCGTAGCGCTTCTGGATCTCGAACGCGACTTCATTGGCGCCGCCGTGCTTCGGGCCGCGCAGCGCGCCGATGGCGCCGGTGATGGCCGAGTAGATGTCCGAGCCCGTGCCGGCAATCACGCGGCCGGTGAAGGTGGAGGCGTTGAACTCGTGCTCCGCATACAGGTTGAGCGACACGTGCATCGCGTCGACCCACGACTTGGACGGCTCCACGCCGTGCAGCAGGTGCAGGAAGTGGCCGCCGATGGAGTCGTCATCGGTCTCCACCTCGATGCGCTTGCCGTTGTGGCTGTAGTGGTACCAGTACAGCAGCATCGAGCCGAGCGAAGCCATCAGGCGGTCGGCGATGTCGCGCGCGCCGGGTACGTTGTGGTCGTCCTTCTCCGGCAGCACGGTGCCGAGCACCGACACGCCGGTGCGCATCACGTCCATCGGGTGGGCGGAAGCCGGCACCCACTCCAGTGCGGCCTTCACGTTGGCGGGCAGGCCGCGCAGCGCCTTCAGCTTGGCCTTGTACGCAGCCAGTTCGGCCTTGTTCGGCAGCTTGCCGTGCACCAGCAGGTGGGCCACTTCTTCAAACTCGCAGGCGGCGGCCAGGTCGAGGATGTCGTAGCCGCGGTAGTGCAGGTCGTTGCCGGTGCGGCCGACCGTACACAGCGCGGTGTTGCCCGCCGTCACGCCCGACAGGGCCACGGACTTCTTCGGCTTGAAGGCACCGGCGTTCGGGGTGCTGTTGTCTGCTTCGCTCATGTGGGGTCTCCTGATGATCTTGATCTAACGGGGGTTATTTCTGCACCGCATGCTGCGTGGCGAAGAGCGCGTCCAGCTTGTCTTCGTACGCGTGGTAGCCGAGATATTGGTACAGGTCCGCGCGGGTCTGCATGGTTTCCACGGCTGCCTTCTGCGTGCCGTCGCGCAGCACCGTCTGGTAGAAGTTGAGCGCGGCCGCGTTCATCGCACGATACGCGCCACAGCAGTACAGCGCGATGTCCACGTTGGCGCTGCGCAGCTCGTCGGTGGTGAACAGCGGCGTGCTGCCGAACTCGGTCAGGTTGGCGAGGATGGGCACCTTCACGGCGGCCTTGAAGCGGCGGTAGTCGTCCAGCGTCTTCATGGCTTCGGGGAAGATCATGTCCGCGCCCGCTTCCACATAGGCCACCGCGCGCTCGATGGCGGCGTCGATGCCTTCCGACGCGGCGGCATCGGTGCGGGCCATGATGACGAAGTCGTCATCGGTGCGGGCGTCCACGGCGGCCTTCACGCGGTCGACCATCTCATCGATGGGCACGACTTCCTTGCCGGGGCGATGGCCGCAGCGCTTCTGGCCGACCTGGTCCTCCATATGCACCGCCGCCACGCCCGCCTTGATGAACGAGCGCACCGTGCGCGCGATGTTGAAGGCGCCGCCCCAGCCGGTGTCGATGTCGACCATCAGCGGAATCTGCACGGCATCGGTGATGCGGCGTGCGTCGATCAGCACGTCTTCCATGGTGCTGATGCCCAGGTCCGGAATGCCCAGCGAGTTGGCGGCCACGCCGCCGCCCGACAGGTAGACGGCCTTGAAGCCGGTCTGCTCGGCCATCTTGGCGGCGTAGGCGGTGATGGCGCCCACCACCTGCAGCGGTTGGGACTCGGCCACCGCCTGGCGGAACTTGGCGCCGGCGCTGGTGGGATGACGTTGGGTTGTGCTCATGGGGTCTCCAGGAAATCGGAACCCTTATTGCAGGAAGCAGGCCAGCCCGGGAAAGCTTGCTAAGTCCTTGATTCGTAATGAGCCCGGGTCGCCCGTGCTGCACATGGAATTTCAGAAATGAAATTTCCAATTTCAAACGGGAAACGCTGCGCGCATAATGACTGTACCGCCGTACCCGCAGTGAGCCTCCCCATGAACACCGCCACCCCCGACCTCGCCCAGCGCCCGCGCGTCTGGGCCTGCGGCATCAGCCGCCTGAGCGACCTGTTCCTCGACCTTGCCGCTGAGTACAACGACCGCGCCGAGCTGCGCGTCATCACGCTCGGCTTTGAAGACATCGTGCGCGAGATCGACACCGCCGGCCCCGAGCGCCCCGACGTGGTGGTCGCGGGCGGCTCCAACGGCGCGTACCTGAAGCCGCGCCTGTCGCTGCCCGTGGTCGTCATCAACCCGACCGGCTTTGACGTGATGCACGCGCTGGCCCGTGCGCGGCGCACGGCATCGGGCGTGGAGCAATCGGTGGCGCTCGTCACCCACGGCGATACGCCCGACGAGGTGCGCCGCTTCGTCGCCGCGTACGGCATGGACGTGGTGTTCGCCTCCTACGCATCGCGCCAGGATGCCGAGAGCTGCGTGCTCGACCTGCGCGACCGGGGGGTGGGCGCCGTGGTGGGCCCCGGCCTGGTGACGGACCTGGCCGCGCAGGCCGGCATGAACGCGGTGTTCCTGTACTCACGCGACTCCGTGCGCGCCGCCTTCGACACCGCGCTGGAAGTGGTGCAAGCCACTCGCCGCGAGGCACTACGCCGCCAGCGCCTGGACAACCTGCTGCAGCACCTGCGCGACGGCGTGGTCGCGCTGGATGCACAAGGCCGCGTCGAGGCCATCAACGAGCGCCTGGCCACTGCGCTCGGCATCGACGCCAAGGCGGCCGCCGGCCGGCCGCTGCTCGACATCGCGCCCAACCTGATGGGCCTGCTGCCCGATGCCGACGGCGACACGCTTGGCACCGTGC
Source organism: uncultured Ralstonia sp. (assembly GCA_913056305.1). GTDB lineage: Bacteria > Pseudomonadota > Gammaproteobacteria > Burkholderiales > Burkholderiaceae > Ralstonia. The sequence goes on from CAJXMR010000003.1 coordinate 47,830, forward strand.
GCGGCGTGAACTACGTCATCCACCGCGGCCCCTTGGCCAGCACGGGCGGCGATGCGGCCGAAGGCACCGTCTTCACCTTCCAGGAATCCCGCGCGGTGGAGCGGCTGGACCGCACGCTGCGCTCACGCCAGCGCCCGCAGCAGTTCAGCGCGCGCTACCGGCTCGATGATCTGGTGGGCGAGTCCCCGCCCATTGAGCGCGTGCGCACGCTGGTGCGACGCTATGCCAAGTCGGATGCCACCGTGCTGGTGCTGGGCGAATCCGGCACCGGCAAGGAGATGGTCGCGCAGGGCATGCATCAACTGAGCGCGCGGCGCGACTTTCCGTTTGTCGCCATCAACTGCGGTGCGTTTCCCGAAGCGCTGCTGGAGAGCGAGCTGTTCGGCTACGAAGAAGGTGCCTTCACTGGTGCACGCAAGGGCGGCAAGGCCGGGCTGATCGAAGCCGCGCACCGGGGCACGCTGTTCCTGGATGAGATTGGCGAGATGCCGCAGCCACTGCAAAGCCGCCTGCTGCGCGTGCTGCAGGAGCGCGAGGTGGTGCGGTTGGGCTCCACCGAGCCCACGCGCGTGGACATCCGCGTGGTGGCGGCCACGCACCGCGCGTTGACCGATGCGGTGGAAGCCGGTGCCTTCCGGGCCGACCTGTACTACCGCCTCAACATCCTCAGCATCGCGCTGCCCCCGCTGCGCGAGCGGCCGGACGACGTGATGCCCGTGGCTGCCGAGCTCTTGGTGCAGGCCGCTCGCCGCGAGCCGCGCCTGTTGCTGCGCATCCCCAACACTGAGGTGGCCGCGCGCGTGCTGGCCGGCATTGCCGACCCGCTGCGGCGCTACACCTGGCCCGGCAACGTGCGCGAGCTGCAGAGCGTGATCGAGCGGATTGCGGTGGAGCTGGCGGACGCGGATGACGCGGACGAAGGAGCCATCACGCATGACGTGCTGCGCGTGATTGCGCCGGAGGTGTTCGAGGTGCGAGGGCGGGGCAAGACGGCCGCGCTGACGTTGCGCGAGCGTAGCCGGGGTGTGGAAGCCGATGAAATTCGCGCCGCGCTGGCGGCGCATGATGGCGATCGGGACGCGGTGTGCGCTGCGTTGGGGATCAGCAAGACGACGTTGTGGCGGCGGTTGAGTGAGCGGTAATCGCCTCACCCCAACGGCCTCACCCCAATCCACCACCCATGCAGATAAAACGCGAACGCAACCCAGGCGACCGCGCCAACCACGACGGCAATCACATCACGTGAGAACGCCCCATCGGGATAGACCGTGCCTGCAACACGATCCCGCCGTCGCGCAGCCGCGTAAGTCAGGAGCGCCCAGACGAGGAAGGCGCCGAACAGCACGACCGCGTGCAGCGCGCCGTTGGCCAGCAGATGCGCCAAGGCCCACAGCACCACACTGAGCGCTTGCGGATGCTTGAGCCACGCCTTGAAGTGGGTGCCCGGCACGTACGCGGCCGGAAACAGGATGAATGCCACCAGTGTGAGCAGGCCCGCGAGATGCGGCGCCCATGCCGGCGGCAACCACAGCACGACCGGCGCGTGCCGCGCCATGCCGTATCCCCAGATCACCAACGCCAGCCCGATGATGGACGCGACGGAATACGCGCCCTTCCAGCCCTTCTCGCCCATCTGTGCGATCCGTGCGGTGCGCCAGTCGTCTGCAAAGATCCGGATCGAATGCACACCCAGGAAGATCAACAACCCCAATATCAGGACAGACATGGCGGGCTCCTCGTGACAGATGTCGGGCGATGGCGGCGATTGTCTCGCATGACGTCGGCTGTTGCCAATATCGGCGCCCGCACGGGCAACCCCGCGTGATCCGGGTTCGGGCCGCACGGTATGCGCGGCGTATGTTCTGACCGGACGGATCTGCCCTTACCGACGCGCACGGCGTCTTGTAGATTCACGTGTTGTTACCTAGGGTGAGTGGGGGCTGCGAGACCCGCAACGGTGCCTTGAGCCACCCGCCTGCGCCAACCAGAACACACACATGAAACATGTCACCTTGCCCGATGGCGAACGCGTGCCTGCGCTCGGCATGGGAACGTGGAATATGGGCGAGCACCGCGCCGCCCGCGCCGAGGAAATCGCCACGCTGCGCCTGGGGCTCGATCTCGGCCTGCGCCTGATCGACACGGCAGAGATGTACGGCGAGGGCCTGTCCGAAACGCTCGTCGGCGAGGCTATGGCCGGGCGGCGCGACGAGGTGTTTCTCGTCAGCAAGGTCTATCCGCACAATGCCAGCCGGCGCGGCATTGCTGCCGCGTGCGAGCGTAGCCTGCAGCGGCTCGGCACCGACCGCATCGATCTGTACCTGCTGCACTGGCGCGGCAGCATCCCGCTGGAAGAGACCCTACAGGGCCTGCAAGCCCTGCAGCGCGCAGGCAAGATCCGCCACTACGGCGTGAGCAATCTCGACCTGTCCGATATGGAAGAACTCTGGGGTGCGCCCGGTGGCGATCAGGTCGCGGTCAACCAGCTGCTGTACAACCTCGGCCGGCGCGGCATTGAGTGGGACCTGCTGCCCTGGCTGCGTGAGCGCCGCGTGCCGGTGATGGCGTACTCGCCCATTGAACAGGCGCGGCTGACCCGGCATCCGAAGCTGGTGCGTTTTGCCCAGGAGAGCGGTATGACGCCCGCGCAGGTGGCGCTGGCGTGGTTGCTGGCGCGCGACGACATCATCGCCATTCCCAAGACCAGCCATCGCGACCGGTTGCGCGAGAACTTCGGCGCGCTGGCGCACAGCCTGACACCTGAGCAACTGGCCGCGTTGGACCGCATCTTCCCGCCGCCGTCCGGCCCGCGGTCGCTGGAAGTGCTCTAAGCCACAGAGACGTGGCAGTGCTGGTGCGTGTCGCGCTTAGTGCGACTTGGCCTGGTAGCGCTCGTAGTCCACATAGCGCACCAGGTAGGCGCGCGCCTTTTCGCGCGTGTCGGTGGTGACGCGGTCAGCCGCCTGGCGCGCGCCCGACTTGCCGTGCGACGACACCATCTGCGCATTGAGATAGTCGCGGAAGGCATCGTGCATGACTTGCAGTTCGCCCTTGCAGGCATCCAGCGCCGACGACGCCACCGCCTTGCTCTGCGCGTTGCCGGGCACGCCGTCGTCGGCATGACGCTGCACGCAGTCCATGTATTTGGCGCGCAGCGCCATCCAGCCAGCGTCGGCGCTGGCCGTGCCGGTCGTGCTGGCTGTGTTGGCCACGCTGGACGAATCAGCAGACTGCTGCTGCGAGGGCGCGGGCGAACCGCACGCGCCAAGCAAGGCCAGCAGGACGAGGGGCGAAGCGTAGAGGGCTCTTTTCATGGCAAGAGACTCTACTGCAGACCTCCGCCTTTTTCTCCCGGCAGAGTCGACCATGCCTCACACCAGTAACAATTGGAAACGACTTCGTATGCCGGTCGCGGGCTTGTACGCAGCGCCCGTGCAATTTTGCGCGCCCATGCGCCGGGACGCTTCCACTGCCTTGCGCTCACCGGCCTTGGCTGGCCGGCACGCATTCACCTGAGCTCAACCGAAACAAAGACGCGGTTGTTGTCATGCAGGATCAGCAACGCGACTTGCTTCCCGGCCTTTGCGGCCAGCGTGCCCAGTTGCTCCTGTGAAGTGACCGGCGTGCCATTGAGCGACAGGATGACATCGCCGGGTTGGATGCCGGAACTGGTCGCGGGCCCATAGACGCCCTCCACCATCAGACCGTCTGCCAGCCCGCTGGCGAGCCGCTCGGCGTCATTGAGCGGGCGCACGGCCAAGCCGAGGCGACTGGCCGGGCTGCCCTCGTCTTGCCGCGTGCCGGTTTTCGCCTCGGGCGTGGCGGCCGCCACCGTCACCGAGACCGTCATCAGCTTGCGATTGCGAACCAGCGTGAGCGTGGCCTTGGCCCCTGGGGGGAGGCTGGCAACATGCTCGATCAGTTCTGCGGCGTGTCCAATTGCCTTGTCGCCAATCTGGGTGATGACGTCGCCTGGCTTGAGGCCGCTGGCGGCGGCCGGCGTGCCGGGCTCGACCAGATTGACCAGCGCGCCCGCCGCCCGGGGCAGGCCAAAGGCGCGGGCCAGGCCCGGATCGACGTCTTGCACGCTTGCGCCAAGGCTGCCCCGAGACGCCTTGTCCTGGGCCAGCAACACCGCCTCGACCTTGGTCGCCGCGTTGATCGGGATGGCAAAGGTCAGGCTCTGGTACCGCTCGGTCTGCCCATAGATCTGCACATTGATGCCGATCACCTCGCCGGCGCGGTTGAACAGCGGGCCGCCGGAATTGTCAGGATTGGCGGCGACATCCGTCTGGATGAACGCAACACTGGTGCCCTCCGGCTGCGCACGCGGGGCGGCGCTCACAATGCCGGCGGTGACGGTGTTCTCGAAGCCGTGGGGCGAGCCGATCGTCAACACGGGCTCGCCCACGCGCACGCGTGACGAGTCGCCAAGTTTCACGGTCGGCAGCGCCTTTGCGTCGATCCGGATCACGGCGACGTCGCTTTGCGCGTCGACGGCCAGCACCCTTGCCTTGAACTCGCGCCGGTCCGTCAGCTTGACGGAGACTTCCTCGGCGCGGTCCACCAGATGCGCATTGGTCAGGATCAGGCCATCCGCGCTGACGATGAAGCCCGAGCCGCTACCCTTGATCACGCGCGGCAGGCTGCCCTGAGGCTCCTGGAATTGCGGCGCCGAGCGCTTGAAGAACGGGACGAGGAGATCCTCCGGATCAATGGTTTCCGGCGCCGGCCCCGACGCTTGCGGCTCCGGCGCTGTCGTGCCCACTGTCGCGCTGATATTCACAACGGCAGGCCCGTAGCGTTCCACGAGGGTCGGGAAGTCGAGCGGCGCCGCAGCGCTGGGCGGCAAAACGGCGGGCGCGGCGGCCGGTGTGCTGGCCGGTGCAACCCGACCCGCTTTGGCGGCGGCTGGTGCGGCACTCGCTGCACTCGCGGCGATCGCCGTTGGCTGCTGGGTCGGACAGCCGCCGAGAACGGAAGCGATCACGACAGCTTCGCGCCAGGCGCGGCTCAAGTTCTTGCGGGTCTGGCGGAGCATGGCGCACCTCCAATACCGTCGTCGTGCCGTTGGCCGGACAACCGTCCGGCACGAGCACTTCACGCTAGCTCGAATTTATTCTAGGCCCCCACGCGGGCGGCGCGTGAAGCGCGAGGAGGGGGGCGGGGGGCGCCCTCCACGAAGACCGCCGCGTCAGCGCAACGGAACAATTTCCATAGGCCAGATGGCGGCATCCATCACAACATTCGGATGAGGCTCGGCTGACCGTCACGCAGGCGGAGGTGACGCTCCAAGCCGCACAAGCCCCGGCAGAGGCGGGTACCCTTTTACCGGTGCCGCTGGTAACGCGGTCAGCCGTCAAACGAAAACCCGACGGCCGCTTTCAATACCCATGGCTCCGAGCGCGAGGTGAGGCCTCGGCCGATGCCGATGCTGAAGTTGCACCCCCCGTGTTTCGCGTCGATGACGCCAAACAGTTGTTGGCTCCGGTGGCTCAGCGGCCCAACGGCGTGCATGTTGCCGAAGTCGCCGTAGTACTCCGCACCCACGGCATAGGTCGGCGTCGCCTGATAGGCCAGCTTCATCCTGGCCGACAGGTCTGGCACGCCTGATCCGTCGCCCGCGAGCTTCCGGCCGATCTCAGGATTGGCTGCGACCGTCCATTTGCCCCAGCGATAACCCGCAATCAACCGAAGCTCAGCATCGAGTCGATTTTCGGACAGACGTTTCGGCAGGTGCCCCGCTTCGATGAGCGTCCCCGCAAACAGGCCTTCGCCGCCTTCCTCCGCAGGGCGGATCGGCAAGTACAGCCACTCGAGGCGTGCGCCGTCAATCTTGCTTTGGCCGCTGGAATCCCGCGCGTAAAACAACTGGGCCCCCAACTGCATCGTTTTGGTGAGCCCGTATGACAGTTGCGGGCTCGCCTGCAAGAGATGCGCGGTGGGGCGCCGGTCCTCGTCGGTGGCGGTCTTCGGGTTGCCCATGGCGTAGCCGGCAGACAGATCGATGCCCACTTGCCCCGGCTCGTTGATGTCATCCATTTGGACCTGGAGTTCATCAGGCAGGGCCAGACTCGCACTGGCATAACCGATCGACAGGACAGCAACGATTGCGCGCCCGATCCGGTGAATCTGTTCGTATTTTTTCTTCGTCCGCACCGCGGCTCCCCGTCAACAGCGTATCGAGGCGCAAGGTTCGACCCTATAGTGACTTCAGGGTCAAGGGGTTGCGTTGCAGATGCACAAACTTGAGCGACCACGCGGACCGGCGAGGCGCCTGTCTCATTGCGTGAGGGCGGCCGGGACGCGATGTGCGGCGGGGGGATAAGTACGACGAGGTGGCGGCGGCGACTGACCGCGGGCTGGCCGGCGGTCAGTGCGCGCCGCCCGGGTCTGGCCCCCCACGGCGCCGTCGTCTGTTATGCCTCCAACGTCTATGGCGATCTACCGGAGCCGTTTCGGGATCCGCTGCTCCGCTTGGTCATCCTGCCATCGCTTCGCTGACCAGCCAGTCGCGGAAAGCCGCCAGCCTGGGCAGGCTGGCACATTCCGTTCGATACACCACGTAGTAGGCAAGTGCGGACGTGAATTCGACCTCCGGAAAAAGCCGGACGAGTCGCCCTGCCGCCAGATCATCGCGGGCCATGACACTGCGCGCCAAGGCCACGCCGTGGCCATCGATGGCCGCTTGCAGTACCGCCGCGGAGTTGTTGATCCGCATGCCGCGTTTGGTTGTGACCGTCGTCACCCCCGCCTTCTGCAGCCATGCATCCCACGAAGCGAAGCCCGCGTGGCTGTCTACCGACAGGTCGTGGATCAGCGTTTCCTTGGCGAGATCCGCCGGGGTGCGCAGCCGCCGCTTCTGGCGCAGTAGGCCTGGGGAGCAGACCGGGTAGATCTCTTCGCCCATGAGTTTTTCTGTCGCCAAGCCTGGCCAATTTCCCGCGCCATAACGCACACCAATGTCGACCCCTTGGGCGATGAAGTCGACCGGCTTGAGATTGGTGTCGAGCCGTACGTCCGTGTCAGGCCACGCCGCCTGGAACCGATCGATACGCGGCAACAGCCACTTGGCCGCAAAAGCAGGGCTGACCGTCACCGTGAGTACGCCGCTTGCCGATGCCTCCTTGAGCCGCTCCAGGCCGAGGCTCAATCGATCGAACCCCGCGCGTATGTCCGGCAGCGCGCGCTCCGCAGCCTCAGTGGCGACGAGCCGCGCTCGCCCGCCGCTGCTCCGATGAAACAGCGGCGTGCCGAGCGACGCCTCCAGGCTGCGTACCAGTTGGCCGACCGCGGCGGGGGTGACGTTGAGCTCTGCCGCCGCGGCGGAAAAACTCTGATGCCGGGCGCTTGCCTCAAATGCACGCAACGCATTCAGGTAAATCGGCAGCTTCATAGCGAGAAATATTTTCTTTCGATACCAAGCAGAATATCTGATTTGCGACGGCACCGGATCAGTCGAACAATGGTGCAAAACAGGGGCTTGGACGCGAAGCGCTCCAGTTCTGCGCCTCGTGAATCGGCCCTTCAGGAGCATCCATGAATAGTTCTTCTTCCAAAGCTGCCATCGTTACCGGCGCCAAGGTTCGCCACTGCGCCGGCGACATCGGGCGACCAGCCACTGCCATCGGGCTCGTCAACCACGATTTCTCTCAGCGCGTGGTGGTCACGCCAGGCGAGTACCACTGGGTCGCGTCACCTCAGCATGGCGTGGACCGCGTGATGCTCGACCGAGTCGGCAAAGAACAGGGCCACGCCACCAGCATCGTGCGGTACGCCCCGGCTTCGCACTTCCCGCGTCACCATCATCCGGGAGGCGAGGAAATACTCGTCCTCGCTGGCACGTTCACCGAAGGTACGCACCACTACCCGGCTGGCTGGTATCTGCGTAACCCGCCCGGCTCGTCCCACCAGCCGTCCAGCGACGAGGGCACGCTTCTGTTCGTCAAGCTCTGGCAGATGTATGGCGGTGGGCCAGACGCTGTGCGCATCGATACCCGCGACCCATCGTGCTGGGTCGTTCAGGGCGGACGCGAGACCTGCCCGCTCTTCGCGGATCACGCCGAGCATGTGTCCATTGAACGCGTGGCAGCGCGCATGCAACTTCTCGACAACCCCGTTGGCGGCGTGGAGCTGTTGGTGCTCGACGGCACCCTGTACGAAGGCGCCCAGCAATATGCGCGCGGCACCTGGCTACGACTGCCGCCTGGCGAATGCCCAGCCTTGGTTTCGGGTAGCGCTGGGGCAACGGTGTATCTCAAGTCGGGCCATCTCGCGGGCGCTCCTCTGAACGAGGCCGCCGCATGTTGACCAGGCGCATTGCGATCATCGGCGGTGGGCTCAGTGGTCTGTACGCGGCCACGCTGCTTGAGCAGCGCGGCATCAAGGACTACATCCTGCTGGAGGCACGCAATACGTTTGGCGGTCGGATCCTGTCTGTGCCGGAGGACTCAGCAACCGAGCGTTACGACCTTGGCGCAACCTGGTTCTGGCCGGCAATGAACCCGGACCTGGCAGCGCTGATCGAGGCGCTTGGGCTGGAGACATTCGAGCAGTTCGAAGCGGGTGACATGCTGGTCGAACATTCAAGATCGGCTGCGCCTACACGCGTGAACGGATATCTCTCCGCGCCGCCTGCGCTGCGTGTTGCGGGTGGGATGGCAGCGCTCACCGATGCCATTCGCGATCGCCTGACGGCTGGATGCCTCATCTCGGGCCATCGCGTACGGCACCTTCGGCATCTGGGAGACTGCGTCGAAGTCGAAGCCAGTGACGCGTTGGGCTCGACGATCTGTCATCGCGCGACGCACGTCTTGCTCGCCGTACCGCCGCGCCTTGCCGCAACCACCATCGCGTTCCGCCCGATGCTGCCGGAGGCAACCCTGCAGTCATGGCAGCAGTGCGGGACCTGGATGGCGCCGCATGCCAAGTACGTGGCGGTGTTTGATGAACCCTTCTGGCGCAAGCACGGGCTTTCGGGTGAGGCGCGCAGCGCCGTGGGGCCCCTCGCGGAGATTCATGACGCGTCGGCACATCGGGGTGGTGCTGCGCTGTTCGGGTTCCTGGGTGTTCCTGCGCAGGTGCGCGGCAAAACGCCCGAGGCGGTCCTGCTCGCGCACTGCCGCGCCCAGCTTGTTCGGCTGTTTGGCGACCGTGCTGGCGCGCCCAGCGCCGAGTTTCTAAAGGATTGGACGAGCGATCCATACACGGCGGTGATGGCAGACCAGCACCCCATTCCGCACCACAGCGCGGTGCTGCGGTCCACAGCGCCCGCTGGCGCCTGGCAAGACCGGCTCATTGGCATTGCCAGTGAGTGGTCCCCGCGTTTCTCAGGCTATGTCGCCGGCGCAGTGGATGCAGCTCGCCTTGGCGTGGCGGTACTGCACGCACCAGACGCAACAGCGTCGCTTTCGTATTGAGGAGAATTTGCCATGCCGGAACAGAAGACCTACAAAGCGATGCAGGTGACCAGCCCAGGTGTGCTGGAGCTGGTTGAACGCAACGCGCCAACACCGGCAGCAGGCGAAGTGCTGCTCCGGGTCGAGGCGTGCGGCGTGTGCGGCGCCGATGCGGGTGCCATCGAAGGGCGGGAAGCGAAACTGCAATTCCCGCGCGTTCCAGGTCATGAAGTTGTCGGGCGCATCGTGGCGATGGGGCCCGGCACTGCTTCGATCTGGAAGGTCGGCCAGCGCGTTGGCGTGGGCCGACTGGGCGGCCACTGCAACGCATGCGAGCAATGCCGTCGCGGACAATTCCAGCTCTGCAAGAACCAACCCATCGTTGGCAGTTCGCAAGACGGTGGCTATGCAGAAATGATGATCGCCCGCAGTACCGGATTGGTGTCGATTCCCGATGCACTCAGTTCGGAAGCGGCGGCGCCCATTCTGTGCGCTGGCATAGCGACGTTCAACGCGCTCAGGAAATCGGGTGCGCAGGCCGGTGACCTCGTTGCGATCCAAGGCATTGGTGGCCTCGGGCACATGGCCATCCAGTACGCACGCAGGATGGGCTTCAGGGTCGTGGCCGTCGGCCGAGGTGCTGATATTGCCGACGACGTGCGCGAGTTGGGTGCGCACATCTATGTCGACACCCGCGTCGAAGATCCGGTTGTCCAGCTGCAAGACATGGGTGGCGCACACGTGATCTTGACCACCATCACGGACAGCGCCGCAGCGTCTTCGCTCGTGCCGGGCCTCGCGCCGCAGGGGCGGCTGCTTGTCGTGGGCGTTGGCCGCGAGCCGCTGGCGATCATGCCGGCAGCGCTGGTGGGCGGTGAACGCATGATCCAGGGGAACCTGACCGGTACGCCGTTTGAATCCGAGCGAGCGCTGGACTTCAGCGTGCTGACCGATGTTCGGCCGCTGATCGAAACCATGCCGCTGGAGAACGCCCTCGAAGCCTATCAGCGCATGATGTCGGGGCAGGTCAAGTTCCGCATGGTGCTGACCATGAACGCAGGTTGACGGCAATTCGCGCAACGCGCTCCGCCGTCAATCCTGATCGGCGCGCCGCCTGCCTTTGACGCCCATTTGCCGCGCGATCGCGAGGAAGCCCGCGAGATAGGCGATGTCTTCCTCGCCTCGGCGGACGCCTAGGTTGATGCTCTTGTTGATCCCGCGCTTCCCGAGCCGGACCGCCCGGATGGGGAGGCCAGCCCCTTCTTCCTGCACCAGCCAATCCGGCAACACTGAAACGCCCCGGCCCGCGGCGACGAGTTGCAGCATCAGGTCGGTCGCTTCCGCAGTTCTGTGGGTTTTCGGCAGGCAATGCGCCGGCACCAGGAAGCGGGTGTAGATGTCAAGCCGCTCCGTGCTCACGGGCACCGTAATCAATTCTTCGCCAAGCAGGTCCTGCGGCTGCGCAAAGGCACGCGCGGCCAGCGGGTGCGCTTCATGCACGACCAGGATCAGCTCGTAGTCGATAACGGGCGTGAAGACGAGCTCCGGCAGGTCGATCGGGTCCGGCGTAATGAGCAGATCGATCTCGTGGCCGAGAAGCGCGCCCACGCCATCGAAGCGGAATGCCGTACGCACATCGAAATCCACATCGGGCCATGCCGCCAGGTAGTGAGGCGTCAGCCGTGAGAGCCACTTCTGGCACGGGTGACATTCCATGCCCACGCGCAGTGCGCCGCGCCGGCCTTGGGCGTAGTCGACCAGCACGCGCTCGGCATGGTCGATCTGCGGCAGCACGCGCTGCGCCAGGGCCAGCAGGTACTGCCCCGCCTGCGTAAAACGCAGGCCGCGCCCGCTCTTGGTCCAAAGCTTGACCCCGTGGCGCTCCTCCACTTTCCGGATCATGTGCGACAGCGCCGACTGCGTGACATTCAGCCGTTCGGCCGCCGCAGTGACGCTGCCCAGGCGGTCCACTTCCAGCAGGATGGCGAGGTGTTGGCGGTCCAGCATCCATGACTCCTGTTCATTGCTTGATGAGAACATACCATTTCTGCTCATGGAATGGCGCTGCTACTCTCGCTCGCAAGCAACATTCGGTCACAGTTTGGCGTGACCCGTTTTCCAGAGAAGAGGAAGGGACCGTGAAGGCATATTCGGCAGCGCTGAGAAAAGACGTATCCACTGGCGAAGGCGCCAGCGTGTTTGATGAAGTGATCGATCGCAAGCACTCCAATTCCATGAAGTGGGCGATCGCAGACAAACTGCTCGCTGCCGACGAGGCCGCAGCGCAGCCGTTGCCGATGTGGGTGGCAGATACGGACTTCAAGTCTCCGCGCCCCGTCATCGATGCGCTGCACGAGGCGGTGGAGCATGGCGTGTTCGGCTACCCCGGCGGCGCAACGGACAGCTATGTCGATGCGGTGGTCGGCTGGCAAGCCAAGCGGTTCGGATGGGAGGTACCCAAAGCGTGGGTGATTCAGACCTCCGGCATCATCACGACCCTGAAGACGGCTGTGCAGGCGTTTTCCGCGCCCGGCGATACGGTGCTCATTCAACCGCCCGTGTACGCGCACTTCCACAACGATGTCCTGATGAACGGCCGTCATCTGGCCTTCGCGCCGCTTGAGCGCACGGAGACGGGCTACCGCTTCAACGCGCAGACGTTCGAGGCCGCGATCCAGGGCAACACCAAGCTCTTCATCCTCAGCAATCCGCACAACCCGACGGGCAATGTCTGGTCTGAAGACGAGCTGCGCACCATGGGCGAGATCTGCCTGCGCCATGGCGTGCTCGTGATCTCCGACGAGATCCACCAAGACTTGATCATCAACCCCGGCAAGAAGCACATCCCCTTCGCTTCACTAAGCGAGGCATTCGCGCAAAACAGCATCACCTGCACGGCGCCGAGCAAGACGTTCAACCTGCCGGGCTTGCAGAGCGCGAATGTGATCGTGCCGAACCGGCGCTTGCGCGAAGAGCTGCTGCGGCAATACGACCGCAACATGTTCCCGCTCGTGAACACGCTGGGCATGGTGGCCGCAGAAGCCGCCTATACGCATGGTGAGCCGTGGCTGGAAGACATGCTGGCCTATCTGCGCGATAACCACAGCCACTTCGCCAGCGCGGTCAACAGCGCGACCGCAAAGGTCAAGGTCTTGCCAGCGGATTCGCTCTACCTGGCATGGATGGACTGTCGCGGGCTCGGCTTGGATGCCGACGCGCTCAACACATTCATGCTGACCAAGGCCCGGCTCTGGCTCGACAAGGGGCAGAAGTTCGGCATCGAGGGACACGGCTATATGCGCGTCAATCTTGGGTGCCCTCGGTCCACCGTCGATGAAGCCGTCCGGCGGCTGACCGCTGCCGTGGCCGGGCGCTAAACGGCCTGCCGCGAACGCAATTTCGAAACCGCACGCGTTCGCGGCAATACCTTCAGCGAGGAGACAACACAACGCAGTTTTTGACTTGCCGTGGGCCGCTGGCCCACCCGGCAACGGGCCTCTGCACGCCCGATTTCTGACCGCGCAGTTTGAGGAACGGCGCCGCTGTTTCTCTCCCACACCACGCGCGAGACAAAAAACATAGCGCGACCGCATCACACCCTAGGAGGAAGACCATGCGTGAAGGAACGCAAATACAGGCGTACGAAAAAGAAGATCTGAAACGAGATCTCAAGAACCGCCATATCCAGATGATCGCCATTGGCGGGGCCATCGGTACCGGCCTGTTTTACGGCTCGTCCTGGGCCATCAAGACCGCCGGCCCGGCCATTCTGCTGGTGTATATCGTGGCGGCCATCGCCATCTACTTTGTGATGCGGGCGCTTGGCGAGATGGCCGTCGAAGAGCCCGTATCCGGTTCGTATGTTTCGTACTCGAACCGCTACATCCACCGGTTCGTTGGCTTCCTGAACGGGTGGAATGCATTCATCTTTCTGTTGGCCACCAGCGCTGCAGATCTGAACGCGTTGGGCAACTACGTGCATTTCTGGTTCCCGAGCGTGCCGATCTGGGTGACCGCCCTGGTGGCGGTGTCAGTCATGTTTGCGGTCAACATCATTGGCGTGAAGATCTACGGCGAGGCGGAGTTCTGGTTTGCGCTGGTCAAGGTTGTGGCCATCGGCGCGTTGATCCTCTTCGGGGCGGGCATGATCTTCTTCGGCATCGGCAACCACGGGCAAGCCGTCGGCTTCCACAACCTGGTCGACCACGGAGGCTTCTTCCCGAAAGGTGTGAGCGGAACGCTCCTGTCGATCGTGATGGTGGCGTTCGCGTTTGGTGGCGTCGAAAACCTGGGGCTGGCGGCAGGTGAAGCCAAGGACGTCAAGACCACCATGCCGAAAGCCGTCAATGCCACGTTCTGGCGCTTGCTGCTGTTCTATGTGGGCGCCATTGCCGTGCTGCTGGCGGTGTTCCCGTGGACTTCGTTGACCACCAAGGGCAGTCCGTTCGTGGATGTGTTTGTGAAGATGGGGGTTCCGGCTGCGGCAGGCATCATGAACCTGGTGGTCGTGACGGCGGTGCTGTCTGCGGTGAACGCCAGCGTCTTCACCAACAGCCGCACGTTCTACAACCTGGCCCTGCAGAAGAACGCCCCGGCGTTCCTGAGCGTGGTGAACAGCCGCAAGGTGCCCTCGCGCGCCATCATGCTGGTCTTTGCAACCATGTTTGCCGGCGTGGTGCTGAATTACGTCATGCCCGAGCAAGCCTTCGAGCTGTTCTCTTCGGTCACAGTGTTTGCGCTGGTTTGCGCGTGGGCATCGATTGTCATCAGCCATCTGAACTTCCGGAAGGTCCGCATTCAGAATGGCCAGGAAGGCAAGCTTTCCTACAAGATGCCGTTCTACCCATATAGCAACTACATTGCGCTGGCGTTCGTGGCCGCGGTCATGGTCTGCATCGCCATCCTGCCGGACATGCGCATGTCGTTGGCGGTGTCGGGTGTGTGGGTCGCGGTCGTCTTTGTCGCCTACAAGTTCTATACGCGGAATGAGACTGTGCTTGCCGATGCACCGGCAAGCTCCTGAGCGCGTCAAGCAGTGCTAGCGGTGCGGCTGGCCCAATCGGTTGGAAGATTGTTTGCCAGCTGCGCCTTGCGCCTGCCGTACCGAGGCAAATGTGTGCCTCTTCGAATCGGTACTCCCCGACACTCAGCGGCCATCAGCAAGCCAACGTTGCGGCGGAGGTTGAACGCGGGCTAGCCCCCGCTCAGTTTGCGCTGCCCGTGGTCGTGGCCGCCGGCACGGGCGGGTCAGGCAGCGTCGGCGCTACCGGTGTCGCCATCTTTATCGGCCCGCCCTGTGGCGTGGGCTCGAGGCGTGAAGCAGAAAGGGGGGGATTCCCCCCAAGAAGATCACCTTGATTCTCCCCCTGACGCCTACACTGGACCTTCCAGAAGCATCACGGGGGATACGATGCGCGCTGCCTGGTATGCCAAGAACGGAGAGGCCCGGGATGTGTTGGAGGTGGGCGAGCTGCCGACCCCGACGCCCGGGGTTGGCGAGGTCCGTGTTCGCCTGGCCTGCTCCGGGGTGAATCCGTCCGACGTGAAATCGAGACGGAGCCGCCCGCTCAGCCATGAGCGCATCGTGCCCCACAGCGACGGCGCAGGCGTGATCGATCGGGTTGGCGAAGGGGTTTCACCGTCCCGCCAGGGCGAGCGCGTCTGGGTCTGGAACGCGCAATGGC
The DNA here is from genome assembly GCA_913056305.1 of uncultured Ralstonia sp. Classification (GTDB taxonomy): domain Bacteria; phylum Pseudomonadota; class Gammaproteobacteria; order Burkholderiales; family Burkholderiaceae; genus Ralstonia. The sequence goes on from CAJXMR010000003.1 coordinate 62,912, forward strand.
AGCGCCCGATGGGAACCGCGGCTGAATATGTCGTCCTGCCCGAAGCGCAAGCCGTGCGGCTGCCCGACACCACCAGCTTTGCGGAAGGTGCGTGTCTCGGCATTCCCGCGATGACCGCCTTTCATGCGGTGCAGATGCTGGGCAACATTGCCGACAAGACCGTGCTGATCGTGGGTGCTTCCTCCGCTGTCGGCCACTACGCCACACAAATCGCCGCGATGAACGGCGCCAACGTCATCGGCACCGTCGGCTCGGCCGAGAAAGCGCGGCACGCGCTCCAGGCCGGCGCGCGCGAGACCATCCGCTACAAGGAAGAAAGCGTTCCGAACCGGATCAAGTCGCTGACTGCAGGTGCAGGCGTTGACGCGATCGTCGATATGGACTTTTCGACAACGATCCAGTGGATTCCGGAGGGGGTCTTGGCGCCCCACGGCACCGTGGTTTGCTATGGCTCCAACGCCTATGGTGATATCCCGGTGCCGTTTCGCGATCTGCTGTTCCGCTCGATCAGCCTGCGCTTCTTCTTGGTGTATGAGCTTGAACGCCAGGCGCGGGAGCAGGCCATCGAGGGGCTCACTCATCTGCTGGACAGCGGAAAACTCCAGCATGCGATCGGCGCGCGCTATGCACTGTCGGAGATCGCCGCCGCCCATGAGGCCGTCGAGGCGGGGCAGCGCATCGGCAACGTTGTGGTGGACCTCGACTGAGGCTGTTGCGAGCTAGAGCAGCCGCCACGCTGAAGCACGAGTGCATGGGGCAAACGGCCGATCCTCGGTGCAAATTTCCCGAACGATCGTGCCTGCGTTTCACAACGCGACGACGGCGCGCAAGGCGGGATTGTCGATTTCGCTGGCGAGCAACCGTGCCACGGCGCCGCTCGCTTTGTCGCCGAGCGCGGCACGGTGTAGCAGTGAACGTACGGTGAGTTCGCGCATGCCACTGCGCGCCGCGAGGCTCTGCAGTTCATCGATCCAGGCCGATGCGTGCGGCATGGCGTGCGCGACGGCAAGGCCGCATAGCAAATCCAGTGCGTAGCCCTTGCCCCAGAGGTAGGCGTCTGGCAGGCGGACGCTTCGTGCCATCGCGTCAAGCAGGATTTCGACGGCGCGTTGTGGCTCACCCCGTGCGATGGCGACGCGCCCGAGGCCGCGGCCGGCGATGCCTTCCCAACAGGGGTCACCAAGCTGACATCCGAGCGCGAACGCGTGCTCGAAGCGCTCCGCAGCGCCGTCCACGTCGCCGCACGTCAGATCGACTTCGGCAAGCAACGATTGGGGCCACGGCACGAATGCCGTCCAGATGTGCTGCGCAAGCTTGAGAGATTGACCGAGCGTGTCGTTTGCCGCCTGCACGTCGCCGCACAGCAGCAACGCGCGCCCCAGCATCGACAGCGCATAAGTGAGTTGCTTGGGGTCGCCAACGCTGTCGGCGAGCCTCTGGGCGTCGCGAAGCATCGCGATCGCCTCCGCATAGTGCGCGGTGTCGCTGAGCGTCGACCCGCGTACGACGGCAATGCGCGCCTGCTCGGCGCGGTCGTCGCCGGCGAGCGGCGCCGCCCGGCGCAGAAACACCAGCGCTCGCTGGTAGCGGCCGCGCAGGAATTCGATGTAGCCCAGCTCGCGCCAAGCGGCCGCAGCATAGGACGGCGCGGCGTCCTGACCGATGGCGAGTGCCTCATGCAGCGCCGTGGCGCCTTCTTCGTCGCGGCCCCGCGCGGCGTGCACCAGCGCGCCGCCCAGCGCAACGCGCGCGCGCGTCCGCAATGCCACGTCGCCGGTGCCATCCGCGTCGACAATCGCGCGCCGCAAGCACTGCAGCCCCGCATCGAGCGCTCCGCCGCCGATCGCGGCCTCGCCCGCCTCGATCTGTGCGATGGCCGCCGCGCGCCCCGTTGCCGGCCGAGCGGTGGGCGCAGCGGTGACCGTGCGCATCGCGGCGTCGAGCGTTGCGCCCGGCTGCACGCCAAGCTCGCGCTTGAACAGTTCGCGGCAGGCGGCAGCCTGGCGCGCGGCACCTACGCCGTCGCCTGCTGCGGCAAGGCAGCGCACCAGCAGCGCCTGGAAGTTCTCGTCCAACGGGTTCTGACGTACGAGCCGACCGGCCAGATCGGCCGCATCGGCAGCGGCGCCGACAGCCAGACGCGCCAGCGCAGCTTCGCGCAGGACTGCCTCGGCGCTGGCTTGAAGGTGCCGGCGTTCGGAAGCGAGCCAAACCTCGAATGACGGGTTGCCCGAAAAGCGCATGCCTTCCAGCAATTCGTGCGCGAGGCCGGGCACGCACAGCGCCTGCGCCCATGTCCCCTGCGTGACAACCGAGATGTCGACGTACGTCGCTGGCTCCAGTGACAGCGCCAGCATGTCACCCCGCAAGCCCGCGGTGCAGAGCAGGCGCCGGAGTTCGCTCAGATTCCAGCGCAGCGCCGCCAGCGGGTCGTCGGCCTCCTCGAACAACAGCTCCGCCATGTGCTGGCGGCTCACGCCAACGCCGTTACGGAGCAGGTAAGCGAGCACGCCCCAAACCTTGTGGCCGCGCGGCGCCGGCAATGCGCGGCCATCCCGCTCGATTCGCGGCGTGCCGAGAAGGTGAATCGCAAGACCCATAAGTCGATCAGCATGGACGGCCGGTGGGCATGCGACGATGGCTCAGGCGTCTTCGGCAGTCGTCGGATCGATGATTGTCATGACCCGTGCCACGCTGTCTGCCGGAAAACCGCCTCGTCGCGCGTGTTCTCTGACGAGTTCCTCGCTCGCTGCGTTGTAGACGCAGTAAACCTTGTCACCCGTCACGTAACTTTGCACCCACTGAACGCTGGGGCCAAGCTCCTGCAAGACACTGCACGACTTCTGGCTGATGGCCTGCAACTCGGCGGCTTTCGCGGCGCCGATTCCGGGAATGGCCCGTTCGATCACAAATTTAGGCATGACTGACTCCTTTCAGGTTGAAGGAGCTCTGAAATTACGGGGTGCGCGTGTGACCGAGCGTGTGAGGACGCCAGGCACGACAAATTCAGCTCGATTCTGGGCCCCCGCCGGAAACGGGCGCGAAAAGTTGCCTCGCCAATGGCCGGTGGCCGCATTTGACGAGACCCGGCCGGTTGGCGCGGTATCGCAACGGTCCGGTTATGGCCGAACGCGGTCAGCGATGGCGCTGCCAGCGACCGGCAGTTTCCGACCCATTGCGGGCGCTCGCGCTTCAGGATTGAGTGACCGCCTTGCAGTGGTTGCGGACAGTGATGGCTGCTCCCTCAGTTAACGGTCGCAGCCAAACTGCAGCTACTCGGGTCGGGTGGCCCGCTTCAGCGTATTGCCGCCCGTTGATGTCGGATTGCCACTCGATCCAAAGTTTGACTGCAGCCTCCACGAAGGCGTCGCAATTCATCTGCGTCCAGCACGTGTGGTTGCCATCGCGCAGCGGGTAGTACTGCTTATTGGCACACACCAGATCGTGTCGTCGATGCCTCCTGCCGATAAGAGTTCAGGGTATTGACCACGCAGTTTTGGTAGCTGGACGTGAGCTTCTCGTTTGGCAACCTACCGTCACCGCGGCACATCTCTACTCTACCGATCGCCGTCAACCACGCCTGCGCGAACTGGCATCGCGCGCTGCGCTGCGTGAGGCGTCTTTGCAGCGAGTTTGAAGGCCATCTTCTCGCCGATCGAGCTTCGCGACATTCCGCAGCGTTATCGCTGCATCACAATTTGGAATATTAAATTGGCGGTCCCTGATGCAGCATGGGTGAAACAACGCCCACTGCTGAACAGAACCGCATGCATCGATGTCGCTTTGCGTTGCATGCAGCCCCTTGATCGAGAATTGCATGCACCGTCAACATCCACGCGCAAAATCGCGTACCAGCCTGTCAGTGAGCGGGTTCGCTGCTGCCTTGCTGGCCCTTGCTCCAGCGAGCGGCATCGGCCAGGTCACCGCCTCGGCCGACAATCCTGCCGAAGCGGGAATCATGCAAGGATTTCCTCCGGCTCTTGAAAAGCAGATTCCACGCGGTGGCGGACTGCGGCCGCCCTTCATGCACTGGGCGCTAAGCCATGCGCGCGAAACCGCTCCGACGGGCGGCGTCCGCCATGCAGAGCAGCCGATGGCACTGGCAGCGGTTAGCACGATGGTGCCGGACGATCTTGAGATGCAGATCGGTGGCAGGCGGCTGCGCTTGTCTGCGTATCTGAGTGCCACGCATACCGACGCCTTTATCGTGGTGTATCACGGCAAGATCGTCTACGAGCACTATCGGGGCGACATGCACCGTCATCAGCCTCACATCTGGGCTTCCATGACAAAGTCGGTCACAGGCCTGCTGGCAGCAATGCTGATCGATGAAGGCAAGCTTGATCCAGAAGCGCCGCTGTCGCGTTACGTGCCAGAACTCGCCGGCAATCCCTTTGGCGATGCGACCGTACAGCAGAACCTCGACATGGAGGTGCCGGTAGCCTATCCGGCCGAGCTGCCACCGGATCTGGGACTGTTCGGCGCGGTAGGCATCGTGCCGCGCAAAGGCAACGCCCCAGACAACATCTACGACTTCCTCAAGGTGGTGCACACCAACGAGCAGGCCACGGGCAAGGCTGGCGTGGAGCGCCTTTGGTACTACCAGAACGGCTCTGCCGAAGCGGTTGGATGGGCTTTGCGTCGTATCGCAGGACAACGCTGGGTGCAGCTGGTGACCGATCGGCTCTGGTCGCGAATGGCAGACGATGACGCCTACGTGAGCGTGGACCGCCTGGGCACAGAGATGGCGAGTGGCGGATTCAATTCCACGCTGCGCGACGCCGCGCGCTTCGGGGAGGCAGTGCGTCGCGCCATGGCCGGCGACACCTCGGGCCCCATTTCGCCTGCTGTTGCGCGTATCGCGTTTCGCTCTGCCACAAACCAAGCCAGCTTTGCGCGCGGCAGCCTGGCAGCGGGCCGCGAGGGCTATGGGTATCGAGATTATTGGTACCAGTGCAACGACGGCGATGGCAGCGTCGAGGCCGGCGGCCGCTTCGGGCAACGCATCTATATCAATCCGCGCCGCGAACTGACGGTAGTGAAGTTTGCGTCGAGCCCGGACGATGCGGCTCGCCCGGTCAGTGCCGATGACGTACTGGGCAGCCGCCGGCCAATCCAGTCACTAGAAAGCCCTGCCGTATTGGGCGCGGTCGCGCGCGCGGTGCACGGGCATCTTCAAGCCAGCCAATAACAATCAACGGGCAACCAGACCGGGAGGAGGAGAGGATGGACAGAAAGATCCGCTTGTCGTTGTGGGTAGCACTCTGCGCGCTGCCGCAATCGTCGCGCGCCGATGTCACGCTGTATGGCGTGGCCGATGTGAACATTGAGTATGTCAATCACCTGTCCGGCGTGTTGCCGACGCAGGCAGGATTCCCCGGGCCAGGGAAGAGCCGGCTTGGCTTGACGTCAGGCGGCCTGGCCGGTTCGCGGTGGGGCGTGCGCGGCATCGAAGACTTGGGCGGCGGGCTCAAGGCGGTCTTTGTATTGGAGAGTGGGTTCGAACTCAACAGTGGCGTCGCTTCGCAGTCCGGACGTCTCTTTGGTCGTCAGGCTTTCGTCGGACTGGAGGATGAGCGCGCCGGCCGGTTGTCGTTTGGACGGCAGTACACCGCAGCCTTCGATGCGTTTTCGAATTTCTCTCCGAATCATTATTCCACCCAGTACGAACCGATTGCCTCGCTACTTGGCCTGGACTTCCGTTCGGACAATACGGTCAAGTACACGGGCCGCTTCGGCAATTTCAGCGGCGTCGCCGACTGGTCATTTGGTAATGGTGTTGCGGGCGGTGGTGAGATCCCCGGTCAGTTTCGCAGGGATACCGGCTATGGTTTGGGCCTGAGTTACTTTGCAGGCAATGTCGGTCTTGCGGCGGCCTTCGATCGCTTCAACCCGACACTGAATGCGGCAGGCGGGGTAGGGAATTTCAGAAAAGCCGGGCTTGCCGGCAGCTACCAGGCTGGGCCTGTAAAGCTGATGGGCGGCTACCGCTGGGGCCTTAACCAGGCGGCGAACGGCTCGACACTGGTGCAGGACCACTACTACTGGGCGGGCGTCAATGTCAGAGCGACTCAGCGGCTGGATCTGACGTTTGCGTACTATTTTGACGACGTCCGGAAGCTAGGCAGCACCAACGTCAAGAATCCGTGGCAGGTTGCCGTGATCGCCGATTACAGCCTTTCGAAGCGGACAGACCTCTACCTGACCACCGCGTACGTCCGGCATGCCGGCATCAACTTCGATACGTCAGCGGTTAGCTTTGTGAACGGGTACTACCTCGGCAGCGGCCATGACAACATGACAGCGGCGGCGATTGGTATTCGTCATCGGTTCTGAGCTGGTCGCCCCGCGCCCGACCTGCTACTTCGACGCTGTGGACCCGGCCCGCTTCCGCAGGATTTCCACAAGCCGTTGTGCCAGCGGCGACTGATATGCCCCCTTGCGGCGGAGCAGGCCGACGTTCCGGGCCCAACGTGTGCCGGGTATTTTCAACGCGCGCAGGCCTTTGGGCGACTGTTCCAGCGCCCGTTTGCTGATGATGGTCACCAGGTCCGTCTTGCGAATGACGGCCATCAGTGAATCCGCCGACGAATTCGTCTCCAGCGCAACATTCGGCGGCGGCATGCCAGCCTCGACGAAGTATGCGTCGATGACGCGCCGGGCGATGACCGTCGCATTTGGCAGGAGCCACAACTGCGCAGCCAGATCGGCAATCTGTACCTTCGGCAGTGCGAGCAGCGGATGGTGATCGCGCACCACGACGACCAGCTCGTCGGCATACAGCTTGATCGGTTCGAGTTCCGGATCGGCCTTGTGGGACAGCGCCGTAATGCACAGGTCCAGAGAGCCGTTGCGCACCAAAGCCTGGAGGGTGTCGGCCAGGCCGATGGTCACCTGCACGCGCGCCGCAGGCCGCTGCTTGATCAGTTCGGCAAAGGCGTCCGAGAAGAGCGACCCCATAATCGAAGTTGGTACGCCGACGCGTACCAACCCCAGCCTGCCAAGGTGAAGATCGTTGGCTTCCTTGAGCGCTTCGCGAAAGGAGCTGCGCACCTTCACGATCCGTTCCAAGAACGTCGCTCCGGTGGTGGTCAGTTCCATCCCCTTCGAGGTGCGATCAAACAGTTGGAAGCCCAATTCGCGCTCAAGCCGCTGGATGCCTTTGGTCACGGCAGGCTGGCTTTGGCCAAGATTCTCCGATGCCAACCCAATCCGACCAACTTCCGCCACCGCAATGAAGTAGTTCAGGTCTTCCAGGCGCATGGCGGTCGGTGGGGGATCGGTGACGAGTGACCGATGGTAGGAGAGCAGAGGATGGCCGTCAATTTTGCAGCATCGGCTCTGAACAACGGGTGCAAGCTCCGACCCGTTGCCATCATCCGGTCGACAAGGACGGCGAGGACCATTCTCAGTACTTCATCCGCCATTCACTGTGGGAGCGTGTACTGCTTGCCCGCCAGATCAGTCACAGCACGCGGGACTGCCACTGTGGCCGCCATCATGCCTCTTCCCGCAATGATGGCGTGAAGGTGATTCCTACCAGCAATCCTTCCGGCCCGATGAAGCGATTGACGGTCTGGCCCCAGAGCTCATTCCGGTTCCTGACTAGCATCCGATACCCTCGCGACTCAAGTCCCGCCGTAGCCGCTTCGACATTGTCGACATCAAACTCAATCCAGGCTTGCGGGATAGGTACATCGAGAGGCCACGAATCCGTGCCAAAGCACGACTGAGCGGCTTGAGAGAGCGACCACAAAGCGGAAGTGTTTGCGCCTTTCAGACGCTCCGTATGGAGGTAGCCGCCTTTCTCTTCCTTGACGGGGATACCGAAGGCCCGACTGCAGAGCTCGCGGCTTGCCTGGGCTTCAATCACAAGCGGGCTAAAACCTGCGATGAACAAGGCCTTGGTTTTTTGCATCTTTTCCATGGCGTCTCATTTGCCGCGAATGAGCGGCGCCATGAGGAACGAACATGTCCGCCAGCGCCCGTCGAACCGATGTGGCGGCCAGTAACCAGGTAGCGCGGGGCATGGATGAGCGTAGGCCTGTTCCAGGTGGCCGGCAGGCATCTCCAACCGGCAGCGACGGTGATCTGGACGGTTCGGTAGTGCTCGCGTCATCGACCGTGTACGTCACATCACAGGCGTATTGCTGACGCTCGATTGTCCCTTTCCGACTTTGAGTGAGCGGCCGTAGATGGCCGGCAGCGGTCAGGGACGGCACGACCTGCGACCGGCAGCCTCCGCCCCCTCTCCGCCGTTCGACTTTGATTCGTCCGAATGGCGGAAATGGGTCGGGAAGCGCCGCCCTGATTTAGAATCGCGCTCTTTGCCCGTACTCCCATGTGGTTCAAGAACCTTCAGCTTCATCGTCTCCCGGCGCCTTGGGCCGTTGCCCCTGATCAGCTCGAAAAATGGCTGGCGCCCCACGCGTTTCAACCGGGCAACAGTGTCGAGATGCAGCGCTCCGGATGGGCATCGCCACGCGATGACGGCGCGCTCGTGTATTCGATCAACCGGCAGATGCTGCTCACGTTCCGTACCGAAAAGAAGCTGCTCCCGGCGTCGGTCGTCAATCAGGTGACCAAAGCCCGGGCGCTTGAAATTGAAGAGCAGCAGGGCTTCAAGCTCGGCCGCAAGCAGATGCGCGAGCTCAAGGAGCAGGTGACCGACGAACTGCTGCCGCGCGCGTTCAGCATTTGCCGCGATACCCGCGTGTGGATCGATCCGGTCAACGGCTGGCTCGTCATCGATGCCGCTTCGCAGGCGGTTGCCGACGACGTTCGCGGCCTGCTCGTCAAATCGATCGATCAGTTGCCGCTCGCCAGCGTGCGCGTGGCGCTGTCGCCGGTGGCCGCGATGACGGATTGGCTGCTGTCTGGCGAGGCGCCGGGCGGATTCACCGTCGACCAGGACGCCGAGCTGCGCTCAACCGGTGAAGGCGGCGCCACGGTGCGATACGTCGGCCACGCGCTGGAAGCGGACGACATGCGGCGGCACATCGAAGCCGGCAAACAATGCACGCGCCTCGCGATGACCTGGGATAGCCGGGTCTCCTTCGTACTGACGCCGTCGCTGACGATCAAGCGTGTCACGCCGCTGGACGTGATCAAGGAGGCGGCAGACTCCACCGCGCAAAACGACGACGAACGCTTCGACTCCGATGTCACGCTGATGACGGGTGAATTGAGCCGGATGCTGACCGATCTTGTCGATATCTTGGGCGGCGATCTGCTCGACGCGATGCAGCAGGCCGCAGCGGCCTGAACTTCGTCGGCTGTCGACGCTGATCGCCCCGACGGCGAGGTGTCGCGGCGGCTCGACCCTTCAGGGAGGGCCGTCGCCGCCGTTCGCGCAGCCAGGGCGCCAGCGGCAGGCATCAACGGCGAATGACGTCGTTGGCCGGCAGCCTCATTGAACGACCGCGCAGACCTCTTCCGAGAAAACAAAGAAACGAGACGGTTTCATCAAGTGCGGAGCATTCGCACGCCACCAATTGGCTGCCTCGGGTGACGCGCTCTCGAGCACGGTGAGCGCCTCGATGACGTTGACCTTGAAGCCTTGCCGCCGTTGATATTGCCCAAGGATGAGCGCCTTGTTCGCGGCAAAGAATGAGCGCGGGCCGGAAAGGACCCCAGACGAAAGCACGCTGCTCGCAGTGGGAGACGCCTGCGCCAAGGGCAGCTCCAACCCGACCCACTGCTCTCTCACCCAATCGGGCGCCTCTCCCGGCGGTACCCCGATGATCCGAACGCGGTAGGGCTTCACGTTGTTGACTGCGCTCAGCCATGCATTGGCGATCGGCCGAGCCACCATGGCAGCGGCAACAAGGCTGAGCACCATGCAGAGGAGCCCCACCGGGATCAGCCAATGCAGCATGGCGTCTCCCAAAGGAGAGAGGAAGAACTGCATTCCATGACAGCTATACGGAATGACATGCTGCGTTTGCGGCACAGGCGTGCGCGGGTTCGAGCAGATGGTCGACAACAGGATGAACCACCCGACGACGCACGCAACAACGCCCGCGAAGGAGGCTGCAAGCAGCAACGTCCACAAGAGTGGGATTCTGGCCTTCACTCGCATCGACGTTGTGGCGGTGGTTGAGTACGGGCGTGCCCGCGTTCAGCTTGCGCCGCCCGGGGTCGTGGCGGCCGGTGCGGATGCGGGCGCGGTTGCCGGTGCCGGTGCAGCGGGTGTCGGTTCGACAGGCGTCTTAGGCGTTGCGGCCGGCGCTGACGCGGGTGTCGGTGCTGGCGTTGGTGCGGGTGCCGGCGCAGGTGCGGGCGTCGGAGCCGGCACAGGTGCCGCAGTGGGTGCCACCACCGGCACGGGCGGGGCGGGCGGCGTCGGCACCACGGGCGTCGTCATCTTCATCGGCTCGCCCTGCGGCGTGGGGGCGGGCTCGGGCAGCGGCGCCACGTGTTCCTTCTCTGCCGCCTTGACCGTTGCGCGGTCGCGCCGCACCGGGTCCACCTTCAGGAAGTGCTCGACCAGCTTGAAGTAGCGCTCGTAGAACACGCCGGCCGGAATCGTCTCGCTGGCCACTTTCACCATCGAGTCGCTGCCCGAGCCGATCGGCAGCGACAGCGAGCCGAGCACGCTCAGGCCCACGCTGGCCGACGTGCTGGTCTTCTTGAGCGCGTAGCGGTCTTGCACCGCGTTCACATAGGCGGTGCTCGACGTGCCTTCGGTGTTGGCGTCTGCGCAGACCACGTGAAAGGCGATCACCACGTGCGTGTCGTTGCTCGGCTGGAAATTCTTGCTGCCGTCGATCGTGTCGGGGCGCGGCGAGCTCGACACGTAACCCTGGCTCAGCAGCGCGCGGCGCGCGGCCTCGCACGTCGCCTCGGGTTTCGCCTGGAACGTGCGCGCGTAGGGGCTCGTCGCCACGTCAAACTCCTCCTGCTGATAGAGCGGCGCGGGCGTCGAGCCCAAACCGCATGCCGACAGGAGGGCGGCGACTGCGCACGAAACGGAGAGCTGGCGGAAGCGGTGGGGCATGGTGGTGGTTAGAGGGGCTCGGCCGGGGGATGCTGCTGCATGTGCGGCGCGAGTTTCATGCGCGCCGGTCGCTTGTGGCGACGCGGTCTCGCATGGCCGGGCGTCATTATAAGTTTGTCCGGTGACTGGGGCACCCGGCCCATGCGCGCAGACATTTGCGTGATGGAGGCCGCAACCATACCCTCGGCGCTGGCGGATTCGCTAGGGGGCGCGTCATCACGTGCGAGGTGTGGGGTGGGGCGATTGTGCCAGAGGTGTTTGCGTCTGTTCGGCGTAGCATATGCAATGCCGGAGGACTTAATCGCTTTGGATGCCTTTGCTGTACTGACTATATTGATCGTTATTTTTCGTTGGCCTAATTGACCATAGGAATGAATTTCCCGAGCCGTTCAGGAGATGTTGGCGAAGTTTTTTTTCCGCTTCAGCATGGTAAACATAGTGCCCTTCTTTGCTGCGCTCCCTTTGCTGGTTAAACCAGGGAAGCATCCCGTATTTCTCCGCGAACCATTTGATCATATCGGCTTCGATGTATTGATATAGAGATTGATGGTTCTTGCGTGCTACTTCTGCAATGTGTACGTTAACCGAAAGGTTCGGCACGCTGACTAGCAATGAGGCAAGCCAGGCGGCATGATTGTAGAGTCTGTCGTACGCGTTTCCTTCTCCAATGTATATGACAGGGGAGTGCTTGTCGGCATAAGAAACAGCGACGTTACCGCTTAGTCTTATGATGTAGACGCATTGTTTTCGGCGTCGAATGATCGGCCAATTTGCCTGAATTATTTGACGAATAATGGGGGTGGTTTGGAGTATGGATAACCCTGTGAACCCAAATTTTATCGAGATGGAGTCGGACCACGATATTTCACTCCCCTTTATCGGTGCTGCCATTTCTTGCTCCAATGTTGTTTTGTCTGCGCGAGCTAAAGCCGGGCCCTGCCGAGCATGCCTATGTTGGCCGCGTCAACCTTCGTTTGTCTACGCTAACTCAATGTCGGCCGGCGCTTTCACGGATGTGGTCTATCTAGCGGCAAGGAGCTCCTTCACAACCCGTTTCGCCAGCTCATCTACCGCCGCATCCAGCCCATCCAGCGACACGTTCAGATCGTTGAACACACCATCCGACAGGGCAAACGCGTACTTGTCATCTTCAATGCGTGCCGATGCCGTGTGCAGGATGTGTCGTTCGCCCTTCGGAATCACCGGATCTCGGGACGATTCGATAAAGGTGAAGGCATACGGGGTGTAGCGGTGCGCGATGGTCTTTGCCTGATAGTACGCATTGAACCCCTTTAGCAGGATCATCTGCTGGTTGCTCGCTAGCGCCGAGATGTCGAGGTCTTGACCGTCTTGCAGCGCGAGACCTGCCGACTTGGCCTCAGCGATCACGCGGTCACGAAAGCGCTGCTGGAGCGTTTGAGTGCGTGGATCATCCTTGACGAGCGCGTAGAAGCGCTGAGATTGCGACAACGTTGAGCTATTTGCAGTCTGGGCGGCAACACCACCGACGGCGATCGTCGTCATCGTAATCCCCACTGGCTGTGGTGCTGGGATGACCTTGACGTAAGTGGTGTCCGCAGGCGAAATCTTGAGCACCGGCGCAGGCAGCGTCGAAGCGCATCCACCCAAAAACAGCCCCACAAAGCCGATGCCCAAGCCCGCACGCATGTAGGCGGTCCAATTCTTCATCCGAAATTCCCCCTGTTCGTATTTGTCGTTGGTTTCTTAATATCACTGCGTCAGCCCCATCGGGATTCCGGGCGATCGTCCGGTGCAAGGTGCTGGCGCGAGATGCTACCGTAGCTGCGTGGCGCCTGTCAGTGCAGCTGCATGATTTCTTGGTTGGCGCGAAAACCTCGAAACCCCCTACCACCGAGGGCTACGATTCGCCAACGCGTGGGTTATGCTGTTCCTCAACAAAATCCAGGTGTGATTACCTTATCTGGATTATAAAAAAGCGCCTAATCCAAAATATCTAAACGGTCACGTGCAGGGGGATTCCTCGCCCGAATAATGGCGAGGCGCACCACGACAGCCGGCGCGGTACTGAAAAAAAACAACCTTCAAGGGTTTCAGCAAATGGGGCGTAGGAGAAAACAACCATCCACGGGCGACCTGCTTCTGGCGTTGCCGTGGTGGGTGCTGGCGATTGGCTCGGTGGCCAGCTACCTCATCTTCCACAACATCCTCCCATCGGCGTTTGCAGCCAATCCATTTCTGGTCGGGATCGCGATGGTGATGCGCGGGCTCGCCTGGATGCCTGCGCTGCTGCTCGCCTTCATCGCCGTGCTGTCGTACCTGCGGCAGCACAGGCAGCAAGCCGATGCCCGGCTCGATTCGACGGGTAAGGAACCGCGCATCGTCGCCAAGCGGTCCCGACCGGCCAAGGCACCGCCCCAACCCGTGCGCGGTGCGGCAGGCAGCGAGACGCCCACTCCAACGCGCGACACCGCCGCGCAAACGCCCACGCCAGCACAATCCGCCGCCGTCCAGAGCTGGAGCTTGGACGCCATCAAGGCGCTTGAGTGGAAGCGGTTCGAGCTGCTGTGCGTCCTGTACTACGAGCAGATGGGGTTCACGGTCAAGACGGTGCCGCACGGCCCGGATGGCGGGATCGACGCCACGCTGTACAAGGCCGGCCAGGACGCGCCCGTGGCGGTGGTCCAGTGCAAGGCTTGGAGCGCGCCCGTCAAGGTGGAGACGGTGCGGGCGCTGGGCGGCTCGATGCTGGCGCACAAGGTCAAGCGGGGCGTGTTCTGGTCTTTGTCTGGCTATGTCGGCATGCCGGTGCAGGCGTTTTCGGAGAGCGCCGGTATACAGCTATTGGACGGGCCGGCGATTCTTGAGCGCATCCGCGCGCTCGACCAGGACAAGCAAGCTGCGCTGCTGGCGAAGGTGTTCGAGGGGGATTACCAGACGCCTTCGTGTCCGGCTTGTGGGGTGAAGCTGGTGGCGCGGAACGGGAAGAGTGGGGCGTTTTGGGGGTGTACTAATTTTCGGACGGGGTGTCGGTATACGTTGCAGATGGGGCGGGCGTCGTAGGGTGGTTCGGTAGCCCATACGTGTTGTTAACGGACAGAGGGCTACAGGCAAATCAGCCATGCTCGGGCCAATCCTTGACCTAGTTCGACAAAATCGCCACAACCATGCAAGAGAGGGATTTGATAGGTCGTTGTACTGATGTATCCTCCTGTGACGCGTGGGCGTACCGCCCATTTGCCGCGGTCGACAGCTAAGTTGTTTGGATTAGTCTGGAAACAGACGTCAATCTAATGCTCTATTGGATGACTTGTGGGGAGGAGCGGCCACCGTCCGTCTCTTCGCCCCGAAGAGAGTTAGTCGCAGGGTTTGGCCATGAAAGGCATGGCAGCTTCCAACGACTTGTCGATTAAAGCATCATGCCTTTCTGCGCCCTGTTGAATGGGCTGGCCAAACCACTTTGATAACGCTTTTCTATACGGGATCATGGTGGGGACTCCTAAACTTAATCCAATCAAGGAGGCCCCTGGTTCCATATCCAGTATCGCCGGTCTTTGTGAAGCGCTTGATATTAGTCAGGTCGAATTGAATGAAGCGCTGGCGCTTCCCGCAGAAGAAAGATACAGGAGGCGGGAAGTTCCAAAGAAGGACGGCTCGATCCGTGTCGTTCACAATCCCCACTACTTGGTGCGAAAGATACAGCGACGCATCAATAAACGCATCTTCTCCGATTCGAATATTATAAGTTGGCCGGATCATATCTTTGGATCCATTCCCAACGATGAACTCTCTGAGTCGGCAGCCGCTGATAAGGACTACGTAAACTGCGCGCGGCAACATTGCGGGGCAAAGAGTGTTCTAACTCTAGATATTCGAGATTTCTTCGATAACATTCACCGCGAGCAGGTTTTTGGAATTTTTTCCAAATTCCTAAAATATTCGAAGACTGTTTCAGACGTTCTCGCTGATATCTGTTGTAAGGACGGTGCGATTGTCCAAGGGGCTCTCACCTCAAGTTATATTGCAACGCTCTGTCTTTATGAAAGTGAGGGCAATCTCGTCCGGCGGCTAAGGTACAAAAATCTCGTATACACAAGATTTGTGGATGATATAACTATCTCCTCAAAGGTTGCCAACTATGATTTCAATTATGCTCTTAGCTTGGCGGAGGATATGCTTAACGGTGCGGGATTACCAATAAACAGTCAAAAAACAAAGATTCAGTATGTCTCGATGAGGCCGTTGATTGTGCACGGACTTCGCGTCGATTTTGATCAGCCGAGATTGCCTCCAGATGAGCCGAGGAGAATTCGGGCGGCGGTGAAGAATCTGGAGTTGCTAGCGGCAGGTCCTGGTTATCGGGCATCACACGCCTACCGGAAAGACTTTAATCGATGCATGGGGAGAGTGAACAAGTTGGGTAGGGTTGGTCATAGTCAGCATTTTGTTTTGCTCAATAGGCTTCGAAAGATTCTTCCGCTGCCATCGCATATGGATATAGAGCGTGTAGAGAAGATAATTGCAAGACTGAAGAAGGATATGGGTAGGCCGAATTACTCCGAGACTTATTGGTTTAAGAAGAGATATTACGCTGCCAGCGAGCGATTGGGGATTTTGAAGCGTTCCTTCCCTAAGAAGGCGGACGAACTTCGCAAGGAGTTGAAAGAAATTCGGCCAAGTTTGCAATATGAATAAGCTTCGAAAATTTTGCAAGGAACAGCCGAGTGTGGCGTCATTGGCCACATTGATACTGTTCGTTCTGATTCTTGGCTCATTTTTGTCAATTGTAGTGCTGGTCGTTACTACATGGCGCTCCGGGATTTATTTGTCACCGCTTTGTTTTTCTAATGGGTGTGTGAAAGACTATTTTTCAAAGATAGATCAGAGTCTTGCTATATTTAAGGCTGTGATGGATCTGGGGGTCTCGATTGCTACGATTGGTGGAATATTTGTGGCGCTGCTCAGCTACTTTAGTACTTCTAGCAACGCAGCTCTCGCTAATCACATAGAGCATATGAAGGTATTTTGTGAGTACTTGGAGTCCGAAGTTAAGAAGCGAGATAGATTGTCGTCGCAGCACATTGATGCCTTGTTGCTGTACGGAAAGATTTTCAATCAATCCCGTAGCGGGAAAACAACTGTTTCTGATGATTACAGGGTTTTCATTGAGAGGCTGAATTCAATAATCGATGAATCCAACAGTCGGTCGGTCGTTGGTGCGCCGGGTGGGTTTAGTTATAAGGAGCACCAGCGGCAAGTAAAAGAACATTTAATGGGCGCTGGAATAGTTGTGTACATGGCTCCAAGGAATGATTACTTTGAGATGGAGGAGCAGCTGTTCTCTCTTCTTCATAGAATTGGGCAATCATTTTGTCCGCCCGGGGTTTTGCCCGATCTGGTTGAGCGAAATTATCGATAGATGTTTTGATGGGAATTGGTTCATGTCGGTGATTTTTTGGATGTCGAACTGATTTTCCCTTGGAAGAGTGCCAGCAATGAGCCACTTTTGCGGAAAAGGGGCCAGGGATTCGATTGATTTCCCTATGCGATTCCCTGTCTTGCGCTGCTCACCACCCACCCGCTAAACTCCCCCCGTTGCGCCAACAAGCGCAGCCGAGACTGCAATCTCGCACCAAAGAGCCCGGAAGAAACCCTCAAGTTTCTACCGCTGTCGTCGTTCGCCTATATGGGCGGGCCCGACAGGGAGGGCTTCGGCCCTGCCGTCTTGGCTTTTTGGTCGGTATTGCAGACCTTGTCGTGTGCCCGCCCACCTCCCCGGTGGGTGGCTCCCTACTCAACCAAGAAGAGGGCAAGACAATGGATCAACCGACCCAAGCTGTACCCATCCCACGCGGGCATCGCCCCGCACGCCACCGCACCCGCATCGCCCTTCACCGCCCGGCTGGAGGTGCCCGATGAGCCTGCAACACGATCGCGACTATCTGAAAGGCGCCCTGTACGCGCGAGATTTCCTGCGCCGTACGCAAGCGGGCATGAAGCTGCATCGGCACTTCGAGCCCCGGACGCTGCGCTGGGA